>JBGSPO010000124.1:0-6633 GCA_041738575.1 Candidatus Aminicenantia bacterium
CAACCAGGCGGTAAAGGACGTCACGCTCGATTTTCCTTCCTACCAGGTCACGGCCATCATCGGCCCCAGCGGCTGCGGCAAGAGCACGCTGCTGCGCTCGATCAACCGCATGAACGACCTGATCCCCGGCAGCCGCACGAGTGGCAAGATGCTTTTCGACGGCCAGGAAATCTACGGCCCCCGCCTGGACGTGGTCACCCTGCGCCGGCGCATCGGCATGGTATTCCAGAAGCCGAACCCGTTCCCGAAATCCATCTTCAACAACATCGCCTACGGCCGGCGCCTGCATGACCACCTGGATAAGGGCGAACTCCTGGCGACCGTCGAGACCAGCCTGCAGCGCGCCGGGCTGTGGGATGAGGTCAAGGACCGCCTGGAGGACAACGCCTTGAGCCTGTCCGGGGGACAGCAGCAGCGCCTGTGCATCGCCCGGGCCCTGGCCGTCGACCCCGAGATCTTGCTCATGGATGAGCCGACCTCGGCCCTGGACCCCCGGGCCACGGCGCGCATCGAGGACCTGATCGCCGAACTGCGCGGCCGCTATACCATCATCATCGTCACCCACAACATGCAGCAGGCGGCCCGCGTCTCCGACTTCACCGCTTTTCTTTACGAAGGCAACCTGATAGAATACGGCCAGACGGCCCGCATGTTCACCAAACCCTGCGAGAAGCGGACCGAGGATTACATGACCGGCCGCTTCGGCTGAAAAGGAGGAACATATGGCCGTTCATTTACAGAAGGAGATCGAGCGACTGAAGAAAAGGATCATCCTCTACGGCGGCATGATCGAAAAGAACCTGGAGAACGCCATCCGCTCGATCCAGGCCAAGGACGCCGAGCTGGCCCGACGGGTCATGGATGAGGACGACCAGGCCGACCAGTGGGAGGTCGACACGGAGGAGGAATGCCTGAAGATCCTCGCCCTGCACCAGCCGGTGGCCGTGGATCTCAGGTTCATCATCGCCGTTCTCAAGATCAACAATGACCTGGAGCGCATCGGCGACGAGGCGGTCAATATCGCCGAGCGTTCGCTGCGCGTCTCCTCCCAGGCGCTTCCCGGCCAAAAGGTCGACTTCGGCCCCGTTTGCCGCCTTGTCCAGGATGCCTTGCGCGGCTGCCTCGACTCGCTGGTGCGCCTGGACGCCCCGTTGGCCCACCGCGTGCGCAATTCCGATGATGCGATCGACGAGATGGTCCACGCCCAGTTCACGCAGCTGAAGAACGAGATCAAGAAATTCCCCGAGCAGACCGACCAGCTGGTCGAGTATCTGCGCGTCTGCCGCCATCTGGAGCGCATCGCCGACCACGCCACCAACATCGCCGAGGATGTGATCTACATGATCGAAGGCAGCATCGTCCGTCATCGCCAGGAGACGCCATGAGCCGGCTGGTGGTCATGTCGTCTCCGACCGTGGCGGATCAAGGGGGAAGTTGCGGATGACCACGGCTAAAGCGCCGCACGTCACGAAAGGGGTGATCGCTGTTGTCGATGATGAGCCCGATATCCTTGAATTGATCGGCCTGCACCTGTCCCGGGCCGGTTTTGCCGTGAAATCCTTTGCTGCCGCCAGGCCGCTGCTGCATTATTTGAGCAAGCAGCTGCCCGACCTGCTGGTTCTTGACCTGATGCTCCCCGATGGCGATGGCCTGGAGATCTGCAAATCCCTTAAAAAGGAAGCCCGCACCCAGCCGCTGCCCATCCTCATGCTGACCGCCAAGGGCGAAAAACCGGACATCGTTCTTGGGCTTGAATTCGGCGCCGATGACTACATGGTCAAGCCCTTCTCGCCCGCTGAGCTTGTGGCCCGGGTGAAAGCCATCCTGAGGCGGAGCACCAAGCCCGGTCCCGGCGATGACGATCTCATCCGCGTGGGAGCGGATTTGGTCATTGACCAGGGACGCCATACCGCCCTGGTCGGCGATCAGGGGGTCGCCTTGACCTCCACTGAGTTTTCCATCCTGCTCATCCTCAGCCGCAATCCCGGCTGGGTGTTCACCAGGGAAAAAATACTTGACGCCCTTTGGGGCGATGAAAAGGATGTCATCGACCGCACCGTCGATGTTCATATCAAGCACCTGAGGGAAAAACTGGGGGCGGCGGGAGCCAAGATCAAGAACATCCGCGGGGTGGGCTACAAGATCGAGCCATGAAAAAAAAGATATTCTGGAAATTTTTCGCCGGCTCCTTCATGCTCAGCCTGTTCCTCAGCCTGGCATTCTATGCCCTGGTCGTCGGCCAGGCCCGCGCCTTCTACCTTCAGTCCAAGCAGGAGGCGCTGGCCCAGCTGGGAGGCCTGGTAAGTGCCGAGTTGGCCGCCGACTGGCCTCCCGCGGATGAAGGAGCGCTGGACGCGTTCATCAAGGAGAAGGGGAGGCAGGCCCGGGTGCGCTTCACGGTCATCGATGCCCAAGGACGCGTCCTTGCCGACTCGCAGAGGGACCCCGCCGGCATGCAGAACCATGCCGACCGTCCCGAGGTTGCCGCAGCTTTGTCAGGCCGCCCCAGTTCCGAAACACACTTCAGCTTCACCCTGCGTGAGCGCATGCTGTACCATGCCCTGCCACTGCAAGTCGGCGGCACGACGGTCGCTGCCCTGCGCATGAGCCAGTTCATCAGCGATATCGACCAGATGTTCTCATTATGGCGCCAACGGTTCGTCGTTTTGTTGCTGGTCCTCCTCGCCATTTCCCTATTCATCTCCCTGCTCCTGTCGCGCAACCTGACGCGGCCCATCCGCGGCCTGGCGCGGGCAGCGCGCGATCTCGGCGAGGGAAAATGGCAGGGCCATGTTCCGGAGCGCCGCCAGGATGAACTGGGGCAGCTGGCAAGCGAGTTCAATGCCATGGCCGACCGGCAGCAGGCGTTCATGGAGAAGCTGGAACGCAACCAGCAGGAGCTGGAGGCCATCCTGGGTTCGGTATCGGACGGCCTGCTGGTCATCGATGCCCAGGAGCGGATCATCCGCGCCGGGCCGCGCTTTTCCCAGCTCATCGGCGAAGCGGACCCGATCGGCAGGCCGTACTGGGAATTGCTGCGCAGCAAGGAGTTCGCCGACATGGTCCGCCAGGCGGCGAAGCAAAGCGTGCGCAGCGAGATCGAGATCCACGGCCGGACCTACCTGGCATCGCTCTCTCCGCTCCCTGATCCCGGGGGGACGGTGATCACCTTTCACGATCTTTCCGAATCCAGGCGTTTGGAGAAGCAAAAAAAGGATTTCGTGGCCAATGTGTCGCACGAACTGCGCACGCCGTGGACCGCCATCAAGGGCTATGCCGAGACACTGGCAGAGGAGTCCACCGGGGATGCGAGAAAATACCTGGACGTGATCCTGCGCCATGCCGACCGCCTGATCGATCTGACCAGGGACCTGCTCTCCCTGTCGGAGCTGGAGGAGAAAGGCGTTGTCCTGCGCCGGGAAACCATCGACTGGCCTGACATGTTCTCCGGCATTCGCGTCCTGTTCGAGAGAAAACTCCTTGAAAAAAAATTGAGCCTGGAGACCTTGCTTCCGGAGAGCCTGGAGCAGATCGCCTTCAAGGGGGATCGCTTCCGCCTGGAGCAGATGTTCATCAACCTGCTGGACAATGCGATCAAATATACGGACAAGGGCGGCATCGCCATACGGTTATCGGCTGCTGCCGGGCACGCGATCATTGAAGTCAAGGACAGCGGATCCGGAATCCCTTCCGAGCACCTGCCCCGGATCTTCGAGAGGTTTTACGTGATCGACAAGGCCCGCTCGCGCCAGAGCGGCGGCACCGGGCTGGGGCTGGCCATCGTCAAGCATATCGTCAGCCTGCATGGCGGCGAGATCAAGGTTGAAAGCGCGCCAGGCGCTGGCTGCACCTTCACTATCTCGTTTCCACTGGTTTAATTGAAAGCCTCTGGAGATTTTAGTATTTTTTGGGGAATACTCTGTATTAGGGAAGCAGCGAAATAAAAAAAGGCAGAACCGGTCTTGAGAACCGGTCCTGCCCCAGGATACGGGGAGTTCCGGTCCCTACTGCAGCAATCCCTTGAGCAGGTCCAGCCCCTTGTCCGCCAGTGTGGTTTCCTTGGGGATCTCGCCCTTGGGGGTCAGCTTGTTGATGATGTTGGGGAGGTACTTGGCCAGCTGGCCGCTGGCGGCGCCCTTGGAGAGGCCGACGGAGCCGGCGATCTGCTCGAGGATGTCTGGCCCCAGCCCTTTCTTCACCTGGCGGGCCGAGATCTTTTTATTGGGCCCCATGCCGATCCAGGACTCGATGATGTTCCCCAGCCCCTTGCTTTTAAAGATATTCACCAGCCCCGGCAAGCCCCCGGTGGGTCCCTTGGGGTCGAGCAGCACCTTGATGCCCGATTCCAGCAGGCTGGGATTGGGCGTCCTGGCTCCGCCGCCCAAGATGCCCTGCAAAAGTTCTTTCAGCATGATGTGCCTCCTTTTGTCGGTTGGGATTTCAAGGGATGATCAGGTCCTGGCCCGGGAAGATCTTGTCGGGGTCCTTCAGCTTGTCCTTGTTGGCATCGAAGATCTTCATGTAGTCGCCGGCCTTGCCGTAGTATTTTTTGGCGATCTTGGACAGGGTGTCGCCGGCCACGACCTTGTGGATGCGCAGCGTGGGCGCGGTCTGCGGCTTGGGCGCCGGGGCGTCGCTGAGGAAGGAAATCTCGGCCATCAGGTCACTGGCGAAGTTCTTGTCGACCAGCTTGATCTGGTTCCAGACCTTGTTGGCGTCGTCCTTGGTCTTGGCCACGGCCCGCAGGACCAGCTTGTCGCCCTGGACGTGCAGGTTCTTCAGCTGGACCTTCAGCGTGCTCATCAGGTTCAGTGCCGACTGGTACTTCAGCCTCATTTGATCCAATGTTACATCAGCCATGTTCCCTCCATAATAGCGGTTCAGGGATGTAACGATCATCCCCGGCCTGATTATGATTCTATTTTAGTTGATGTCGCATGGATTGTCAAAAAAACACGCAGGGCTTGCAATTTTATCGCTCCTTGAATAAAGTTTATTTGTTCATAAACCATCTTGCGGAGGAAGCAATGAGACTCAACGCACCGAGCCGCATCTCCTGGATCGTTTCTCTCCTCCTCGGCCTTCTCAGCCTGTTGTCCTATTTTGTGGCCATCCCCTTTGTCACCGTCAACCTCTTCTGGTTCATGGGCACCGGCTGGCTGCTGCTGATCCTGGCGACTTTCCTGAGGGGCCTGTAGCCGCGGCGCCCGCTTTTTATCCCTGGCGGTCTTTGGCGAATTCCCGGCCATTTTTCAGGTTCTTTCTATTGGCCGCTGGGCGCAAGGTGCCAGGCCGCCCGTCTCTTTTTGCAAAATGTGACCCGGGTCACATTGAAAAAACGGGAATCCGCTGCAATATTGTATAAAAATCCGGGATCGTTCATGTCGGAAAAAGGAGGCTCGATGAAAAAAGTTATCCTGCTGATCGTGTTTCTGCTGGTGGTCTCTTTCTTTTGGCTTTCCGCCGCCGATGCCGCCAAGGCCGCTCCGGCCAAGATCAAGCCGGCGCTGCTGGTGATCGATATCCAGAACGCCTACCTGCCCTTCATGGACGAAAAGGACAAGAAGATGGGCATGGAGGTGATCAATTATTTCATCGCCCTGTTCCGGGACAACAGCTTCCCGGTCATCCGCGTCTACCACACCGACCTGAAGCGTGGGCCCAAGCCCGGCAGCGAGGAGTTCGAGTTCCCCAAAACGGTCGCCATTCTGCCCGACGACGCACAGATTATCAAAAATTATCCCAGCGCCTTTAAAAAAACGGAATTAGACAAGATGCTGAAGGCCAAGGGCTGCAATACCCTGTTCCTGTGCGGCCTCAGCGCCGTGGGCTGCGTCCTGGCCACCTACCACGGCGCCATGGACCTCGATTACGACGTGTTCATGCTCAAGGACGCCCTGATCAGCCATGACGCCAGCCTGACCAAGGCGGTCCAGGAGATCTGCAAGACGACCGACTACTATTCCCTTAAGCTGCTGCTGGAGAGCATCAGCCGCTGAACCCAGGCCAAGGAATTCCGGTCTTCAGATCAATCCGCCGTGCGGACTGTTTTTTGTTCTTTTTTTATCTGGTTCCACAGCCCGGCATTGCGGATGCCGAGTTTTTCCGGATCGAAGCGCAGCGGTTTCCCCGACTTGCGCTGCGCCTCGTAGTCCTTGAGGGTGGCCAGCCCTACCCGCGACAGCAGCAAAATGGCGATGATGTTCAGCCAGGCCATCACCCCGACGCCGATGTCGCCCAAGCCCCAGGCCAGGGTGGCGGTGCGGATGGTGCCGAAAAAGGTCATGGCCAGCAGGAAGAAGCGGGCGACCATGATCCAGGGCTCGGGGTTCTTGCGGAACAGGTAGGCCACGTTGGATTCGGTATAAAAGGCGTAGGCCATCAGGGTGGTGAAGGCGAACAGGAACAGGGCGGCGGCGACGAAGGGGCCGCCAATGCCCTTGATCAGGGTGTCGACCGCCATTTGTGTCCAGACCGGGCCTTCGGGAACTCCAGGGATATTCTGGGCCAGGAAGCCGCCCTTGCCGTCGGCCGTGTTGTACATGCCGGTCATCAGCAGCATGAAACCGGTGGCCGAGCAGACGAACAGCGTGTCCACATAGACCGAGAACGCCTGCACCAGCCCCTGCTGGG
>JBGSPO010000134.1:0-9217 GCA_041738575.1 Candidatus Aminicenantia bacterium
GCGGCGGATCGCATCGGCAAGCAGGCCGGGATCGGCGCCCACGAACGGTCGCGTTCCGGTGATCATCTCGAAGAAGGTGACACCGAGTGCCCAGACGTCGGTGCGCGGCCCATGCGGCGCGCCGCGCCACAACTCGGGGGCGAGGTACGGGAGTGTGCCACTCAGGGCGCGACCGCCCCTGGCGATCTCCTGCGTGTGTACGGCGACGCCGAAGTCCAGGAGTCGTGCCACGTCGCCGTCGCCGAAGCCGACGTTGGCCGGCTTGATGTCTCCATGCGCGATGCCGGCCCGATGTGCGCTGGTCAGCCCACGGGCGAGGTGCAGGGCGATGGTGTCGATCGCCGTGTCGGGAATCGGGCCCTGCTTCATCCGGTCCCGCAGTGTTCCGCGCGCGCAGTAGGCCATCACGATGCACACGCCGCCATCGTCGGTCGTCTCGACGGCATGGATGGCGCGGAAACTGGCGCCGCTTTTTTCCTCGGCCAGCGACTCCCGCAGGGCCTGGTCGAACGTGAGCGCAGCCAGGCCCGCCCGGCGCTGCAGTCCCAGGTCGCGGCTGACCAGGGAATGCTTCAGGCTTTCGACCAGGGGCGAGACGAGCTGGCGGGGATAGCCGCTGATCAGTGCCAGGAAGGCCTTGGAAAGCCAGAGCAGCTGGCAGGGAAGGCCGACGAACAGTCGCCGCAAGCCCAGCAGCCGGGCGCTGCGTTCCAGGAGCTGGCGGTAGGTCAGAATGTCGGCGGAGCCGATATCATGGCTGCGGCTCCGGGATTCCGGGTGTTCCAGGCAGTAGCGCAGCAGGCGGATGGCATCGGACAGGGCCACCGGCTGGATCCGCGAAGCGGACCAGCGCGGGCAGGGGACCACGGGCACCCGCTCCAGGACCGAGCGGAACATGCCATAGGAGGCGCTGCTCAGGCCGATGACGATCCCGGCCCGCAGCGTGGCCACCGGCACGCCGTAGGCGCCCAGGGTGCGCTCCACTTCGCCGCGGCTCAGGATATGACGGGAGAGATCCGGCTGGTCGGGGATCATGCCGCCGAGGTAAATGATCTGGCGCAGGCCCACCCGGGATGCCGCCCGGGCGAAATTGTCGGCGCTGATCAGGTCCAGGTCCTGGAAGGTCCCCTGGGTAAGATGGGCCGACGGCAGCATGGAGTGCACCAGGTAGAAGGCGACTTCGGCGCCGGCCAGGGCCCGTTCGCATTCAAAAAGCGAGAACAGGTCGCAGCGTCGCCATTCGGCTCGGCTGCCGGGCGGCGGATCCCTCCGGCTAAGGCAGATGACCCGGTAGTCCGGGGCCAGCTCGCGGGCCAGGGCGGTGCCGATAAAGCCGGCGGCGCCGGCGACGGCCACGGTGATCTTTTTTCCGGTTGTCATGCGGGTGGTTGAACTGAACATTCTCATTCTAGGGGAGCGGTGCGGCGAATGCAAGAGCCGGTGAATAAGTTCTGATGCATAGCGGACCCTTACGCGGCTCAAGAACTGAGGGGCTGACGGCGTGAGGGTAATTGATGTATAATCCATGCCGATGAACAAGGAAAAGAGCCGAGCTGACCCTGCGCAACTCGCGGCCCCGGTGGGGTTCTTCGACTCCGGGGTCGGGGGCCTGACGGTGCTGCAGGCTGCCCGCCGACTGCTGCCGCGCGAGAACATGCTGTATTTCGCCGATTCGGCGCACTGCCCTTACGGCAGCAAGAGTTCCGATTTCGTCCGCCAACGCTCCCTGGCCATCAGCCGCTTTCTCCTGGACCAGGGCGCCAAGGCCATCGTCGTGGCCTGCAACTCGGCCAGCGAGGCGGCGCTGGAGTTCCTGCGCCAGGCCTTTCCCGGGCTGGAGATCGTCGGTGTCGAGCCGGCTGTCAAGGTGGCGCAGCGCCTGAGCCGCAACAAGAAGATCGGCGTTCTGGGCACCTCCCTGACCCTGAAGGGGCGGCGCTTCTCGCGGCTGCTGGAGAATTTTTCCTCGGGCATGGAGGTTTATACCCAGCCGGTGGCCGGGCTGGTGGAGCGCATCGAGGCCGGGTGCTTCGCTGACCGCCGCACCCAGGCCCTTCTGGAAAGGAACCTGCGGCCGCTCCTGGAGAAGGGCGTCGACACCGTGGTGCTCGGCTGCACCCATTATCCCGTCATCAAGGAACGCATCGCCGCCCTTTGCGGTCCGCGGGTCAAGGTGCTCGACACCGGCGATCCCGTCGCCCGGCAGCTGCGGCGCCGCCTGGCCGCTACCGGCCGCCTCAATCCCGGTCCCGGTCCGGGGCAAGTCGCTTATTTCAGCAGCGGCAGCGCCCGGTCTGCAACGCCCGTGCTGCGCGTCATCATGGCCGACCCCGAGCTGATCGTTGGCCACAGCGCGATCTGACCGCTGCCGCCCAGGCGGCCGCCGGCTATTGATTTTTGCCCCCCCATGGGCTATAGTAACCCATCGCCGCAGCGCTTGCTGGGCGTAAGCGGTTGCCGGGGACATGCAGCGGAGAAAAAGGCCATTCATGAGAATTTTGCCTGTATCATCGGGAAAAGGCGGGGTGGGCAAGACGACGTTCGCCCTGAATTTCGCCTTGGCCCTGGCCAAGACGCATAAAACCATCCTTCTCGACCTGGATACCGGGACCTCCAGCCTGCGCAATTTCCTGGACGTCAAGGTCAGCAGGGACCTGTACCACTTCCTGAAAAAGGACCTGCCGCTGAACGAGTGCCGGGAAACCCTGTCCCCGGCCATGGACCCCGATCGCGCTTTTGCCAACTTCAGCTTTATCGCCTCGCCGCACGGTTTCATCCATGACCTGGTCAACTTCAGCCCCGCGGTCAAGGACAAGCTGATCACCGGCATCAATGGCCTGCAGGCCGATTACCTGGTCATCGACATGAAAGCCGGCCTCGACCACAATGTCCTGGAGTTCCTCCCCCTTTCCAACAGCGGCATCCTCATTTTTACCCCGCGCCTGAAGGCGGCCACCGCCTCCGCGGCCGGGATGGCCAAGGCCATCCTGTTCCGCATGCTGGACATCATGCTCGCCTCGCCCCTGCTGCAGGGACGCTTCGCCCAGGGGCTCGGCGATCCGCAGGCGGCAGTTTTCCAGCGCCTGCGCGATTTTCTGGAAGGCGGCGGCGACGACGGGGGACAAAACCTGGACGACCTGATCGGCGAGGCGGCGGCGCAGTTCCCCCAGGACAACTTCCTCAGGGTTTTCCGTTACTACGTGGAGAACTACAAGATCTATTTCGTGCTGAACCAGTTCAACAGCATGTCCGAGTCGGTGGAGAACTCCATCAAGCCCTTTGTCGCGGAGATCTTCCGCACCACTTCCTCGCGGGTGACCTTTCACAACCTGGGCTGGGTGGTGGACGACGAGCAGATCCGCCGCTCCGGCGAGACCGGGGTCCCGTACCTGGTGCGCCGCCATTACCAGAAAAAACAGGGGGCGGCCCCGGCCGCGGCAGTGGACTCCCGGCTGCGCGAGCTGTTCAGCCTGGGCGGGAAGAAGCCGCCGCCGGAAAAGAAAAAAGACCTGGCGCGCGAGCTGAGCGGCCAGCTCGACCTGCTGCGCAAGATCTACGTCTTCAACGCCGGCAAGGACCCTGAGACCAACCTGGATTTCATCGCCGCCCGCGCCCGCGACCTCTCCGACAATTCCGCCCACCAGTTCGGCATGAACAAGATCTTTTCCTTGCAGGAGTTCCTGGAACGCTTCCAGTCCCGGCTGAATTAAATCACAGATCCTGCGACCGCTCCTTATCGAAGATCTCGATCACCTCGTCTTGGATAACGAAGACGGTCAGGGAGCCGTCGCGCATGCGCTTGACCTCGTGCGGCTTGAAATTCGTCGCCGCTCTCCAGGTGGGCATCTGGTGTTCCATCAGGTGCAGGCGCTGCTTGTGCCCGGGATAGAAGGGGAAGCTGTAGCGGATGAATATCCCGTAATTATCCGTGGCATCGACTACCCGGATCCAAAGGCTTTTGGTCCTGACCTGGTCGATCCTCTTTTCGACCTTTCTCAGGACGGCCGTGTATTTTTTCCCTTCGAAGATCCATTCTTCGGATCGCTGGAAAACGCGGACGCCATTGACCAGCGCCACCGCCGCCAGGAGAACGGCCAGCACGGCGGTAACTTTTCCCGAGGCGGCCGCCTTGACCGCTCCCAGGAAAACGACCAGCATCAGGATGTAAAAGATCATGACCACGTAGTAGACGCGCAGCGGATAGGGGTATACCATCCAGCCGCTGATGTGCCGGGGCGGCAGCGCATAAGGCAGGGTGGAGACCAGCAGCATCAGCATGGCGACTCGGGTGCCCAGGCCTCCCTTCCATAATAAAAGGGCCAGGAAAACGAAACAGGCCACTCCCAGCAGGAGCCAACCATTCAAAAGATCAGCACCCTGGCTTGGAGCGTTGCCGATGCCCAGCAGGCGGTTTTGGGCGGCGAAAAGCGGCTGGTCGTTGAACGGCGTCCACAGGATGCTGGAAAAAATGAACTGCTGGATGTTCTTGAACAGTGACACGCCGATCTTGAAGGCGTAAGCGCCTCCGTGCATGGCCTTGGAAACCACGCGCGGGACCACCAGCAGGTAGGCCAGGCCGATCGCCCAGAAGCCGAGCCAGGAAAGGATGACCCGCCTGTCCGGGAAGCGGAATTTGGCCTGGAAAAGGAAGCTGGTCAGCGGCGCCAGGGCCACGATCAGGAAAACCCCTTCCTTGGCGCCCAGGCCCAGCGCGAACAGCGCCAGGGCCGCCAGCAGGAATCCGGTTTTGCGGCTGCTCAGGTAGTGCGAATAAGCAACCAGGGTGAGCAGGATGAAAAGCGCCTCGAGCAGCGTGGTCGTGGCCGCGATCCAGAAAACCGCCTCCGAATGGGTGTAGCTGAAGGCGAAGGCCATGGCCAGCGCCGCGGCCATGATCAACTCGCGCATCCTCTCCTTCTGATCGCCCTGGGGGTTTCTCTCCTTGAAAAAATGGCGGCCCAATGCGAACAGCAGCAGGCAGTTGAACCAGTGCAGCAGCTGGCTCAGCAGGTGGTAGCCGCCCGGCTTCATGCCGAAGAGCGGCGTCAGCGATTCAAAATACAATTTGACCAGCGGGCGGAAAAAGGTCCTGGCCTTGGAAACGAAGCCCCAATCGGACAGGTCCAGGAGATCGACGTAATCGTCGGAGATCAGGGCGATGCGCCGGGCTTTCAGGTAGATGAGCGCGATGCCGGCGAGCAGGAAAAGGGCCACGGCCAGCACGGACGCGGAGTTCCTGTTCCATTTTTTTGACTTGACCCAGCTGAAGAATGCGGCCATTTTTTATCCCTCTCGAAGCCAGAATTTTCGAGTCGAAAAAACGGTTTATTTTATGCAAATCGCCCAGGATTGTCAAATGGAGCGGCAGGCGGCAGAACCGGCCGGAAAGCGGCTTGAATTGACACTTGACAGGTTATATAATTATGGTATAATTCATCCATTATGAAGAGCATAATCATGAAAATTTCCCTGCTGTCCCTCCTGCTGATCACCCTGGTCATGTGCGGCGGCGGCAAAAAAGAAAAAGTGAAGATCGTGGTCCTGGGTTTCGACGGCGCCGGCTGGCCGACTCTCGATCCGCTGCTCGCGGCCGGGAAGCTGCCGTTCCTGAAGCAGCTGAAGGCGAACAGCGCCTGGGCCGAATTCAAGACCGACAAGCCCACCAAGTCCTCGGTGGTCTGGACCAGCATCGCCACCGGCAAGACCATGCAGAAGCACGGCATCCTGGACTTCACCTACCTGAAGGACAACAACCTCCAGGTGCCGTTCTCCAACTCGGAAAAGCGCGAGCCCTCGCTGTGGCAGATGCTCGACCGCTTCGGCATGCGCAGCGTGGTCGTCAACTGGTACGTCACCTATCCCCCCGACCAGTTCAACGGCGTGATGGTCTCCGACCGCTTCCGCCAGGCGGCGATCAAAAAGAAGGAAATGGTCAACGACCTGGCCGATTCGATCTATCCTAGCATGGATTTCTACCGCCTGAAGCAGGTCATCCGCCGCGACTACGGCCAGACGCTCAAGCGCACCGGCCTGCCCGATTTTCCGGAGCTTTTCCAGAAGGTCCACCCCGACGACGATTTCAAGAGGTATTTCACCCTGCAGCATTCGCGCACCTTCATCATGCAGGACGCGCTGGTCGAAGATGTGACCGACCAGCTGTTCCGGACGGAAAAAGCCGACCTGTACATGAGCTATTTCCGCCTGCCGGACATCGTCCAGCATTTCGTGCTGCGCCTGTTCGCCGACGAATACATCAAGGGCATGTTCCCCGAAGAGGGCGAAGCCTGGAATATGCCGGTGGAAAAGCAGCGCGAGGTCACCGAACGCATCTCCCGGGCCATGGAGCCGGTTTACCGCTACATGGACAACCTGCTGAAAAAATACATGAGCGACCCGAAATTCAAGGACGCCTATTTTTTCATCATGTCCGACCACGGCTTCAGCCTCTACCCCGGCGGCTACAACCATTACGACCTGCCCAGGGAGATGGATGCGCCTCCCGGCATCCTGCTGGTCAATGGCCCATCGGTCAGACCGGGCAAGATATCCGCCTGCATCTACGACATCGCGCCCACCATCCTTTACCTGTTCGGCCTGCCGGTGGACCGGAACATGGACGGCCGGCCGCTGCAGGATGTGTTCAAGTTGAGCCGGAAACTGAAGTATGCGGTCTATGCCCTGGACAAGGGCAAAAAGGGGAAACGAAACCAGGACGCCGACCGAGAGACCATCGAGGAACTGAAAGCGCTGGGCTATATCAATTGAGTTCGCAACCCCCGGCTTTTATGGTATAATACAATCTAATTAATTTTCATGGAGGAAACCCCGATTATGAAAAACAGGACAAAGTTCGTTGTATACGCCTGCCTGGCGTTGATGCTGCTGGCTGCCGCCCCCCTGGCGGCCTGGGAACCGCCGGTTCATATCGCCGGCCAACCCGATTACCTTTTCATGCGCCCGTCCATCAAGTTCGGCCCTTCGGGCCGGGCCTATGTCGTTTATGAAGCCCGCGATCAAAAGACCGGGCGCAACGATATCTTCCTGCGCAGCTACAACGGCATCAACATCTCGGCGGTGACCAATGTCACCCAGGGCAACCCTTTTGCCCGCTCCCCCTATTACCCCGACATCGCCGTGACCAAGAACGAAGAGCTGCACGTGGTCTGGGTCGAGTACCAGCGCGGCGCCCAGGCCTTGGCCCAGTACGTCAAGTACCGCTACTTCAACGGCAAGACCTGGGGGCCCATCGAGGACCTGGCCACCATCGCCCTGTCCGACTGGTGCGAGGACCTGCGCGTGGCCGCCGACAGCAACAACAACGTGTTCGCCGTGATCTGGAACGCCACCAAGGGCCGCTGCTCCTATATCAGCAAGTATTTCGGCAAGAAGGCGACCGTGGGCTTCCCGGTCGAGGGGCGCTCCAAGCACGCCGACATCGCCTGCGACGACAACTTCATCCACATCGTCTGGCAGCACCTGCTGCCCATCGACTACGGCATCATGTACCAGCGGCGGCCCAATGTCGAGGGCGGCAGCTGGGAGAAGGCCGTGAACATGAACGCCTACTACACCCAGCGCCCGCGCCTGGACCTGGACAACGACGGAAACCCGCACGTGGCTTTCTGGGAAGACCGCGGCAACGACCGCCGCCTGTGGTACCGCGCCTGGAACGGCAATCTGACCAGCCGCGACAAGACGGTCATGATCTCCACCGATGAATATGTTTCCTACCATTTCCTGGATTTCTCGATCAAGAACAACAGCATGTTCGCCTCCTGGCAGGCGGGCAACTATTTCACCGGCTTCAGCGGCATTGTCCGTTACGCGCGCAAGCGAAGCGGCGCCAAGAACTGGGAGCCCCAGGCCGACATGCCCGACACTCCGTCGCCGGTGCTCGTGGCCAGCGACCAGACCTGGGACGGCGCCATCGCCGGCGTGGTCTATGCCGACGGCAACGTGGCGATCACCCTGCACGTCAGCGACAAGCTGGTGACCAACAATCTGCCCCAAGCCGTGATCGCCGTGGACAAGGAGGAGGTTTACTGGGGCGAGTCGGTCAACTTCAACGCCAGCGGCAGCAGCGACAGTGATGGCAGCATCGTTAAGTACGAATGGCGCGTCATTCAGGACAAGGTCAATTTCGAAGGCGTGACGGCCAGTTACAAGTTCGACGTGAGCTACGGCAGCGTCAAGGTGCGCCTGACGGTCACCGACGACAAGGCGGGCCGCGGCAGCGCCGACAAGATCATCAACGTCAAGGCCCTGTATACCGCTCCCGCCACCTGGTCCTGGCAGAAGATCAGCACCCTGCTCTACAACCGCGAAGGCAATGTCGTCAAATGGACGGCCAATGCCAAGAACGAGGCGGCCGGCTACAATATCGTCAGCTACCGCATTTTCCGCAAGGAGACCGGCGGATCGTTCCTGCAGATCGGGGAGGTCTCGGCCGACCGGAGCACCTTCGCCGATGTCACTGCCGGATCGGGAATAACCTACGATTATGCCGTAGCGGCCGTGGACGACCAGGGCCGGCAAAGCCCCTATGACAATTTTTAACCGTGTCGTTTCACGGTAATCATACTTGTATACATTTGCAAATAACCTGAAGTGAAGGAGCAGCGATGAAGAAGAAATTGATGATGTTCTGCCTGGTTTTGTTGATAGGCTCACTGGCTTTTGCCGCTCAGAACGCGACGGCCGCCGACGGCCCGCAGGGAGCGGAGGCAAAAAAAATGAAATGCCCGCGCAAGGCGTCGGTGCTGCTTGAAACCGTCAAGGCGTCTGTTTTTTCCGAATACCGCCATCTGTCGGGCAAGGCCCGGCTGGAGGTAGTGCCCGTGGCCAGCCCGGTCGACGGGGTGGTTTCCGAGATCCGGGTCAGCGAAGGCAGCATGGTCGACGCCGGCCAGGAACTGGCCGTTCTGAACGCCGGCTCAGATGACAAGCTCAAGTCCCTTGAACAGGATGCCGCCAAAAAGAAAAAGATCCTGACCGCGCGCCAGAACTGGAAAGAGAAGAGCGAAAAAGCCATCCAGTCCGCCGAGCGCGCTTACCAGGCGGCCCTGGCGCTATTGGAAGAGGGCAACGCCCTGGCCAACCAGGTCGTCAAGGCCCCGCTGGCCGGCATGGTGCGCGTCAAGACCGCGGCCGGCGCCGAAGTGGCCAAGGAAGCTCTGCTGTTCGAGATCGTCGATCCGCTGCGCCTGCGCGCCGACGC
>JBGSPO010000148.1:0-23470 GCA_041738575.1 Candidatus Aminicenantia bacterium
GCGCGTCGTGACCGGCGCCGGCGTGCCCCAGGTCACCGCCGTCATGGAAGTCGCCCATGAAGTCGCCGGCCGCGTGCCGGTCATCGCCGACGGCGGCATCAAGTTCTCCGGCGACATCACCAAGGCCCTGGCCGCCGGAGCCCACGCCGTTATGATCGGCTCCATGCTCGCCGGCACCGACGAAAGCCCGGGCGAAATGGTCATCTATCAGGGGCGCTCCTATAAAAAATACCGCGGCATGGGCTCCATCTCCGCCCTGAAAGCCGGCAGCCGAGATCGTTACTTCCAGGAGGACGAATTTTCCGAATCCAAGCTGATCCCGGAGGGGATCGAGGGCCGGGTGCCTTATCGCGGTTCGGTCATGAACCTGATCCCCCTGCTGATCGGCGGGGTCCGGGCCGGCATGGGGTTGACCGGCTGCCGCAGCATCGAGGAGCTGCATGAAAAAGCCCGCTTCATACGCATCACCATTGCCGGCCTCAAGGAGAGTCACGTTCACGACGTGATCATCACCGAGGAATCCCCCAATTACAGGATGGATTGAGGAGCAGCATGAAAAAAGGAATACTCCTGTCCCTCTTGGTGCTCTGGTGCGCTATTCTGCCCGGTGCCGACAAGGTGTTCCACTTCGGGGCCGGAGTACGGGTCAGTTCCTTCGGCTTCCCCAACGCCCTGCTCGACCTGGCCCTGTATGAGCACCCGAACCTGTCAGGAACGGCCATGTCGTTCGAGTTGCACTCCTATGGGGAGAAAGGCCCGCGATCGGTATTCAGCGGCATCTATTGCCTGGAATACAGCCGCCTCAGCGGCGAAGGCCTCTGGCGGGTCGAGAATTACGACAACCGCGTGTTCGGTTCCGGCGAAGTCACGCAGATCAACCTGACCGCCACCATCCTGATGCACATTTTCCCCAGCTCCCCCATTCACCCCTATATCGGCGGCGGCATCGGCATCGGCCGCATGAGCATCTGGGCCGAAGGGTCTTACCAGGATGAGCTCGGCACCACCATCCGCGATACCTACCAGAAAAGGACCTTCGTGCCGGTGGGCCACCTCCCGGTAGGCATCATGGGCAACATCCGCGGCAAGGTCTTGCTTCGGGTCGAGGCCGGGTTCAAGAACGGGTTTTACTTCGGCGGCAGCGCCGCGGTCAATTTCTAGGAGCGGGCTCAGGAAGCGAGAGATGGCTGAAAACAAGATCCCCGACAAGCTGACCTTCAAGCGCAAGGAGGTCATGCAGCTCTCCAAGCTGGACGGCCGCGTGCTCGACTACTGGGAAAAGGAATTCTGCGCCTTCTCTCCGGTGGTCAACCAGAGCGGGGAGAAATTTTACAGCCGCCGCGACGTCGAGGTCATCCTGGCCGTCAAGCAATGGCTGATCCAGGAAAAGCGCGACAAAGGACTGATCAGGGACCTGCTGCTGCAGCATTTCGGCGACCTGGCCGGCAGCCAGCCCGCCGCGGCCGCCGAACCGGTCAACCCGGAAAAATTGCAGAAGATCCGCCGCGGCCTGAAGGAAATATTGACATTGCTCGCCAAAGATGATAAAAACTGAGTGAGTCGGGGCGTAGCGCAGCCTGGTTAGCGTACACGCTTGGGGTGCGTGTGGTCGGTGGTTCGAATCCACTCGCCCCGACTTTTCCTTTACTTCAATAATGAAAACAATATTACTGACCAATGACGATGGCTTCTACTCCCCGGGCCTGACATCCCTCAAAACCGAGCTGGAGAAGAACTATCGCGTCTGGGTCGTGGCCCCCGACCGCGAGAAGAGCGCCATCAGCATGGCCCTGACCCTCAACCACCCCCTGCGCATCAACCAGGTCGAGGAAAATGTTTTTGCCGTGAACGGCACGACCTCCGACTGCGTGAACATCGCCCTGCAGAAGGTCCTCCCGGCCAGCCCCGATTTCGTCGTTTCGGGCATGAACCTCGGCGAGAACCTTTCCGAGGACGTGTTCTTTTCCGGGACGGTGGGCGGCGCTTTTTCCGGGCATCTCTACGGCATCCCCTCGCTGGCCGTCTCCCTGATCGCCGGCCTGGGCCAGTACCAGAAGCAGGAGTTTGATTTTGCCGCCGGGGCGCGCATCGCCGCCCGGGTGGTCGAAAAGCTGCTGGCCGGCCGCCACGAGCGCGTCATCTACAATTTGAACATCCCTTTCCCCAACCGCGGCGAGATCGCCGTGACCCGCCTGGGCAGCAAGCACTATACCCCCGACATCATCGAGCGCCTGGATCCGCGCGGCCGCAAGTATTATTGGATCGGGACCGGGACGCCGAACTACGCCAGCAGCGAAGGCAGCGATATCTGGGCGGTGCAGAACGGCTTCATTTCCCTCAGCGTCATCAAGTACGATCTGAATTGCCAGGATGAAACGGACCGCCTAGCCAAGTCCTTCGACGCCTTTATCCCCTGATCTTTCTCAAGGCGGCGCCGCCCGCGATTTCCAGAGCCCGGACTAGCCGGCAAGCACTTTTCGGGCTTCCTCCAGCAGGTCCTGGGGGACCAGGACGCTCACCTTGCCCAGCCCATCCATGGTGATGCCGAAAATACGGCCGGCAGCCTCATATTGCAGGAGCACCGGGATCCCGTAGCTTTCCAGCTTGGACTTGATGATCTCGGCTTCCATGCTGCCTTCGACCGCCACGAGTTCCTTCAGGTTGCCGCCGCTCATGCCGTTCGCCATAATGGCCGCCGCGCCGGGGAAACGCCCCTACTTCAGCTTCTCCCGGAAATAGATGAAAAAGATCTGCGTGCCCAGCTCGCGATTGTCCTTGCTGTTCGGGAAGACCTTGTCCGGGAAAAAAACCTTGTCGCTTTCGATGCGCAGGGAAAACTCATCGGCATCGCCCAGCATCTGCGGCGTCACCGTGTATTCCCGCGAATAATTGTCCTCGGCGGGAACGAACTCGTCGAGCAGGGCGTCATTGATCTTGAAGGTCAGCTTCTGGTCCTGGTAAACGGACTTGTTGACGCCGCCCTTGATGAGCAGGGTGCATTCCTTCTTGGGATTCTCGATGATGCATACCGACTTGGCGGTGGTCCAGCGCCAGCTCTTGCTGAAGGGGTCCTTGGCGTTGACATCGGTCTCGATCTCGTTCCAGCCCTCGTCATAGACGATCTCCGGGGCATTGATCGAGGCCGGCTGGATGTTGATCTTCTTTTCGAAGAGGATGATCGGCTTTTCCTGGACCTTGGAATTGTACAATCCCACGGTCAACTTCATCTCTTCATAGCCCTCGAAATCGACGTCGAATTCGTTGAGGAACTGCGGGATGAACACGACCCGCGAATAGCGGATGCTGTCGTTGGCGGTCCAGGCGCCGGTGTTCTTCAAGGGCGCATGGTCGTCCTGCAGGAGCATTTCCTTGCTGTTCACCCGCCAAAAATGGACAAAGACCGAGTAATCCGGCCCCAGCTTCTTGAAGGCGGCGCTGGTCTTGAATTCAAAATCCATCTTGAAAAACAGGGAATCGGTGACCGTTTCCGGCGCCAGCTTCATTGCCAGCTCGACCCCGCGGTGATCGGTTTTTTTACCGCAAAAGGAAGTCAGCAGGATTATCGGCAATATCATGCAAAGAGATTTCAACTTCATTGTTCCTCCTAGAATGGACACTAAAACTTACCATATTCCCGGGGAGAATGCAAATTGGGTCGGCCAGGGAACAAGCAATGGGCGGCTGGCGCTGCCGCCCGCTGCTGCGGGAAGAAATCAGGAAAAACCGGGATTAATTTTTCTTTTTGCTGACATCTTCGAATTCGGCGTCGATGACCTCGCCTTCGCTGGCGGCGCCGTCCGCCGAGGGCGCCTTGTCAGCCTCGGGGCCGGGCTGGGGCTCTTTCTGGGCCCCGGCAGTCTTGTACATCTCGGTCGAGAGTTTTGCCGATAATTTGTTTATATTTTCCATTTCATCGAGGATCTTCTGGTTGTCCCCTTTCTCCACGGCCTCCTTGGCGCGCTTGACCGCAGCTTCGACCTCGCCGATCATGTCGGCAGGGACTTTTTCCTTGTTCTCCTTCACCACTTTCTCCAGGGCATAGGAGAGTTGGTCGAGCTTGTTGCGGTTCTCGATGGCATCCTTGTTGCGCTTGTCCTCCTCGTGGAATTTCTCCGCGTCCTTGACCATCTTCTCGATCTCCTTTTCGTTCAAGCCGCTCGAAGAAGTGATGGTGATGGCCTGCTGCTTGGAAGTGGCCAGGTCCTTGGCCGAGACGTTCAGAATGCCGTTGGCGTCGATATCGAAGGTGACCTCCACCTGCGGCACCCCCCGGGGCGCCGGCGGCAGCCCGGTCAGGTGGAACTTGCCCAGGGTGCGGTTGTCGCGGGCCATATCCCGCTCGCCCTGCAGGACGTGGATCTCCACCGTGGACTGGTTGTCCTCGGCGGTGGTAAAGATGTCGGTCTTCTTGGTGGGGATGGTGGTGTTGCGCTCGATCAGCTTGTGGGTGATGCCGCCCAGCGTCTCGATGCCCAGCGAAAGCGGCGTAACGTCGAGCAGCAGGATGTCCTTGGCTTCGCCGCCCAGGACGCCGCCCTGCACGGCAGCGCCGGCCGCGACCACTTCATCGGGATTGACGCTCTTGTTGCCCTCCTTGCCGAAGAACTTCTTGACCAGCTCCTGGATATAGGGCATGCGGGTCATGCCGCCGACCAGGATGACCTCCTTGATGTCGGCGACGCTCACGCCCGCGTCCTTGACGGCCTGCTTGCAGGGGGCGATGGAGCGCTCGATGATGTCGCCGACCAGCTGCTCCAGCTTGGAGCGGGTCAGCTTGAGCACGAGGTGCTTGGGGCCGGAGGCATCGGCGGTGACGAACGGCAGGTTGATCTCGGTCTCCTGGGCGGTGGACAGCTCGATCTTGGCCTTTTCGGCGGCCTCTTTCAGGCGCTGCAGGGCCATGCGGTCCTTGGTCAGGTCGATGCCCTGGTCCTTCTTGAACTCCTCGGCGATCCAATCGATCAGCTTCTGGTCGATGTTGTCGCCGCCCAGGTGGGTGTCGCCGTTGGTCGACTTCACCTCCACGATATTCTCGCCGATCTCCAGGATCGATATGTCGAACGTGCCGCCGCCGAAATCATAAACGGCGATCAATTCGTCCTTTTTTTTATCCATGCCGTAGGCCAGGGCCGCGGCCGTGGGTTCGTTGATGATGCGCTTGACGTCCAGGCCGGCGATCTTGCCGGCATCCTTGGTGGCCTGGCGCTGCGCATCGTTGAAGTAGGCGGGGACGGTGATGACCGCCTCGGTGACCTTTTCGCCGAGGTAATCCTCGGCCGCTTCTTTCAGCTTCTGCAGGATCAACGCCGATATTTCGGGCGGCGAATACTGCTTGCCCATGATGCTGACCCGCGCGTCATCGTTCGGACCGCTGACCACCTTGAAGGGCACCATGGTGACCTCGTCGCTTACCTCGGATATCCTGCGCCCCATGAAGCGCTTGATGGAGTAAACCGTGTTCTCCGGGTTGGTGATCGACTGGCGCTTGGCCACCTGGCCGACCAGGCGCCCGCCATCCTTGGCGAAACCGACCACCGATGGGGTGGTGCGACCGCCCTCGGAATTGGTGATGATCTTTACGTCGCCCTTCTCCATTATCGCTACGGCGGAATTGGTTGTTCCCAAGTCAATGCCTATGATTTTTCCCATGTTTAACTCCTTGTGTTTAAGTTAACTTAAATATATTGTAGTTTTCTTGCTTTGTCAACAGTCTAATAAGAGAATTATAATAATTATCTTAGTCTTTTGTTGTCATATTTATTTTTAATAAATCAAATCCTTAATGAACTTCTTGAGACAAAACCCGGACGATGTTTAAAGTATTCTCTATTTATTTTCGATCATGAAAACATAGGTGCTTTCCGCGACCTTTTTCAGGGATTGCCCGGTGTTTCCCCGGGGCAGAAGCCAGCAGATCGCATATTTCCCCCGGAAATACTTCATGGTCCGGCGGATCGCCTTCTCCAGGTCGAACTCCCGGGTAGCCACAAGATTGACCACGATCATGAGCCAGTTGACCGAGTAATGGCTGATGTTCGAGCCGCCTTTGAGCAGCTGCACCACTGAGGGGCCGGCGGTCTTTTTCTTGGCATGGCCGAAATCGGGGGCGTCGGCCTCGCCGACCGTCTTGAGGCCGGTCAGCCCGGGGAATTCGATGCCGGCCCAGCGGGCCACCGCGGGCGAGGATGAGATCTTGTCGTAATCGCAATCATAGATGTCCATGACCAGCTCGAACTCGGCCGCCCCGCGCTCGCGGAAGAACGGGAACCCGGGGGCGAAGACCTCGGCGCCGTCGACCAGGCGCGGCAACAGGGCCGGGGAGGACTTGCCGCTCCTGCGGTCGTATTCAAAAATGCGGGTGTTTTTCCTGATCTTCTTGACGTCGGTGAACGAACCGCGCGGCAGATGCCAGCAGACCGCCCGGTCGGACTTGAAGTAATTGAGCGACGAGCGGATGGCGTCGTCGACGGGGAGCGCGGCGCAGGTGAAGCAGTTGAGCGCCGCCACCCGGCCGTAGCGCCGGTAGTTGATGGCGCTGGTCTCCACGTACTGGACCAGGGTCGCCCCTTCGCCCAGCTTGGGGTCGGAATAGATCGGACTGCCGAACGCTTTCATCTTGATGGCTTCGCAGGTCTGCGCGGCCCACTTGGCCACCCGCGCGGCGTTGGGGACGCTGCCGGCGGGGAGATCGATGTCCATGACGATCTCTTCGCCGTACTTGTCGGTCTCCAGGCGCGCCTGGAACTCGGGATAGGGCACGGCCGAGATGCGCGGCGAATACCAGGAAGTCTTGAAGCCGGCTTTCTTATAGGCCTTCAGTGCGTTGCGCTCAGCGTTCTTGAAGACGCCCTTGCCCCTGGAGCCGGCGGTCAAGCTGAAGGGTCCGCCCATGTAGCTGATGTTGGCGAACTGCACCACGCGGACATCGTCGAAGCTGCGCTCGATCTGGCGCCAACTGCCCGGCGCCTCGAAGGGCTGCAGGATCAGCGCCCCGGTCTGGTGGATGGTGATGCCGCCATCGGTGAGGGCGTCATAGACGCTCTGGTAGAAGTCGGTATTGAACAGACTTTGGGCCGGGCCGATGGGATCGGTGGAATCGATGACGATCACGTCGCACTTGCCCTTCATCTGGCGGATCACCTCGGCGCCGTCGCCGATGATGAGCTTGAAGCGCGGGTCCCCGTACACCCCTTCGCTCACCGAGGGCATGTGGCGGCGGCAGAGGTCGCAGACCATTCGGTCGATCTCCACCATCGTCACCTTCTGCACCGACTTGTGGCGCAGCACTTCGCGGGCCACGCCGCAGTCGCCGCCGCCGATGATCAGCACATGCTTCGCCGGCTTCTTCAGGGCAAAAAGGGGCCAGTGGGCGATCCATTCGTGGTAGATGCCCTCGTCCTCCTCGGTCAGCTGCACGATGCCGTCCAGCACCAGCACGCGGCCGAAGCGGTCGGTCTCAAGAATCATCAGCTTCTGGAAGCCGGTGTCGGTCTCGGGCACGATCACCCTGGAGACCTTGAAGCCGTAAGTCGTATCGCTGTACAGGTCCTCAAAGAACCAGAGGTCCTTGCCTTTTTTAACTAATCCCATCGGTCTTTCTCCTTTCTTCCCTGAAGGGGACATGCCTATTGTAATGGAAAATGGCCTGGGTTTCAACAGGATAAATGTTAGAGAGTTAAAGAGTTGAAGGGTTGAAGAGTTTAAGGGTTAAAGAGATGAAAGAGTGCAGCGGCAGCCATTGTTCGAACTATGGCCGTTCACCCGTCAACTCTTGAACCCTTCAACCCGTTAACCAGCATTTCCCGGAAAACTGCGCTCGATCAGCTCGTCGACCAGCTTGTCGTCGGCCAGGTGGGGCAGGGTGATCAGGCCGCGATCGGGGTGGGCGGCGTTCCAGGCGGCAGCGGTCTCCAGGGCATTGTCGTTGCGGGCCCAGGCGCGGCGGGCAATGCCGTTGAGCACGTCCCACTCCATGGCCGAGGCGATGATGCGGTCCTTGGTCGCGCTGCCGTCCAGGACCAGCCCGAAGCCGCCGTTGAACGATTTGCCGATGCCCACGCCGCCGCCGTTGGAGAGGACGACCATGGACATGCCGCGGGCGGCGTCGCCGGCGAAGTTGTGCACAGCCATGTCGGCGGTGACGTTGCTGCCGTCGCGGATGTTGGCCGTCTCGCGGAAAGGGGAGTCGGTCCCGGAGACATCGTGGTGGTCTCGGCCGAGCATGACCGGGCCGATCGCGCCCCGGCGCACCAGGTCGTTGAATTTCAGGGCGATCCTGACCCGGCCCTCGGCATCGGCATAGAGGATGCGCGCCTGGGTGCCGACCACCAGCTGGTTCTTCCCGGCATTTTTGATCCACTCGTAATTGTCGCGGTCCATGGCCCGGCGATCGGGGTTGAGGCAGGACATGGCGGCCCGGTCGGTCTCGGCCAGGTCCTCGGCCTTGCCGCTCAGGCAAACCCAGCGGAACGGCCCATAACCGTAATCGAAGCCCAGCGGCCCCATGATGTGTTCGACATAGCTGGGGAAAATGAAGCCGTCGCTTTCGTCGCGGCCGTTGGCCGCGATGTCGCTGGCGCCGGCGTCAAAAACCGCCTTTAAAAATGAATTGCCGTAATCCCAGAAGCGCGTGCCCCGGGCGACCATTTTCTGGATCAAACGGAACTGGCGGACCAGTGATTCATCGACTTTCCTGCGGAAAAGCTCGGGATTTTCGCGCAGCAGGCGCCGCCCCTCGGCAAAATCGATCCCGGCCGGCGTGTAGCCGCCGCCATAGGCGTCATGGCAGGAGGTCTGGTCCGAAGCCAGCTCGATGGGGATCCGCCGGTCCAGCATGTACTGCCAGAGGTCGACTACGTTGCCGTGATAGGCGATGGATAAGGGCTTTTTTGACTTGCGGAACTCGGCAATCCAGCGGGTGATCTCGTCGAGGTCGGCCGAGATCCTGGAGACCCAGCCCTGCTTGTGCCGCGTTTCGATGCGCGAAAGGTCGACCTCGGCCAGCAGGCCGATGCCGCCGGCGATCTCCACGGCCTTGGCCTGGGCGCCGCTCATGCCGCCCAGCCCCGAACTCAAATAGACCACGCCGGCCAGGTCCTTCTGGGCGGGAATGTTCAGGTACATGCGCCCGGCATTGAGCAGGGTCAGGTAGGTGCCATGGACGATGCCCTGCGGCCCGATGTACATCCAGCCCCCGGCCGTCATCTGGCCATAGTTGGAGACGCCCATGGCCGCGGCCTGGGCGAAGCCAGCCGTGTTGTCGTACATGCCCACCAGCATGCCGTTGGTGGAGATCACCCGCGGCGCTTCGGGGCCGGACTCGAAGAGGCCCAGCGGGTGGCCGGAGTAGACCACCAGGGTCTGGCGGTCGGTCATTTCCCGCAGGTAGAGCTTGACCAGGCTGTACTGCATCCAGTTCTGGAACACCTGGCCGCTCTCGCCGTAGGTCACCAGCTCATATGGATACAGGGCGACGTCGAAATCGAGGTTGTTGTCGATCATCACCTGGAAGGCCCTGGCCTCGATGATCTTCCCGGGGTACTCTCCAACGGCCCTGGCCTTGAGGCTGCCCTCGGGCCGGTAGCGATAGCCGTAGATGCGTCCGCGCGTATACAGCTCGTCCAGGAACTCGGGGGCGATCTCACGGTGCAACGGGGCCGGGATATAGCGCAAGGCGTTTTTCAAGGCGGTCTTGGCCTGGGCGACGCTCAGGTGGAATCCGCGGTCCGGGGCGCGGCGGATGCCGGGCACGAAGCCTTTCTTCGCGGGCAGTTCGGCGGGCAAGGTGAGGCGCCGGGCCGGGTCAAGATTCAGGGTCATGGGGGGATACCTCCGGCCATTTTATATGCCAACCATGCCGGGTTGTCAAGGCGCGGCCATGGCGAAAAGATGGCGCTCGCGGTTGACATAATGGTCATAATATTATATGATTGGGCTTTAATTCATGAAAATATCAGTCGCTGAGCAGGCAGGATTCTGCTTTGGAGTTAAACGAGCCTTGAAACTGATCAATGAATACCATCGCCAGGGGAAAATGATCCAGACTTTCGGGCCCCTGATCCACAACACTCCGGTCCTGAACGAGCTGGCGGCGAAAGGCATTCGCCGCGTGGACCGGGTGGGCGCGATCGACCCCGGCAAGACCCTGTGCATCCGCACCCACGGCATCCCCCGCGACACCGAGCTGCACCTGCGGCGCAAGGGGGTCCCCACGCTGGACGCCACATGCCCGCTGGTCAAGAAGGGGCAGAAGATCATCGAGCAGCTGGGCCGCGACGGCAGCCCGGTGCTGATCATCGGCGACAAGGACCATCCCGAGATCGTGGCCGCCCGCAGCTACGCCCCCAAGGTGCGCATCATCAACACCCTGGCCGCGGCCCGGGCGCTGCCCCGCAGCCGCGAGATCAGCGTCGTGGCCCAGACCACGCTGGACACCGTTTTTTTCAAGGAGGTCGTCGCCGTGCTGATGGACAAGGCCGACCGCCTTCACGTGTTCAACACCATCTGCCGGGCCACCCAGGAGCGGCAGGAAGCGGTGCGCAAGCTCGCCCCCAAGGTGGACGCCGTCATCGTGGTGGGCAGCAAGGTCTCTTCCAACACCAAGAAGCTCTACCAGATCGCCCGTAAATACAATCGCAACGCCATGCGCATCGAGACCTGCGACGACCTGCGGGGGGCGCGCACCCTGGCCCGGCTTAAAAAGTTCCGCACCATCGGCCTCAGCGCCGGGGCTTCCACCTCGCCGCAGGAACTGGACAACGTAAAAAATTTTCTGCAGAAAATATAAACGCTTAAGGAGACACAACATGTCAGACACAAACGACACCATCGGGAAGAACCCGGAGGACTTCTCCGAACTGGTGAAAGAGTACGACCTGAAGGCCGTGGGTTCCAACGCCGCTCTTGAAGGCCGCATCGTGGATATTGTCGAGAACCGCGTGGTGATCGACATCGGCCAGAAAACCGAGGGCATCCTCGACCGCGAGGAACTGTTGGACTGGGACGGCAATCTGAAATACAAGGTCGGCGACACCATCAAGGTGCTGGCCAAGAACGTCAACTTCAAGGAAGGATACATCATCGTTTCCAAGAAGCAGCTGGACGAGCAGGAGGGTTGGGAGAACATTTTCCACGCCTACAAGAAGAACACGCCGCTGCTGGGCCGCATCACCAAGCTCACCCCCGACGAGAAGGGCTACATGGTGGACATGGGCGTGGAGATGTTCCTGCCCATGAGCCAGGTGGACATCCAGAAGGTCAAGGCCCCCAAGAAAATGCTGGGCAAGGAATTCCTGTTCCTGGTCGTCAAGCTGAACAAGAAGGAGAAGAGCGGCACCCTTTCGCGCCGCATCCTGCTCGAGAACGACAAGCAGGAGAAACAGAAGCAGCTGCTGGAGTCCCTCGCGGTCGACCAGATCGCCAAGGGCATCGTGACCTCGATCGTGGACTACGGGGCTTTCGTCGACCTCGGCGGCCTGGAAGGGCTGGTGCACAAGGACAACATCTCCTACGGCCGCATCAACCATCCCCGGGAAAAACTGCGCAAGGGCGACGAGATCGAGGTGAAAGTGCTCGAGATCGACAAGGAAAGGGGCAAGATCTCCCTGGGCATCAAGCAGCGCTTCACCGATCCCTGGCTCGGCATCGAGACAAAATACCCCCTGGGCAAGCGCCTGGTCGCCAAGGTGGTCAAGATCGTCAGCTTCGGCGCCTTCATCGAGCTGGAAGAGGGGGTCGAGGGGCTGCTGCACATATCCGACCTGACCTGGGAGGGCCGGCCGACCTCGGTCGAGGAATACGTGGCCGTCGGCGACAAGCTGTGGGTGCAGGTAATCGAGATCAACAAGGAAGAGCGCAAGATCAAGCTGGGCCTGAAGCAGCTGGAGACCCGCCCCGAGGAAAAATACCTGGAAAAGCACAAGCGCGGCGAGATCGTCAAGGCCAAGGTCAAGAAGATCCTCAAGTCGCGGGTTTTCCTGGGCCTGGAAGCCGGGGTCGAGGGCGTAGTGAAGATATCCGACATCAGCTACCACCACATCGAGTCCCCGGATGATTTCATGAAAGAGGGCGAAGAGATCGACGCCATGATCATCAGCGACGAGTTGGACCGCAACTCCAAGGTGCAGCTGGGCATCAAGCACCTGGCCGAAAGCGAGTGGCGGACATTCTTCTCCAAGCACAAGCCGGGCAGCGCCGTCGAGGTGACGGTGCGCAAGATCAACGACGCCGGCATCACCGTCGAGCTCACGCGCAGCATCGAGGGCTTCATCCGCATCGGCGACATCGACGAGGAGAAGGTCAGCGTCCAGGACCTGGAGCAGAAATTCAAGCCCGGCGACAAGATCGAGGCGCTGATCTCGCGCATCGAGATCGACCGCAAGAAGGTCTACCTCAGCCTGCGGGCACTGACCAAGGTCCGCGAGCGCGAGGAGCTCCAGAAATACATGAAGGCCGAGGACGATTCGGTCACCACCATCGGCGACCTGCTGCAGAACGAGCTGGACAAGAAGAAATGACCAAGCGGCGGGCCGGGGCAGGGGGCTGAAATGAAGTTCTTGTCGGCCCCCTGGCGCTGGAAATTCATTTCCGGCCAGGCCCGCGACGGCGACGGCTGCGTGTTCTGCCGGGCGCTGGAGAAGGACGACACCGCCTCCCTGGTTTGTTTTCGCGGCCAGGCGTTCTTCGTGCTGCTGAACAAGTACCCCTACAGCTCCGGCCACCTGATGGTCGCGCCGCGCGCCCACCTGGCCTCGCCCGAGCAGATGGCCCCCGGCGACCTGCGGGAAATGTGGGAGCTGACCCTGCGCTCCATGGCCATCCTGAAGGACCAATTCCACCCGCAGGGATTCAATGTCGGCATGAACATCGGCCAGGCGGCCGGCGCCGGGGTCAAGGACCATTTCCACCAGCATATCGTCCCGCGCTGGCAGGGCGACGCCAATTTCATGGCCACGATCGGCGACACCAAGGTGCTGTCCTATGACCAGGCGACCGTTTTTGCCGCCATGCGCGACGCTTTCGCCCGATGAAGAAAAAACTGCCCTGGCTGCTGCTGCCCCTGGCCCTGCTGGCTTTTTTTTTGTTTTTTTCCCGCAACGGCGCCATCCCTGAGCATGTCTTCCTGATCACCCTGGACACGACCCGGGCCGACGCCATCCGCTACGGGACGGCGGAAAATTCGCCTACCCCTAACCTGGCGGCCCTGGCCGCTTCGGGAGTGCGCTTCACCAACGCCTATACCGTCATTCCCATCACCGCCCCCAGCCACGCCGCCATGTTCTACTCCCTGCCGCCGCACGTGTTCAAGGTTTACAACAACGGCCAGAAGCATGCCGTCCCCTACCCGACGCTGGCCGAGATCATGAAAAAGAAGGGTTATGCCACCGGCGCCGTGGTTTCCCTGGCCGTGCTCAACCGCGATTTTGGCCTGGCCAAGGGCTTCGACCATTACCTGGAGAACTTCAGGCCCGGCCTGTGGTACAGGACCGCCGCCGAAGTGAACCGCGACGCTTTTGCCCTGGTCGACAAGCTGAAGCACGGCAGGTCGTTCATCTGGCTGCACTATTCCGACCCCCACGAGCCCTATTTCCCGCCCGGTGCCGCCGCGCGCTTCACCGTGACCCTCGGCGCCGACACGCTTTACAGCGGCCCAAGCATCGAGCAACCGGTGCTGCGCCTGCCGCTCCTGCTGCAGGCGGGCGAGAACACCATCGGGCTGGAAACGGAGATCCCGCCCGCTCTCGGCGCGGACGGAGACTTCGCCGGCATCGGCTTCTCCGACCTGCAGGTCAAGGCGCTGGATGCGGACGCAAACATCGCCATGGCCCCGTCGTCCGACCTGTACCGCCGCAGCGAACGCTACGGGCTGGTCACGTTCAACACCCTGGCGCCCCGCTCCTTCCTGACCGTCACCAATCGCGGCCAAGCTCCCTGCCGGGCCGAGCTGAATTTCAAATACCAGGTCAAGGCCAGTCCGGAAGCCATGCGCCGCGGCTACGATCAGGAAGTGCGCTACCTGGATTCCCAGATCGGCCGGCTGCTGGAACACCTGAAAAAAGAAGGGCTTTACGAAAAATCAACTTTCTTGCTCATGGGCGACCACGGCGAGGGGCTGGGCGAATACCAGGCGCATTTCGGCCACATCCATTACCTGAACAAGGTCTACACCCACGTGCCCTTCATCGTCAGCGGCCGGAACGTCCGCGGCGGCAGGGTCAGCACCGACCTGGTCTCCAATCTCAGCGTCGCCCCCACCCTGCTGACGCTGATCGGCGCCAATAAACCCGGGCACATGGCCGGCCGCGACGCCCTGGCCTCCGGGGGCGATGCCAAGCTGTTCCTGGAGACCTATTCGCCCGAGTCGTATTTCGACGCCTTTGCGGTGGTCCATTTCCCCTGGCAGGTCATCTTTTATCCCGGCAGGACGGAAAACATCCTGGAATTCTACAACCTGGAACGGGACCGCTTCGGCACCGCCGGTCTGAGGGCCGACAGCGATCCCTCGGGCCAGCGCTCGGAAATGACCCGTTCGGTGCTGCGCATCTCGCGCATCATCACCGCCAACAAGCGCAAGCAGGAGTCGCTGAACCAGAAGACCATGGACACGTTAAAATCACTGGGGTACCTATGAGCGAGATCAAAGCACCGAAAGGGACGCGCGACATCTTCGCGCCCGAGGTCCACAAGTGGCAGTACCTGGAGGCCGCCATCCACGCGTACTATAAGAAATTCCTCTTCCAGGAAATCCGCACGCCGATCTTCGAGCACAGCGAGCTCTTCAGCCGCGGCATCGGCAGCGAGACCGATGTGGTGCAGAAAGAAATGTACACCTTCAGGGACAAGGCGGACCGCAGCCTGACGCTGAGGCCCGAGAACACCGCCTCGGTGGTGCGGGCGGCCATCGAAAACAACCTCTTCGAGGTCATGGCGCCGCTGCGCTTCTACTATATCGGCCCCATGTTCCGCTATGACAAGCCGCAAAAGGGGCGCTACCGCCAGTTCCAGCAGTTCGGCGTCGAGGTCTTCGCCGACGACTCGCCGCAGGTCGACGCCGAGGTCATCTTCACGGCCGTCGATTTTCTGAAAAAGATCGGCATCGCCGAGCTGCAGCTCGACCTGAACTCGGTGGGCTGCCCCCAGTGCCGGCCGGCCTACCTGCAGTTGCTGCGCCAGGCGGCCCAGGCCGAAGAAAAGCGGCTGTGCCCCGACTGCCAGCGCAAGATCGCGGTCAACCCCCTGCGCATCTTCGACTGCAAGCAGCCGGGCTGCGCCGACGCTTCCCGCGCTTTCCCGCTGATCGGCGACCACCTGTGCGCCGAATGCCGCGACCACTTCGCCGCCGTGCGCCAGGCCTTGAGCTGGATGAACGTCCCCTTCCGCCTTGAACCCCGCCTGGTGCGCGGACTGGACTATTACACCAAGACGGCCTTCGAGGTCACCTCGGGCCAGCTGGGCGCCCAGAACGCCCTCCTGGGCGGCGGGCGCTACAACAGCCTGATCCGCGAGCTGGGCGGTCCCGACACGGCGGGCATCGGCTTTGCCGCCGGCATGGAACGCATCATCCTGCACCTGGAGCACCTGGAGACTCCCCGGCCCAAGGTCCTGTTCGTGGCCTACCAGGACCCGCAGTGGCTGGCCCACGCCGTGCAGCTGGCCCAGGCCCTGCGCGAGGAGGGCTTCCCCGTGGGCATCGACTACCAGGGCAAAAACCTCAAGAAACAGTTCAAGAAGGCCGACAAGCTCGCCGCCGCCTTCACCCTGGTCCTGGCCGAGGACGAGGTCCAGAGCGGCTCGGTCTCGGTGAAGAACATGGCCACCCAGGAACAAGTCAAAATCTCCCTCAAGGACCTGAACGCATGGCTGAAAAAAAATTATTGAAGCGCGAGACCTACTGCGGCCTGGTTCGCGAGGAGCATGCCGGCCGGGACCTCACCGTCTACGGCTGGGTGAACAACATGCGCGAGCTGGGCGGCCTGACCTTCATCGACCTGCGCGACCGCGAGGGCCTGCTGCAGATCGTGGTCAACGAGACCTTCGCCGAGCCGGGGCTGCTGAAAAGCATCGGCAAGGAGACGGTCCTGGCCGTGAGCGGCCGGGTCGTCAAGCGCGCCAGGCCCAACCCCGACCTGCCCAGCGGCCAGGTCGAGCTCATCGCCTCAGTTATCGACATCCTGGCCGCGTCCGCCGTGCCGCCGTTCGTCCCGGAGAACCGCGCCAATGTCTCCGAGGAACTGCGCTTCAAGCACCGCTACATCGACCTGCGCAACCAGTCCATGCAGCGCAACTTCAAGCTGCGCTCCAAGGTCAACCTGCTGGCGCGCAACTTCCTCGACCGCGAGGGCTTCCTGGACATCGAAACGCCCATACTGAGTAACGCCACCCCCGAGGGGGCGCGCGACTATCTCGTCCCGTCAAGGATCTACAAGGGGCGTTTCTTCGCCCTGCCCCAGTCGCCGCAGCAGTTCAAGCAGCTGCTGATGGTCTCGGGCTTCGAGCGCTACTTCCAGATCACCCGCTGCTTCCGCGACGAGGACCTGCGCGCCGACCGCCAGCTCGAGTTCACCCAGATCGACATCGAGATGAGCTTCGCCGAGCCCGACGAGCTGTTCGCCATCATCGAGCGCCTGATGCAGGCGGTCTTCGCCCTGAGCGGGCACGACATCGCCCTGCCCTTCCGGCGTCTGCCCTACCAGGAGGCGATGGAGAAATACGGCTCGGACAAGCCCGACCTGCGCATTCCCTTCACCATCGAGGATTTCACCTCGGAAGCAGGCGCCTGGGGCAGCGACCTGCTCAACGGCGCTCTGGCCCGGGGAGCGAAGGTCAAGGGGCTGGCCATCCCCGCCGCCGGCGCCTTCTCGCGCAAGCAGCTCGACGAGATCAACGAAACCGCGAAAAAACTGGGCGGCAAGGGCGTCATTTGGATGAAAAAGTCCGAGGACGGCTTCAAGTCCTCGTTGAAGGTCGCCGCCGCGGACATCGCCGCCCTCTTTGAAAAAAGGAAGATCGACGCCGGCGCCCTGCTGCTGCTGGTGGCCGACGCCGAGATGCCGGCCCTCACCCTGGCCGGCAGGCTGCGCGAGCACCTCGGCAAAAAATTCCAGGACAAGAGCCGGCTGGAGTTCCTCTGGGTGACCGATTTCCCCCTCTTCTTCTACAACGAGGAGGAGAAGCGTCTCGATTCCAACCACCATCCCTTCACCGCTCCTCGCCCCGGAGACATCGCCCGGCTCGACAGCGAGCCGCTGGCCGTCAAGGCCATCGCCTACGACCTGGTGCTCAACGGCATCGAGCTCGGCGGCGGCAGCCGCCGCATCCACGACATCGCCCTGCAGAAGAAAGTGTTCCAGATGCTCGGCCTGGAAGAGCGGGAGATCGAGGACCGTTTCGGCTTTTTCCTCAACGCCCTGAGCTTCGGGGCCCCGCCCCACCTGGGCATCGCCCTGGGCTTCGACCGCCTGCTGATGCTGCTGACCGGCGAAGAATCCATCCGCGAGGTCATCGCCTTCCCCAAGACCACGTCATCGCTCTGCCTGCTGACCGGATCCCCCAGCGCCGTCTCCCAGCGCCAGCTGGACGAGCTGGGCATCACCATAAAAAACTAACCCGGAGGTCCCCATGAGTTCGCCCGAAAGCAAGCCCGCGGGCTTTCCCGCTACGTTCTGGACGGCCAACACCATCGAGCTCTTTGAACGCGGTGCCTATTACGCCATGGCCTCGTTCGTGGTCATCTACCTGACGGAAAACCTGGGCATGAGCCCCACTTTCGCCACCTTCCTCAATGGCTCGCTGCTTTGGGGGCTGATCTACTTCCTGCCCATCGTCAGCGGCACCCTGGCCGACAAGTACGGCTTCAAGCGCTCGCTGGTCGCCGCCTTCATCATGCTCTCGCTGGGATACCTGGTCATGGGCAACGTGCAGCGCTTCTGGCCGGCCGGGAGCAATTTCACCATCCCGATCGTGCTGGGCATCGTGCTCATCGGGCTGGGCGGCTCGATCGTCAAGCCATGCATCGCCGGCACGGTGCAAAAGACCTCGGGCCTGCGCGCCACCCTCGGCTTCGGCATCTTCTACATGGTCATCAACATCGGCTCGATCAGCGGCCGCGGCGTCTCCTATTTCGTGCGCCGCGCCGCGGGCATCCCGGCCATCTTTTTCCCGGTGGCCTTCGCCTTCGCCGTGGTTGGGCTGCTGATCGTCCTGTTCATCTACCGCGAACCGCAGTACGTTTCCGACGGGAAAAAAGACGGCCAGGCCGTGCAGAAAAAGACGCTGAGCCAGGCGCTGCTGGGCATCGTCACCGTGCTGAAGAACTGGAAGTTCGTCTTTTTTTTGGTGGTCATCGGCATGTTCTGGATCCTCTACGTCCAGCTCTACAACCTGATGCCGCTGTTCCTGCGCTGGGTCGACCCCCAGGCTCCCGTCGAGCTCTACACCCTGGTCAACCCCATCATGATCGTCTCCCTGCAGCTGTTGATCACCCGCCTGGCCAAGAAATAGACGCCGGTGCGCTCGATCATTTTCGGAGTCCTGGTCACCACCATCGGCATGCTGGTCAACATCCTGGCCCCGGTGCTCTTTGCCGACATCTCCTTGAAGGTCTCGCTGCTGCGCTTCGGCAGCTTCCAGGTACTGCTGCCGATCGCCGGCATTTTCCTCATCGTATCGATCGCCTCCATGGCCCTGGGCGAAATGTTCGCCTCGCCGCGCATCTACGAGTACATCGGCGCCATCGCCCCCAAGGGGCAGGAGGGGCTCTACCTGGGCTATGCCAACCTGCCGGTGGCGCTGGGATCGATCGTGGGCGCGCCCCTGGGCGGCCGCCTGTTCGAGACCTTCATCTCCAACCCGGCGGCCAAGGGCCTGCCCGCCAACCCCACGGCCATCTGGCTGATCGTGGCCGGCATGGGCGTGGTCTCCATGGCCGGGCTGGGGCTGTATGATAAGTTTTTGCTGCACAAGAAACAGAACTAAGCAAAAACGCGCTGGGCTCGGCATCCGGCGTACGGTACACGGCAAGAGAAAAGATATACTTTCGCGCTAAAAACAGGTGACTTGGAATTGGAAAGACGAGGTTCGAAGTTCGGTGTTCGAGGTTGAAGAGAATAAAACATCAGTTCAGACAGGCTCTCGCGCCATTCCCCTCCACTTTTTCCCGAAGCGCCGAGGCCTCCGGGAACCGATGGCCGTCTAATCGACGTCCACAAGGCGTTGCGGAGAATGCCGCTGCGCCTGCCTGCGGGCAAGGCGGCCACGAGTGAACGCTTGCCTGATCCACCGCCGGCTACTATAATAAGGATCAATAAATATGGAGCGCCGATGAAACGTAAAAATTTTCTGAAAGGAGCGATCGGCATGGCGGCGGCGGGAACGATGCTCGGGGGCAACAAGGCCATGGCGCAGGAACAGGATGCCGCGGCCTGCGAAAGGAAGCTGGCGGGCAAGAACAAGTTCCTGGCCGGCTGGCTGGCGGCCTGGCTGGGCAACATGAAAAAAGACCTGCCCGAAGCCGGGATGGTGAAGGTGATCGAGGACAACGGCCGCGCCTGCGCCAAGCGCGGCGGCATGGTTGCCGGGGCCAAATCGCTCAACGGCGACGTCGACAAGTTCCTGGCCGAGATGCGCAAGCACATCGGCGAGAACAACATCCAGCGCGAAGGCAACCGGATCACCCTGGTCTACGACAAGTGCTACTGTCCCCTGGTTGCCGACTCGACGGAGAAGCTCCCTGCCGAGTATTGCCTATGCACCCGGGGCTGGACCCGGGCCGTCTACGGCGCCCTGGTCGGCAAGGAAGTGCGGGTCGACATCAAAAGCTCGATCCAGCGCGGCGACCCCAAGTGCCGGATCGAGGTCATATTGAGCTGACGCAACTTGCTTGAATTAAAAAACCGTGGCGATTAAAACGATCCTCAAGCTTGGCGATCCGGGGCTGTGGAAAAAGTGCAAGGCCGTCGAGGACGTCAAGGCCCCGGAGACGAAAGACGCCATCCGCGACCTCGAGGACACGCTGGCGGATTTCAGGAAAAAGAACGGCTTCGGACGCGGGATCGCGGCACCGCAGATCGGCGTTCTGCGCAGGATCCTGTTCATCGATTTCCCGAATGAGAAGATTTCCCGGCTGATGATCAACCCGCGCGTCACCTGGCGAAGCCGGGAAAGGATCCAGCTCTGGGACGATTGCTTCAGCTTTCCGGACCTGCTGGTCAAAGTGGAGAGAGCCGGGGAAATCAAGGTCGCCTATCTTTCGCGCGGCGGTGAAAACTGCTCGCTGTCCGCAAGGGGAGAACTCTCCGAATTGCTGCAGCACGAGATCGACCACCTGGACGGCATCCTGGCCGTGCAGCGGGCCATCGACGGCGCCTCTTTCGCCCTGAGGAGCGAGTGGGAAAAATTCCTGCGGAAATAAGCGGGCGGCAGGCCGCCAGGGGCCGGCACAAAGCCGTCACGTGCAACCGGCGCCGGTTCCGCTTCTATTGACACGGCAGGATATTTGGTTTTAAATACACCTTTCGCGGTTGCATTACAGCCGCCCTGGAGGTTCTTATGAAAAAGATACTGATAATATCGGCCATCCTGCTGGTCGTGTCCATGGCGCTTCCCGGCGCCCGCGTGGGCCGGACCTTCGTCACCCCCCCCGCCGGGGAAGAACTGCGCGTCTTCGTGGCGCCCCCGCTGCCTTACCCGCTGCGCCTGTTCGCCGGCATCGCCGGCGAGGCCATCTATTTCAACGCCGAGATCGCGCGCAACAACCTGCGCCTGCTGCGCGTCCAGCAAGGCCCCCTGCCCGGCATGGAACAGCGCCGCTTCCGGCAGTACCATGCCGGCCTGGAAGTGATCGGCGGCGAGATCATCCAGCATATCCAGGACGGCGCGCTCCAGGAGATCGAAGGGGAATATTTCCTGCCGGCGGAGATGGACCTGCGGCCCGGGCTGAGCGGCGCGCAGGCGGCCGACTTTTTCCGGCGCTCCCTGGGTGACAGCGAACTCAAGTTGGCCGGCAACGGGCCCGAGTTGCTCATCTACCCGGTCAGCGATGACGACCTGCGGCTGGCCTACCGCGTCAACCTGGCGCGGGGGGAGTTGTTCGACCGGGTCGGCATCATCGACGCCTGCAGCGGCGAGGTCCTTGTCACCTTCTCGAACGTCCGGTCCGAGTCCCTGACCATCGGCACCGGTTTTGGCGTCCACGGCGAAAAACTCAAACTGCCCACGAACTATCGCAGCGGCAAGTACTGGCTGATGGACGAGGCCCATAACCGTCCCGTCAAGCAATACACCTTCTACAAGGTCGCCAACCAGGTGCTGACCGACAGCGACAATGACTGGGAACAGGACCGGGCGTCGAACAACGTCCATGCCTACATGGGGCTGACCTATCACTACTACTACCAGGTCTTCGGCCGCAAGGGCCTGGACAACAAGAACCTGCCCATCAAGGCCATCGTCCACTACCCCGGAGACACCGACAACGCCTTCTGGAACGGCAACACCCTGATGATGTACTTTCTCGACCCCGGCAAATACAATTTCCAGACCGCGGCGGCGCTCGACGTCATCGCCCACGAGTTCAGCCACGGCGTGACCCAGTTCACGTCCGACCTGATCTACGCCAACGAGTCCGGGGCGCTGAACGAGGCCTTTTCCGATATCATGGGCACCGCGGTGGAATTCCAGTGGCAGCCGGCCGGCTCCGGCTTTTCCCAGGCCGACTACTATATGGGCGAAGACATTTTCACCAACTACGGCTACGCCCTGCGCAACCTGGTCAACCCCAACCTGGGCGGCGACCCGTGCCACCTCACGCAAAAAAAGAACCTGCCGAACACCGAGGACGGCGACTGGGGCGGCGTGCACATCAACTGCACGATATACGGCCACGCCTTCTACCTGCTGGCCAGCGGCGGCACCAACCCGGTGTCCGCCATCTCGGTCACGGGCATCGGCGTGGACAAGGCCGCGAAGATCTACTACCTGGCGTTCACCGGCTACCTGACCCCCGGATCCAGATTCGTCGACGCCGCCAACGCCATCCTCAAGGCCGCGACCAACCTGTACGGTTCCACCAGCAGCGAAATGCAGCAGACGATCAAGTCCATGCAGGCCATCGGCTGGACCATCAACTGAAGCGGGGAAACATGAAAAGAAAAGCATCTTTTTTCGTCTTCCTGGTCCTGTCCCTGGCGCTGATCCTGCCCGCGGCCGTCAACGCCAAAAAGGCGCCTGTTGCCAAGAAGAAACCGGTCCCGGTCACCCGCAAGGCCAAGCTGCAAAAAGCCAAGCCCGCGAAGCTCTTCATCCGGGCCGGCTATGCCATGGGCCTGACCGAGAACAGCAAGGGTCAGCTCTGGTCCGAACCCTATTACGCCGAAAATATCGAATACAGCCTCGCAAGCCAAATGGGGAAAAGCTCGAACATCGACCTGGGCCTCGGCTATTTTTTAAGCAAGTCCATGGGCATCGGGCTGGGGGCCATCATCCTCGCCAACGACCTTGACTCCGTCCTGGGCGTCGAAGTGCCCCATCCCTACGTCTTCAACTCCCCGCGCAGCGTCACGGGCTCCTATGCCTCGACCCTGAAAGCCACCGTCATCTACCTGAACTTCATCTACAGGGTCGACGTCAGCAAGTTCGCCATCGATATTTTCGCCGGCCCGGCTTATCTCAATTCCAGCGCCGACATCATCAGCACGATCGCCATCCAGGACGTGTTCCCCAACGCGGCCGTGACCATGTCGCTGGCCACGGAAAACGTCAAGAAAAGCAGCTTCGGGTTCAACGCCGGGGCCGGGGTGAATTATTTTTTTGCCAGGAGCCTGGGCGTCTTCCTTGAAGCGCGCTACCTCTCTGGCAATACCGCCTTCGCTTCCAGCGCGGGCACCGTCCCCGATATTACGCTCCCCGTGGGCGGGTTGACCGTCGGCGCCGGCCTGCTCTTCCGCTTCTAGGCCGGCTGCCGGGGAAAACAACATGAAGATCGGCGTCTGCGGCATCGCCTGCGAAAAATGCCCGCGCATGCTCGCGGCAACATGCCCGAATTATCCCCGGGGCTGCGTGCCCAAGGAAAACAAATTCTGCAGGATCGCCACCTGCGCCTTCGAGAAGGGGATGCGCCTGTGCTTCGCCTGCGCGGATTTCCCCTGCGAGACCACCAAGGCCGGGCCGATCGCCTTCGGCTACTGCCAGTATATTTCCGGAAAAAACTGACCCCCGGGCCCAGGCAACCAGGAGAGCGGCCGTGAAACAACTCAGGTTTTACATCGTCGACGTTTTCGCTGAAAACAAGTATGCCGGCAACCAGCTGGCGGTTTTCCGCGCGGCGGGCGGGCTGAGCGGCGAGGAAATGCAGCGACTTGCCCGCGAGACCCATTATTCCGAGACCACGTTCATCCTGAGTGACAAGCCGCGCGCCGGCGGCTGGGACGTGCGCATCTTCACGCCCGGCGAGGAGGTGCCGTTCGCCGGCCACCCG
>JBGSPO010000163.1:0-8391 GCA_041738575.1 Candidatus Aminicenantia bacterium
CCGCTTTCGCCGGCGAACAGGGCGGCCTTGCGGATCTCGTAGACCTGGTAAATGACGCCGTTGACGTTTTCACTGCCCGGGGAGATGGACTGGGGAACCGGGAACCACTCCTGCCAGAAGCCGGCGAACGAGGCGCTGGAGATCATGTTCACCGCCTCGATGCGGTTGCGGGTGTAGAGCAGGACGCGGAAGAGCAGCTGCTCGCCCTTGAAGCAAGCCGGCTTGGACAGAACGGCGCGCAGGTAGGCGTCGACCTTTTGCGGCTGGCGGTTGCGCAGCGGCGATGAGAAAAAATCGTCATCGAACAGCGAGGGCTCGGCGGGGCGGGGCGCGCCCCCGGCTGCCAGGCTGCCCTTGACCACTTCAACGGCGAAGGCCTGGGTGCTGTACTCGCGGCCACCGTGGCTGTAGCGCACGGCGGGCAGGCGGATGAGCCCGGTGCGCGTCGGCATCAGGTAATAGGTGAAGCGGGTGGACGCGTTGCTGGCGCCGTCGCGGAACTGGAACTCCGAGCTGCGCGAAGTCTGCAGCACCTTGAAATCGTCCAGGTGCGACAGGTCGGGCTGGGCGGGGTTCTCGATGTTGCTGAAGGTCAGGGTATAGAGCAGGGTGTCGTCCAGGCCGATCTTTTCAGAGCTGATCCCGGCGGTTACGCTAACAGCAGCTGCCTCTTGAGCCGCCGGGACAGTTTCCTGCGCGACCACTTCGGCCAGCGCTTCGGCATCGGCGGCGGCCAGGGCGGCAACCGCCAGCAGGGCCAGGATGGCCCACAGGATAAGACTACCAGTCCTTCTCATTCTTGGCGGCGCTGATCCGGCGCTTTTTCTTTTCCATCTGCTGCTTCTCGTTCTGGTTGAGGAACTGCATCATGGCCTCGTACTTCTGCTTTTGCTTCTCGGCCTCGGCCTGGTCGTCCTGCGGCTGCTCCTGTTGCTGCGGCTGCTGCTGCTCGCGGATCTTCTTCAGGGTCAGCTCGTAGTTCTTCTTGGCCTGGACATCGTCGGGGTCGAGCCGCAAGCCGCGCTTGTAGCTTTCCAGGGCCTTGGGATACTGTCCCAGGCGGTAGTAGGCGTTGCCCAGGTTGTAATGAACGGCGGCGGCTGAAGCCCCCAGCGCGGTCGGTTCGATGCTGGAGAACTCTTTGAGCGCCTCCGGGTATTTCTTCAGCTGGTAGAGGGCGGCGGCGGTGTTGTTCTTCAGCTGCGGCGCCCCGGCCTTCAGCCCCTTGGCCGAGAGGAACTGCTCCAGGGCGGCGGCGAATTTCCCCTGGCGATAGGCTTCGATGCCTTTCTGGTTCCTGCGGGCGGCCGGCTCGAACCAGTGCCAGCCGCAGAGCAGGCCGAAGGCCAGCAGCAGGGGGATCAGCCTTTTCGCCATGCGATCCTCCTGTCGCTGAGGGCCATCTCGCCGGCCAGGAGCAGGACGGCCAGCAGCAGGGGGTAGGCGAAGCGGTCGATCTTGCGGCTCTTCACCTTGCGGGACAGCTGCTGCCGCTCGTAGGCGCGCAGGATGCCGATCAGGGGGGCGATGCCGGAAGCGGCGCCCAGGCGGTAGTACTGGCCGCCGCAGTCGGCGGCGATGCGCGCCAGCGTGGTTTCATCCAGCTGCGACTTGACGATGTTGCCCTGCGCGTCTTTTTTCCAGCCCGTGGTCCGGCCGCTTGGGTCGCGAATGGGGATGGGCGCGCCGCCGGGGGCCCCGACGCCGACGGTGAACACGGTGATCTTCCGCTTCTGCAGCTCGCGCACCACCTCGGGCCAGCCCTGTTCCTGATCCTCGCCGTCGGTGACCAGGATCATGACCTTCTGGCTGGAGCGGGAGTTGCGGAACAGGCGCAGGCCCAGCGTGAACGCCTTGGCGAAGTCGGTGCCCTGCTCGGCGTCCGGACTGGCGGCCGAGGCCAGGGCCAGCAACTTGAAGGCCTCGTAGTCCAAGGTCGGCGGGCATTGCACGTAGGCCGTGCCGGCGAAGTTGACCTGGCTGACCATGTCGGTGCGCAGGGCGTCGACCACGGCGGCCACCAGGTTGCGGGCCACCTCCAGGCGCGAGGGCTGCAGGTCCTCGGCGTTCATCGACGTCGAGGTGTCCAGCAGGAAGACGATCTCCAGGCCGCGGATGTCCATGCTTTCGAAGCGCTCGCCCCACTGCGGCCGGGCCAGGGCCAGGATGAGGAAGGCCAGCGCCGCCAGCAGCAGCGATGTCTTGAAAAAGTCGATCTCGCGGCCGCCGCGCACGACGACCTTGCCCTCGGCTTCTTCGGATATGAACTCGCGCAGGATCTCCTTTTTTTTGCGGAAATTGTACGCGGCCAGGACGGCGAAGGGGATGAGCAGCAGCAGCAGGAAAAGGACGGCGGGGTAGGCGAAAGTCATAGGAGCTCGTCGAGGGCCGTCAGCGGTGATGATTTTGCCATTTTATCCAGATTATTATAACAAAATGAGGCGGTGAATGAAAGGAGAGAAGGGCATACGGCATACCGGAAGAGGAAGGCGATTTAAAGGTAAAAGGAAAAAGGTAAAAGTAAGAGAAAAGCTAAAAAAAGTTAAAACGATTAAAGAAAATAAGGCAAAAGGCAAAAGTAGAAAGGCAAAAGTTAAGAAAGATACTTGAATCCGAGCTCGATGATTGCCATCAACCAAACACTAATCGCTAATTACTACTCTCAATGGTGATGCTTCGCTTTTTATCGATCCCCATGTCATAATAAAAAAAGGATTGCCATGCCATTTTTTTACTTCTCATTCGTCTAGCCATATGAGAGACAGTGACTGCAATCAGATCCAGCCGCAAAATGGCGAACCTCATTTCCAGGAGATATGCCTGGATTGCTATCCTGTTATATATCGCCTGGCCTATCGCCTGTTGGGGGACAGCGAAGAAGCGGCCGATATCAGCCAGGAAGCGATGCTTCGGTTTTTCCGGGCTTGCAGCAAACGGGGGGTTACCGTAGAACAACCAAAGGCCTGGCTATGTCGTACAGCGGCCAATCTATGCTTTGACCACTGCCGGCGTCGATCCCGATTCCACCGCCTCTTTTTTACCCCGGAGCATCTTTCTGCGGCAGTCGCTTCGGCCGAAGAAACAACCCAAGTGAAGGAAGAAGAGAAGAAAGTCAGGGCCGCGCTGTCTCTGCTCAGTCGTCGAGATCGGCTTCTTCTGGCCTTGTACCAGGAGGAGTGCCGTTATGTCGACTTGGCCAGGGTGACCGGTTTGAAGGAAGCTTCGGTTGGCAAAGCCCTGTCCAGGGCTTTGGCCCGGTTGGAAAAGCGGCTGTTCCAGGGAGAACGATCATGAAATGCTTGCGTGAGCGTGAATTGCAGACTCTGGCCGATGGCCAGGCAGTGGACGAATTCGTTCAAATGGCCCATGTGCAGGCCTGCCTGACCTGTCGCAAACGCTGGGAACGTTTGCAGAAGCGTCGCAGCCGCGTTTTACAGGCGCTTTCGCTGCTGGATCCCGTCATCCTTCCTGACATGCCGGATCATTTGAATTTAGCGGAGCGGACCTCGCCCCAACGATCTGGGCGGCTCAAGCCTGCCATGATCCTGACGGCCGGATTGTCACTGGTGGCGATCATTGCATTGGCCCTTTTCTTTCGCCTGAACCGATCCGCTTCATATGGCGATCCGCCCTCTTTCTCTTCGGTTATCGAGATCCAGGGTAAGGGCCGACGGCTACGGGTCATCTTGCCTGTTGATCTCCGTCAGTATCGCCCGATCACCGAGCCACAGATATTTATCTTCGAGGAGGAAAACCATGAACTTGAAAAGAAATGAGCGAGCGGTTGTCATTATGGCGGCGACTTTTTTACTTTTTTTGCAGATGGCTTTCGCCCTGGCCGCTGCCCCAAGCGTTGTTGAGGGGACCGAGGCGGCTGAAGTTTCAGAGCGGCGCAAAATCACGTTCGCCATCAAAATACTGGAGGTAACCGCCAGCGATACCCGCATTCTGGCTGAGCCCAAGATCACTACATTGGAGGGTGAAAAGTCGACCATTTCCCAAGGCAAAAACATCCCATGGAAAAAGCCCGACGGCGAAACCGTCCGTCTCATGGAATCGTGGCAATTGGAATTGACCCCTGTCATTGTGAGCGGTCAAGGGATCCGGATCGCACTGACGATCTCCACATCCAGGCCCGATCCCAAAACAGGCGCAATCCAAGAAACCAAGGTCAACAAGGAAGTACTCTGCCGCAACCTTGAGTTACTGACCCTTGAGCTGATGGAGAAGGAAGATAAATCATCCCGCTTGGCGATCCAAATCGTCCCCTTGATCGAGCCCCGCAAGGACACGGCGCCAAGCAAGGAAGTAAAATAGAAGCACAGGCGACTTATTCGCCCGTTCGGGGACTCCAAGCCCTTACGGCCTGATTTTGAGGCCTTGAGTGGCGGTGTGTGTTTTTCTGATCGACTGAATAGAAGGCGCAATTCGGATAAGGAGTTGGATCAGGATAATACCATTGATCTGATCGTCGACTTTACTAAGCTGCGATATAACGTGCCAACCGGTGATATTCCCGGCAGGCGCCCAGGTTCCATGACCCGGGGATTCGTCTCCAAAAGAGCACATTTTTCACTATTTACAAATCACTCCCTGGGGAACAGTATTCTCCCCAGGAACAGTAAATGAAAAAATTGATGAAGCGTCATGCCTGACAAGAAAGAGAAGATGGACAACGGCCCGGGCTTGATCCCGACCCATGGTGGCTACCGTAAATTACGCAGCTTCCAGAGCGCCCAGATGGCCTATGACCTGACGGTGGTCTTCTGCGGCCGATTCATCGACCGGCGTTCGCGCACGCACGACCAGATGGTGCAGGCGGCCCGCAGCGGCGTGCAGAACATCGCCGAGGGAAGCATGGCTTCGGCTACGTCGAAAAAGACTGAGCTTAAACTGACGGGCGTGGCCCGGGCCAGCCTGGAGGAGCTCCTGCTGGACTATGAGGATTTCCTGCGCCAGCGCGGGCTTAAACTCTGGGCCAAGGATTCGCCGGAAGCCTTGAGGACAAGATCGCTCTTGTCGGACCCGTCGGACCGGTCAGACCCGTCTGACAAGATGAAGAAAATTGACTTCTTGAGCGCTGAGCCCGAAACTGCGGCCAACATCATGATCTGCCTGGTCAACCAGGCGAGCTACCTGCTGCGCAAGCAATTGCAATTCCTGGAACGGAAGTTTCTTGAAGAAGGCGGGTTCACCGAACGTCTTTTTAGCCAGCGCCAGTCCCGTCGCGGCCGTTCCTGAGGCGGACGCGGCCCGGCCTGACGCCATAACCAGCCGATTTACTAATTCCCGCTAACCCGCTACAATGGCGCCATGAAGAAAAAGCCATTGCGCGCCATATTCATCGGCTTCGGCAACGTAGGACAGAAGCTGGCAGCCATGCTGGGAGAAGAGCGAGGGCAATATCCGGGATTGGCCCACCTGGACATCGAGGCGGTCGCTGTCTTTACCGGCCGCCACGGCTCGTTGGTCGAAGCGAGAGGCATGGGCCTGGAAAAAATATTGCGAAGTTACAGGGAGAACAACGGCTTTCCGGAGGCGCCCATGACGGCAATGCAGGCGCTGGAGACGCTGGACTATGATGTGCTGGTTGAATTGTCCACCTTGAATATCAGCGGCCGGGGCGAGCCGGCCGTCAGCCATGTGCGCGCCGCCCTGCAGCGGGGCAGGCATGCGGTCACCGCCAACAAGGGGCCGGCGGCTTTTACTTACCGGGAACTTTCCAGGCTGGCCCAAGAGCAGGGCGTGCGCTTCCTTTTCGAAAGCGCGGTCATGGACGGGGCCCCGGTCTTCAGCCTGGGCCGGGCCCTGGCCGGCGCCCGGGTCACCGCCATCTCCGGTATCCTCAACACTACCACCAATTTCGTCATCTCGCGCCTGGAGGCCGGCGAAAGCATGGAGCGCGCCATAAAAACCGCCCAGGAGCTGGGCTTTGCCGAAGCCGATCCCTCCCTGGACCTCGATGGCTGGGACGCTGCGGCCAAGATCGCCATCCTGGCGAATTTCTATCTCGGCGCCGATATCGATCCGCTCAAAGTGGAGCGCCGCGGCATCGCAGATCTGACGCCGGCCGCCGTTGTTCGCGCCTCGGCCGCGGGCAAGCGGCTGAAGCTGGTCTGCCGTGCCTGGATGGAGAATGGCTCCGTGCGCGCCGTCGTGGGCCCCGAAGAAGTCCCGGCCGGGCATTGCTTTGCCGCGGTCAGCGGCAAGAGCGCCGCCCTGCGCCTGGAGACCGACATGATGGCCCCGTTGTGGATCGTCCAGGAAGATCCCGGCCTGGCCGACACGGCCGCCGGCGTCATCCAGGACCTGCTGGCCGTGGCCGCCGCCAGGGAGGAGAAAATATGATCGCCCATGTCCGGATTGTGAAAAAGAGTTTTTTCCTGTTCTTTGTTCTTTTCGGCATTCTCGTTCCGGCCGCGGCCTCTGACGAAGCCTGGCTCCAGGAACTCCTCAAGGAAAGGGAGCAAAAAGATGGCGAGTTCAAGACGTCGCTAACGTCGCCCATGGCCGGCAGCGAGCGCTTGATCCTGTCCGGGCCGGACCGCATGTTCATTACGCTTCGGGACGGGGCCGTTGTTGCCGACTCCCATGCCGGCGCCGGCACGGTCTTTGCCGTGTTTTCCCGGGAGGGGAAGTGGTATTGGGACGGGGCCGTTGCCGGCGTCACCTGCCGCCTGGCGGAACGCGACATCGCCCAGCGCCTGGAAGCGTTGTTGCCGGGAGTCCTGTTCCGCCTCGGGCGCTTCTCGCTGGCTGTTTATCCCGGCGCCGACAGCCTGGCGTTGATCGTTTTCGATGCCCAACGTCGGGAGCTGCTTGATTTCAAACACCTGCTTTATTTTCCGCCCGACACCGGCTATGCCGTTAAAGCCAGGCTGGAAAAGTTCGCCGCTGCAAGCGAAGTGAGGATCACCACCACGCGCAAGCTGGAAAAGACCTTCTACAGCTATGCTCGCGTCCACTTTCAACTGCAAGGCCGGAACCTCGCCTTGACCGCCTTGAAGTCGAGCCTGGAAGGCCCCGAGGCCCGAACCCTTTTTATCCCTTTCAAGGATATGAGCAACGGCAAGGAAACCTACGAGGTCGGGCGCTTCATGGACGTGCCGGATCCCTTGGGGGAGGAATTCATCCTGGACTTCAACCGCTGCTATAACCCGCTGTGCAACTATTCGCCCGCCTACAATTGCCCGCTGCCGCCGCTGGAGAATTTCCTGGATGTGGTCATTGCCGCTGGCGAGAAGGCGTATCGGCACTGACAAAGAACTCAGGGAAGAGAGAGAGAAGACAGAGGGAAGACAAAGTGGGAAAGAGATCCTGAAAGGGCTCTTTCCACTCTCTCTTCCCTCACTCTTCCCTTTCTCTTCCCTCTCTCTTCCCTTGAGCCCCTGAACTATTTGGCTTGCGCTGGTCCGTGGATCACCGAGCTCTGCTTCTTGAGCGGGCCGACATTCTGCAGCAGGTCCCATCCGGTGAGCCAGGTCTGCACGTCGCGGTCGCCGCGCAGCAGGATGACAACGTCATCGTAGTCGCCGCCGCCCGAGGGCTCGGCCTCCAGGTGCAGCTGCACCACCTCATCCTCGGACTCCATGGGGATGGCCCAGGTCTGCGATTGGTAGGCGTCGATGCTGGCCGCATCGCCGTCCACCCAGGCCGTCATCGGCAGGTTGCCGATATTGACGATGGTCACGTAGGCCTCGTAATTCAAGTCGGCGCAGGAAGTGAGGAACAGGACGGCGGCCAGTGCGATGAATCCCAGAAATAGCTTTTTTTTCATACGTGCCTCCAGTGGCGGAACGCCAGTGATCTAAAGCAAGATTCTTGCCAAGCTTAGGCCGGCAAATCGTCCTGAAAACAGGACAAACCGCCAGGTGTGATTTCAATTTGCGACATCCAAGCGTATAATACCATTTTTTCGGAGGAAAAAACATGAAACTGCCGATCGTGATCGCCATAGCCGCCTTGCTGATGGCAACGCCGGTTCTCGCGCAGGGCCCGGATGAACTCAAGATCGACCGCTGGCTGGTCCTGGGACCGGGCGAGATCGCTGCCGGAAGCTCCGCCCTCGCCGGCGGCGCCGATGCCGCCCTGGACTTCGATTATCTCCCCACCGCCCGCATGGATCCCAAGACCGGGACGAGCGTCCAGTGGAATTCCCGGAAGCAGTTGTCCTGGACCCCCGGGACCGCGCGCTTCACCGGGGGCGCTTCCCGGCAGGCGGTCTACTTGGCCATCTACCTGGAAAGCCGGCGCTGGCTCCAGGCCGATCTCTCGGTCGAGGCCCCGTTCCCCGTCCGCTTTTACCTCGATGGCGAGCCGCTGGCCAAGTCGGCCGCCCCGGGCAAGAGCAGCGTGCCGCTGACCCTGCTCAACGGCAAGCACCTGCTGCTG
>JBGSPO010000175.1:0-9823 GCA_041738575.1 Candidatus Aminicenantia bacterium
CCGGCGCTTTCTCCTGGGCTGCCGCGAGGGCGAGATCCTGGAGTGGGACGGCAAGGACCGCCTGCGCAGCCTGACCATCGGCGTCAACACCCTGTACGCCATTCGTGACAGCGGCGGCATGGCCTGGTTCGCCACCGACCGCGGCCTGCTGAAATACGATGGCCGGGAATTCCACTGGTTCCGCGCCGGGCTGAACGACCCGATCGTCCGGGACGTCGCCGAGCTGGAGCCGGGCGCCCTGCTGGTCGGCACCCGCAAGGGTCTGCAGCTGTTCCGCGGCGAAAGGTTCGTCGCCAGCGAGTGGGAGACGCTTGTCGGCCGGGTCATCATCAACGATATCCGCGTCGTCTCGCCGCGGGAGGCGCTGGTGGCCACCGAGATGTCCGGGGTGTACTGGCTGAAGGACAACACCCTGACCCGCCTCACCCAGGACCAGGGCCTGCTGCACAACGACGTCTGGTCGGTCCTGCGCGACGACAGCGGCAACATCTGGCTGAACAGCACCCGCGCCCTGGAACGCCTTGGCCCCGACGCCACCCATGCCTTTTTCAACAGCCAGACGGGGTTGTTCGGGGACGAGGGCTGCGTGCACGCCGCCCTGAAGGCCGCCAATGGCAACCTTTATTTCGGCATCGTTCCCGGGCTGGTGGAGTATGCCTATGCCCCGGGCGAGGCCCCATCGCCCAGGCCGGTACTGGTCGTCCGCGACCCGCTGGTCAACGGCGCTCCCCGGAGCCTGCCGTTCACGGCGCCCCTGCGCCATGACCAGGACACCATCGAGTTCCGCTTCATCTGCCCGACCACCAGCCGTGAAAGCCCGATGTCCTACAAGACGCGCCTGTTCCCCTTCGACTCGGATTGGTCGCCGCCCGACCGCGCCACATCGGTGCGCTATACCAACCTGCCGCCCGGGACCTACACGTTCTCAGTGCTGGCCAGCCGCGGCGGCACGGGCGGCTGGACCGGCGCCGATCGGCGCATCCTCTTCACCATCGCCACCCCGTTCTGGAAGCGCTGGTGGTTTCATTCCCTGGAAGCGCTGTTCGGGCTGGGGCTGATCCTGCTGCTCATCAAGTTGCGCGTCGGCGCCCTGGAAAAGCAGAAAAAGAAGCTGGAGGGGATCGTCCGGGCCCGGACCAACGAGATCGCCGAAAAGAACCGCGAACTGGCCCTGTTGTCCATCACCGATCCCTTGACCGGACTGAAGAACCGCCGTTTCCTGGACGAGACGATCCGCGAGGACGTGAGCATCATCCAGCGCGAGCTGCACGACGTGCGCAGCGGCAAGAAGCCTTTTGACGAGAAGGCGGCCACCCTGGGAGTTTTCATGCTCGACGTCGACCATTTTAAAAAGGTCAACGACCTGTACGGGCACGAAGCCGGCGACGCCGTGATCCTGGAGATCGCCAGCAGGCTGCAGGCGATGATGCGCCAGTCCGATACCGTGGTGCGCTGGGGCGGCGAGGAATTCATGGTCCTCACGCGCCAATCGAGCCAGGCCGACGCCTTCCAGCTCGCCGAGCGCATCCGTTTGGGGATCGAGAAGAGCGCCTTCCGCATGCCGGGAGGCCAGCAGATCAAAAAAACAGTGAGCATCGGCTTCTGCCATTATCCCTTTCTCTACGGGGATGAGGAAAAGCTGAACTGGCAGCAGGTGGTATCCATGGCCGACAACGCCCTCTACCTGGCCAAGCACAACGGCCGCAACCTGGTCATCGGCGTCCGTCCGGGGCCGACGCCATTCGCGGGCAGCGGGCAGGAAGTGCTTTTTGACCTGGCCGCGTCCGTGCAACACGGCCACCTGCTCTTGGTCAGCACCAAGAACCGCATCAAGATACCGGAGCACCAATGAAGAGGCAATCCCAATGTTCGGATCAGTAGGCTTCCCGGAACTCATCCTGGTTTTTATCGTCGTGCTGCTCGTCTTCGGGCCCAAGAAGCTGCCTGAATTCGCCAAGCTGCTGGGCAAGGCGCTGCATGAATTCCGTCAGACCGTCGACAATGCCAAGTCGGCGATCGAGGACGAGATCTACAAGGAAGGGATGGCCGGGCACCTCAAGGACATCAGCCAGGACGTCAAGGAGGCCCTGAACATCACCCACGGCATCGGCAAGGACATGAAGGACGCCCTGGATATCTACGGCGACATCGACAAGCCCGCTGCGGCAGAGGCCGGGAAGAAAGATGAAAAAAAAAGCGAATGAGATGTCGTTCTTCGAACACCTGGGCGAGCTGCGCAAGCGCATCCTCTATTCACTCGCCTTCATCCTGATCTTCTTCGTCGCCTCCTGGCGCTTTGTCGACCGGCTGTACCACTGGCTCTCGCTGCCGGTGCTGAAATACCTGCCGGTCCTGCCCAGCGGCGAAAAGAAGCTGGCCTTCACCTCCCTGGCCGAGCCGTTCATGATGTACATCAAGGTGGCCTTCATCTTTTCCCTGTTCGCCGCCTCACCCTTCATCTTCCACCAGCTGTGGCTCTTCATCTCGCCGGCGCTGTTCGCCAAGGAAAAGAAATGGGTCGTGCCCTTCGTTTTCGCCACCACGTTCTTCTTCATCCTGGGTGGCGCCTTCGGCTATTTCGTGGTTTTCCCATTGGCCTGCAAGTTCTTCCTCAACATCGGCAAGGACTTCACGGCCATCATCACCATCAACGAGTATTTTTCCCTGGCCTTCCGCGTCCTATTCGGCATCGCGGCGATCTTCGAGCTGCCCGTGCTGGTTTTCCTGCTGGCCAGGCTGCGCATCGTCAGCGCCCGCTTCCTGGTGCGCTATTTCAAGTACGCGGTGGTGGCCATCTTCGTCCTGGCGGCCGTTATCACCCCTACCCCCGACATGGTCACCCAGACCCTCTTCGCCGTGCCCATGTTGTTGCTTTACCTTTTAAGCATCCTGATCGCCAAGGTCGTGAACCCCGGGAAAAAAGAAGAAGTTGAAGGGTAGAAGAGTACAAGGGTAGAAGGGATAAGGCATAGTTCGATCAAAGGCCGTTAACCCGTCAACCCTTCCACACTTCTACCCGTCAACAAGCGCCTGCTCTTGGGTTGAGTCATTGGAATTTATTTGAAATTTGGCGCTTGGAACTTGGTGCTTTTTCCTGCCCTACACCATTCCATCTCCCCGAATTGCATCGCCGAATTCGAACTATGGAGCCAGGCGGAATCGAACCGCCATCTCAACCTTGCGAAGGTCGCGTTCTACCATTAAACCATGGCCCCGGGAGGTCGGAAGAAGCCAATATACCATTTGCACCGGCGGTTTGTCAATGTAGTGCCGCGGCCATTGACTGACCCCGGAGCCCCCGGCGCCAAACGCTGCCGTTGACGCGCCAGACAATAACCTCAATTTTCATACCCCGGCAGGAACCACCCGCGCGCCCATCCCCGATTGGCAGGATCATCGCTGGCATCAGCGGCGGTTGAGACGAAAATTCAATTGTTTGAACAAATAACATGAAAAATTCGTATTACCAATGCAATCACATAGGAGGTATCTAGTGAAAAAAAATCAACGCCGAGGGCTGCCAGGATTTTACCTGCTCGCAGCCGCGATCATCATGCTGCTGGCGGGGCCGCTCGCAGCCGACGAAGGCATGTGGACCCTGGACAACATGCCGCTGAAGCAATTGAAGGAAAAGTACGGATTCGAGCCCACCCCGACCTGGCTGGAGCACATCCGCCTGGCCTCGGTGCGCGTCGGCGACGGCGGCTCGGGTTCCTTCGTCAGCCCCGACGGCCTGGTCCTGACCAACCACCACGTGGCGCTCGGCCAGCTGCAGAAGGTCTCTACCCCGCAGAAGAACTATGTCAACGACGGCTTCTATGCCGCCAGCGCCGCCGAGGAGCTCCCCTGCCCCGATCTGGAGCTCAACGTTCTCATCTCCATGGAGAACGTCACCGCCAAGGTGCTGGCCGCGGTCAAGAAGGGCATGGACCCGGTCAAGGCCCTGGAAGCCAAGAAGGCGGCCATCGCCGGGATCGAGCGCCTGAGCCTGAAGAAAACAGGGCTACGCTCCGACGTGGTCTCCCTCTACCAGGGCGGCGAGTACTGGCTCTACCGCTACAAAAAATACACCGACGTCAAGCTGGTCTTCGCCCCCGAGCAGCAGGCCGCGTTCTACGGCGGCGACCCCGATAATTTCACCTACCCGCGCCACGACCTGGACATGGCCCTGTTCCGCGCCTATGAAAAAGGCAAGCCGGCCAAGGTCGCCCACTACCTGAAATGGAGCGCCAACGGCGCCGCCGACGGCGAGCTGGTCTTCGTCCCCGGGCACCCCGGCTCGACCAACCGCCTGATGACGCTGTCCCAACTGCAGTTCCAGCGCGATCTGGCCTATCCGCTGCGCATAAAATCCATGAAGCGCATGCTCGACGTGGCGAAAAACTATGCCGCCAAGGGTCCGGAAGAGGCGCGCCAGGCCGCGGGCATGATTTTCGGCATCGAGAACGGCCTCAAGGTATCCAGCGGCGAATACGACGGCCTCAAGGCCGCGGGCATCCTGGAAAAGAAAGCCGCCCAGGAAGCCGAATTCCGCAAGCGGATCGATGCCAACCCCCAGTGGAAAGCCGAATTCGCCGAGGCCTGGGAGCAGATCGCCGGCGCCATCGAGAAGCAGAAGCCGCGCATCAAGGAACTCTCCTTCCGGCGCATCCCGGGCATGCGCCTGGGCGGCATCGCGCTGCAGATCGTGCAGCTCGTGTCTGAAGTGCAGAAGCCCGACGGCAAGCGCCTGGAAGGCTACCACACCTCACAGTTGGAGTCGCTGCGCTTCCGCCTCTTCTCCCCGGCCCCTGTATATCCGGGCATGGAAGAGGCAATGGCCGTCGACGCCCTGAAGCTGATGCTGGAGGAGCTTGGCGCTGACGACCCGTACGTCAAGGCCTGTCTCGATGGCAAAACGCCCGAAGATGCGGCCAAGGCGCTGCTGGCCGGGACCCGTCTGGCCGATCCGGCCCTGCGCAAGCAGTTGGTCGAGGGCGGCGAGGCGGCCGTGACCAAATGCACCGACAGCTTCATTGTCCTGGCCCGCAAGCTGGATCCCATGGTGCGCGAGATGAGGAAGTGGCTGGAGGACAACGTCGAGAGCATCGCCAAGCCTGCCGGCGAGAAGATCGGCCAGGCGCGCTTCGCCGTGTACGGCAAGAACGCCTACCCCGACGCCACCTTCACCCTGCGCATCTCCTACGGCGCGGTCAAGGGCTACCCCATGAACGGCACCCTGGCCCCCTACAAGACCACCTTTTTCGGCCTGTATGACCGGGCGGCCAGCTTCGACAACAAGTTCCCCTTCCACCTGCCCAAGCGCGTTGCCGACGCCAAGGACAAGCTGGACCTGGCCACGCCGCTGAACTTCGTCTGCACCGGCGACATCATCGGCGGCAACTCGGGTTCGCCCGTGGTCAACGCCGCCGGCGAGCTGGTGGGACTGGTCTTCGACGGCAACGTCGAGAGCTTCATCGGCAGGTTCTTCTACGACGATACCGCCAACCGCACCGTCTCGGTGCACAGCGCGGCCATGATCGAGGCCATGAACAAGATCTACGGCGCCGGGAACCTCGTGAAGGAGATCCTCGGCAACTAGTCTTTCTGCGCATAACAAAAAAGGCGGGGACGCGCGTCCCCGCCTTTTTTTTTGCTAAATCAATGCTCCGGGATCAGCGCACCTCGGCCGATGTCCCTTCGATCTTCTGCCAGGGCTCGCTGCGGCCGCCCAGATGCTTGGCCAGGAACTCGTCGACGCGGCCATAGAAGTCGAGGCGGTTGTTCGGGCGGGCGAAGCCGTGCCCTTCATCGGTATAGACCACATAGGTCACAGGCAGGTTCTTGGCGCGCATGGCCGCCACGATCTGGTCGGCTTCGCGGATATTGACGCGCGGATCGTTGGCGCCTTGGGCGACGATCAGCGGCACGCGGATGTTGCCGGCGTGGAACAGGGGCGAAATCTTCCGGTTGAACGCTTCGTCATTCTCCACGTCTCCGACCTGCAGGATGAACTCCTTCTTGAACGGGGCCCAGTAGGGAGGAATGGAGGCGAAAAGGGTCTTGATGTTGGATGGGCCGACGATATCCACGCCGCAGGCATAGAGCTCGGGCGTGAAGACCAGGCCGGCCAGGGTGGCGTAACCGCCGTAAGAGCCACCGTAGATGCAGATCTTCTTGGGATCGGCGATACCCTTGGCGATGGCCCATTTCACGGCGTCGGTCAGATCGTGCTGCATGGCCCCCACTCCCCACTGCTTGTCGCCCGCGTGCAGGAACTTCTTGCCGAAGCCGGTCGAAGCGCGAAAATTCACCTGCAGGCAGGCATAGCCGCGGTTGGCGAACCACTGCGCCTCTGGATCGTAGCCCCAGCCGTCGCGGCCCCAGGGCCCGCCGTGGACGTTGAGCACCAAAGGCAGGTTCTTCGCCTGGGCGCCGATGGGCAGGGTCAGATAGCTGACCAGCTGGAAGCCGTCGCGGGCCTTGATGACCACGGGCTCCATCTTGGCCAGCTTGTACTTGGCCAGGTCGGGCTGGTTGACGAAGAGCAGTTCAGCCTTGCGGGCGGCGCGGTCATAGGCATACCAGGCCACCGGGCCGTCGTCGACTTGGTAAGTCACCAGCCAGGTCTTGTCGGCGCGATCGCGGCCGCCGAGGTAGAACTCGCCGCGGCCGAGCTTGGCCAGCACGGCGAAATCCTCCTTGATCGAGGGATCCAGGACCCGCCATTCGGTCTTGAGGTAGTTGAAAGAGACGGCCTGGACCCTCTTGCTGTCGGGATGGATGATCACCCCGCCCACGTCGACCTTGGGGTCGCGGGCGATGGTCTCCAGCTCCTTGCCCGTGGCGGCGTCGATGCGCACCAGGCGGGCCGTGTCCGAGCCCAGCGAGGTCTCGAAATAGAGGGACTTGCCGTCGGCGCTGAAGTCGACGAGTCCTCCATTCTCGCCGAAGGGCAATACGACCAGGTCGCGCCAGGGTGCATCGCGGTTGTCGCGCACGCGCATGATGTTCGAGGCGTCCACTGGATTCTGGGCCTGGGCGGCGCGGATCTGGAAGTCGGGGTCGGTGACCCAGCCCAGGACATCGCCCGGATTCTCGGTGTCCAGGACGATGGCGCCGCTGGCTAGGTCGACGCGGTACATGTCGAAGACGCGGCGGTCGCGCAGGTTCAGTCCGACCAGCATCTGGCCGGGGAACTTCTTGTCGAGCATGATGTTGCTGGCGCGCACACCCTGGAAGGGGGTCAGGTCGCGCACCTGCTTCGAGGCGATGGCGACCGAGTAGACGTGGAAGTTCTCGTCGCCGTTGAGGTCCTGCAGGTAGAAGAGGTGCTGGCCGTCCTCGGCCCAGAAATGGATGCGGATGCCGCGGTGGGTGTCGTTGGTCACCTGGGTGTCGTCCTGCTTGCCGATGGTGCGCACCCAGACGTTGAGCACCCCCTTGTCCGAGGGGGCGAGGTAGGCCAGGAGCGTGCCGTCGGGCGAGATGCGCGGCGCCGACTTGACCGGGTTGCCGAACAGGATCTGCCGCGGGATAAGCGGAACATCCTGGGCCGCCAGGGCAGTGGCCAGCCCGGCGATCATGAGCAGCGCCATTCCGGCCAGGACAAGAACTTTAGACTTGTTGAACATTTTTTCCTCCTATGGATTTTATATGATATATAACGTTATTCATGCCCGGGAGGTTTCAGCGGGGCCGTTTTCAATGATCCTATTCAGGCACGGGTTTGCCGCGCCGACGCAAGCGGATCGCATGTCCTTCCCTCCCCCGGCATCCTAAAGGATCTCCTCCAGGATGCGCACGGCGAAGCGCACGCAGGGGCGGCATACTTTTTCCGAGCAGCCATCTGCCCTATAGCGCTGCTGCCCGGCCTCGGTCGCCAGGTCGATGCCCGGGAGCAATTCCCGGCACAGGCAGGAGCCGAACTCGGCCTGGAAGCGGTCCATCAGCTCCCGGCTAAACCGGTAGGCCGTTTCCTTGGCCGCCTTTTCGTCTTCGCGGGCCTGGCCGTGCTTCAGGCCGATGACCATGACGGCGCCGCTGACGGCGCCGCACATTTCCTGGCAGCGCGCCACGCCGGCGCCAAAGCCGCTGGCCAGCTTCATGGCTGTTTCCCTGTCGAGACCCAGGTCGGAGCAGAATACCCCTAGCACAGCCTGGGCGCAGTTCCAATTTCCGGCGACCATGGCCGCCGCGTTTTCGCTCCGGTTTGTCAAGGGGCCCCGCGCTCGTTCCATGTCAGGAAACCAGCCCCGGCAGGGCGGCCTCGACCTCGAACCAGCGCTTTTCGTCCAGCTTGGCGCCGACCACTTCGACCACCTTGCCGGAGAGCAGGGAGCCGATGCGGCCGCAGACAGGCAGCGGGTAGCCCTGGATCAGGCCGTAGAGGAAACCGGCGGCGTAGAGGTCGCCGGCGCCGGTGGTATCGACGGCCCGCGCCGGGATGCACTCGATGCGGTGCTCCTCGTCCCGGCACTTGACCAGGGAACCGTTCTTGCCCAGCTTCACCACCGCGATGCGGCAGCTGGGAGAAATGGTGACCAGGGCCTCGGCCGGCGAGTTCTTGCCGCTGAATGCCATGGACTCTTCCTCGTTGGCGAAGACGATGTCCACGTAGCGCCCCACCATCTCCTGCAGGAAGGCCAGGTTCTCGCGCACCACGTTGTGGCTGGCCAGGTCGAGCGATATCTCGAGCCCGGCCTCCTTGGCCAGGCGCAGGGACGTCTCGGCCAGGGCATGGTTCTGCACGCTGTAGCCCTCGATGTGGAAATAGTCGTAGCCTTGGAACAGCTGCGGCGACAGGTCGGAATCGTCCAGTTCCACTGCCGCGCCCAGGAAGGTGGCGAAGGTGCGCTCGGAGTCGGGGGTGATGAAACCCAGCGCCCGGCCGGTCTGGGAGGCGCCAAAGAACATGCGGGCCGCGGTGCCGTGGCGCTGCATCTCGCCGGCAAAGAACTCGCCGTACGCGTCATGGCCGATCTTGCCGATGTAGCCGGTGGGGACCCCCAGTCGCGCGAGGCCGCTGATGGTGTTGGCCGCCGAGCCGCCGCAGGTCTCCTGCTTGCTCAGGTGGGTGACCCTGTCCAGGATGGCATTAACCTGCGCCTCGCGCACCAAGGTCATGCAGCTCTTGGGCAGGTCAAGGGAGTGCAGCAACTCGTCGTCGTCGATGCGCACCAGGATGTCGACCAGGGCATTGCCCAAACCGAGTACTTTTTTCATGGCGGTTCCTTGGCGCGGGGTTTGCCGCGCGCTTTTACAGTTTTGTCTGGGTGATCTTCTCGATTTCGTTTTTCGGGCCCATGGTCAGGATGGTCGCGCTCAGCGAATTCAGCTCCTTCTCGTCGAGCAGGGCGTAGGCGGCGATGATGATCATGTCCCCGGGCTGAACCCGGCGGGCGGCGGCGCCGTTGACCACGATGCCCCGCGACTCCCGTGGCCAGGGCAGGACGTAGGTGGACCAGCGCGCGCCGTTGTTGACGTTGTAGACATCGACTTTTTGGAACACGCGCAGCCCGGACTTCTCCATGATCTCCTCGTCGATGGCGATGCTGCCCTCGTAGTGCAGGTCGGCCCCGGTGACGGTGGCCCGGTGTATCTTGGCGATCAGGTATGGGATCAGCATGACAGGTCTCCTAAAAGCAGATTGTCGATGAGCCGGGTCTTGCCGGCGCGCAGGGCAACGGCGATGAGCGTGTCGCCCGCAATGACGCGGTCGGTCTCCTCGAGGTCCCCCAGTCGGACGACAGCAATGTAATCGACCGCGAGCAGGGATTCGCGGGCGATCTCCTCCCGCACGGCTGCGCGCACGGCCCGGCTGGCGGTCGTGCCGGAGCCTACC
>JBGSPO010000177.1:0-7965 GCA_041738575.1 Candidatus Aminicenantia bacterium
AATCCCGCGGCGGCACAGGCGGCGGCGAAGCGCTGGCGCAGGAGCGCATTGCGGCTGACGCCGCCCGAAACGATCAGCGAACGGACAGGGAGCGTCTTGGCGGCATCCAGCGTCTTGGCCAGAAGGTAGTCGACCAGGGCGCTCAAAAAAGAGGACAGCAGGTCATGAAAATCCCTGCTCCCCGGCCGTGCGCCCAGTTCCTGCGCCTGGCGCAGCAGCGCCGACTTATAGCCTGAAAAGGAAAAATCGTCGCCGCCGTCGCTCATGCGCGGCCGGGTGAACTGGAAGCGCCCCGGGTCGCCCTTTTCATACAGGGCGTCCAGGAGCGGACCGCCGGGATAGCCCAGGCCGAAATGCTTGGCCACCTTGTCCATGACCTCGCCGGCGGCGTCATCGCGGGTCTTGGCCAGCATGCGGCCGTTGAATTTGTCTTCCTGGTAAAAAAGCGTGGTGTGGCCTCCCGAGACCACCAATGCCAGGAGCGGATAGGCGATGTGCTTGTGACTGATGAAGGGCGCCTCGACATGGGCGGCGATGTGGTCGACCGCGACCAGCGGCAGCTCGTGGACCAGGGCCAGGCCCTTGGCGAAGGCCAGCCCGATGAGCAGGGAGCCGACCAGCCCCGGCCCCAGCGTCACGGCCAGGAGCTCGATCTCGTCGAGTTCGCGCCCGGCCTGGCGCAGTGCCTGGCGGCAGAGGCGGTCGATCGCCTCGTAGTGCGTGCGGGCGGCGATCTCGGGAACGATGCCGCCAAAGGGGGCATGCATCTCGTCCTGGGACTTGATCGCCTCGGCGAGCACGGTGTTTCTCTTCCCCCTTTCGATCACGGCCACGGCCGTCTCGTCACACGATGATTCGATGCCCAGGACGTTCACTCTTTCTCCTCTCGACCATGATAGCAAATCGCGGCAGGCCATACAACATTCATTCTGAAACAAAAGCGGCGCCCGGACGTAAACAATCCATATGCGCCGCGCCATGAAAACAATCTGCTGGGCCTGCCTGTGGCTGGCTCTTTCCGCCTCCGCCTTCCTCCTGGCGGTCGAGGTACGCGGCACGGTGCGCGATATTTACAACCGGCCGCTGGCCGGAGTCCGCGTCCGGGCAGGTGAAAGCGGATCGGTTTTCACCACCGACGCCAATGGCGCCTTCGCTTTCACGGCCGCCGAGCAGGCGGCGCCCCTGACCCTGTATTTCGATAGCCCCCAGTTCCATGGGGAGAAGAGGATGCTGCTCCTGAAGGACAAATCCGCGCCCATGAAAATCTACCTCATCCCCGTCCGCCTGCTCCGCGAAGACGTGGCTGTCACGGCATTGAACAGCGCTGAAAAAACCGTGACCGCGCCCATGGCGCAAAATGTCGTTTCCAGCGCAACCATCCGCGAAGACCAGCCCGAAACGGCCGTCCAGGCTGTTCAGAACTCGCCCGGGGTCCACTTCATCGGCAAGGGCGGTATCACGGTCACGCCGAGCATACGCGGGCTGGCCCGGCGGCGCGTCCTGTTCCTCATCGATGGGGCGCGCATCACCAGCGACCGCAGCGCCGGGGCTTCCGCCCATTTCTTTCCCCCCGAAATGATCCGCCAGGTCGAGATCGCCCGCTCCGCGCAGTCGGTCATCTACGGTTCCGACGCCATCGGCGGCGTGATCCAGATCATATCCCGCTCCGGCCGCGACCCGGAATCCGGGATCGCCGTTCTGAACCTCAGCGGCCATTCCGCTGATGAGAAGTTCAACGGCGGCCTGGCCCTGCGGGGAAAGGCCGGCGCTTTTTCCTGGCTCGCTGCCGTGCAGATTTCCCGGGCCGGGGATTATGCCTCCGCAGCGGGAAGCGTGCTGAATTCAGGATACCGCTACTATTCCGCAAGCCTGGCCATGGACTACGAGACGGAAAAGCGCGGCCTGCGCCTCGGCTTCCTGGGAGCCGCCGGCCGGGACATCGGCAAGCCCGACCGCGCCAACGATCCCACCGTGGCCTCCTTCTATCCCGAGGAGAACACCCGCTTGCTGACCTTCTCCTACCGCGATCAAGGCCTGCTGGCGAACGGCTCGCTGAATTTTTCCTTTTTCATCAATGCCAATGATTATGAACTGGACAAGGTCAAGTATGCCGAAGGCCAAACCGATATATCACGCAACCATGCCTTGGATTTCGGCATGCGCGCCTTTTTGAAAACCGCCATCGCCCCCGGCATCTCCTGTCAGGCCGGCATCGATTATTACGGCCGCAGCGGCGTGGACATGAAAAACGAGACCTGGCGGCAGGATGTCCTGCGCGAGTCGTCCTTCCCGGTCGCCGCCGGCAGGCGCGGCGACCTGGGGCTCTATGCCACGCTGGCCTGGTCGGCTCCGGCCGGGTTCGAGCTTCTCGCGGGGGGACGACTGGGCACCTATTACCGCAGCGCCCTGGCCGCGGGCGTCTTCAGGGAGAACCAGTCGCTGGCCCCGGCGCTCTTCCTGGGCGTCACCCGCAGGATCGGGGACGTCCTGACCCTGTTCATAAACTCCGGCACCGCCTTTCGCCTGCCGTCCCTGAGCGAAGCATTTTACACCGGCATCACGGGCCGCAGCTCCATCATCGGCAATCCCGCCCTGGAGCCGGAAAAGAGCCTTGCCATCGACGCCGGCATCAAGGTCCACCAGCGGGACCTGTTCATCGGCGCTTATTTTTTCCAAAACTCCATCCGCGCCATGATCGAGAAGTTTCCCCTGCCGGGAGCCGCCTATACGTACGCCAACATCGAGCAAGGCCGCATCCGCGGCCTGGAACTCGAGTTCCAGTACTACCCCTGGAAAAAGCTGGAGCTATACGGCAACGGCTTCTATTACCGCGGCCACAGCAAATCCGGCAGCGCCCTCAACGATGTACCCAGCGCCAGGCTGTTCCTGGCGACGAAGCTGTGGGCAGGCCGGCTGTGGGGTGAAATGAACTGGCTGGCGGCAGCGGCGCTGCGGCGCCCGGGCCCGGCGGAAGTCGCCGTGGCCGCCTACGCCGTCTGCGACGTGAAGGCCGGCTGTTATTTTTCCAACCGGGTCGTCCTTTCCGCCAAGATCGCCAACGTCTTCAACCGCGCCTACTACGCCAATGGCGATCCCGACATGCCGCTGGCCAAGGGCATCGACCTCTCGCTTGGATTGAACCTGAACCTGTAGCGCCGCGGCGCCATTCACCAGTCGCGATAGTAGCTGCCGTCCAGGGCCTTCTGGTCCGAATCGCAATAGACGTCCCAGATATTCTGCCCCCCCCACTGGCGCGAACCGAGCTTGTCCTGGTAGGAGCGCAGCCCCCAATCGTCGGAGTTGCGGAACGGGTCGAGCGGAATGCGGCGCAGGAACTTCATCACGCGGGTCTTGTTTTTCTTGTCCTTGTACTCGACGCCCTTGACCAGGACTTCCAGCTTATCCGGGTAGCCGTAAGAGTCCTCATCCACCTCGATCTTGTTCTCCTCGACGAATTTCCTGTAATCGTCGATGGCGGAACGCAGCAGGCGCAGGGCACGGCGCAATTCGATCTCTTTCTGGCGCTGGAAGGCGTTGTGGGCCAGGGGCAGGGCGGCCGCGGCCAGGACGCCGATGATGACGGTCACGGTGATGACCTCGATCAGGGTGAAGCCGCGGCGGCTGCCGGAGCGAGGCGGCAGGAAAGCTCCCGCGGCGTCACGGCGGCAAACGTGCATGGTCAAGCCTCCCAAGCGGGCGGGAGAACCGCCCCGGTCCTTATTCCCCGTCGCGCGCGTTGTTTTCTAGGACCTTGTGGCTCAGTTTCATCTTGCCGTCCCGGTCCAGGGACATCACTTTCACTTCGATCATGTCGCCCAGCTTGTATTCCTGGCGGACATCCCGGATGCGGCGCTGGGAGACCTCCGAAACGTGCAGCAGCCCGGTAACGCCGGGCATGATCTCCACGAACAGGCCATAGTCCTCGATGCGGTTGATCTTGCCGTTGTAGACCTTGTCGACCTCGGGAGAGCCGGTCAGCTCCTCGATGCGGGCGATCACCCTTTCTCCCAGCTCGCGGTTGGCGGCGGCGATGGAGACCTTGCCGTCATCCTCGACATTGATCTTGGCATTAAAGGTGGCCACGAGCTCTTTGATGGTCTTGCCGCCCGGGCCGATCAGGTCGCGGATCTTGTCGACGTTGATCATCATGGTCAGGATGACCGGGGCGTACTCGGACAGCTTCGCCGACGGGGCCGGGATCGCCGCCTTCATCTTGGCCAGGATGGAAAGGTAGGCCGCGCGGGCGTCCTCGATGGTGCGGCGGATGACCTCGTCGGTCAGGCCGCCGATCTTGATGTCCAGCTGGATGGCGGTGATGCCCTTCTCGGTGCCGGCGACCTTGAAGTCCATGTCGCCGAAATGGTCCTCGTAGCCGGCGATATCGGTCAGGACGGCGAACTCATCCCCTTCCTTGACCAGGCCCATGGCGATGCCGGCCACCGGGGCCTTGACGGGCACGCCGGCATTCATCAGGGCCAGGGTGCCGCCGCAGACCGTGGCCATGGAGGAGGAACCGTTCGATTCCAGGATGTCGGAAACGACGCGGATGGTGTAGGGGAACACATCGTTGTCAGGAATAATCTGCTTCAGGGCTTTCTCGGCCAGATTGCCATGGCCGATCTCTCGCCGGCCGGCCCCGCGCAGGAAGCTGACCTCGCCGACCGAGAAAGGCGGGAAATTATAATGAAGGAGGAACTTCTTCTTGAAATCCTCGCCGCTGAGCAGGTCCAAGCGCTGGGCGTCGTCCTCGGAGCCCAGGGTGACGGTCGACAGCGACTGGGTCTCGCCGCGGGTAAAGACGGCCGAGCCGTGAACGCGCGGCAGGATGCCCAGCTCGATGGTGATGGGGCGGATCTCGGTGTAGGCGCGGTTGTCGCTGCGGCGCTTTTCCTTCAGCAGCGTCGCGCGGAAAACCTGGGCCTCGACCGTTTCGAAGGCGCCCTTGATGCGGGCGATCTCCACCGGATCTTCCTTGCCCTGCTGGATCTCCTCCATGATGGCCTTGATCTTCAGGCGGCGCAGCACGCGGTCCTGGGTGAAAATGGCGTCACGGATCTGGGCGGAGAATTTGTCGCGGATCTCGGCGGCCATGGCGGCCGTCTCCGGCTTGGGAGACAGGGCCATTTTATCGGGGTTGATCAGCGTCTTTTGCGCCTGGCAAATGGCGGCGATCACTTCCTTGGCCCGGCGCAGGCCTTCCAAAAAGACCTGGTCGGAGAACTCGTTGCCGCCGGCCTCGAGCATGACCACTTCACTTTCCGTGCCGGCCACCAGCAGGACCATGTCCAGTTGCTTGCGCATGTCCAGGCCGGGATTGATGAAGAATTGCCCGTCTTTCCAGCCGATCTTGACGGCGCCCAGGGGGATGGTGAAAGGGATGGTCGAGGAGAGCAAGGCGGCGGAGGCGCCGATGATGCCCATGGCGTCGTAATCGATGCTGAAGTCGGCCGAGAGCAGCATGGCGATCACCTGCGTGTCGTTGTGGTAGTTCTCGGGGAACAGGGGCCGGATGGGACGGTCGATGAGGCGGGAAAGCAGCACTTCCTTTTCCGACGGCTTGCCCTCGCGCTTGAAAAAGCCGCCGGGGATCTTGCCGGCGGAATAGGTGTTCTCGCGGAAATCCACCATCAGCGGCAGGAAATCCTGGCCCGCCTTTTCCTCGTCGCGCATGTTGGCGGTGACCAGAATGATGTTGTCCTTATAAGTGAGCAGGGCCGATCCGTTGGACTGGCGGGCCCAGCGGTGAATGTCGATCGTAAGGGTAGAACCCTCTATTGCGATCTGGATTGTTTTTTGCATGTATGTCTCCTGAAAAAATTTACTTCCTGAGTTCCAGTTCCTGGATGATCTTCAGATATTTGTCGTAGTCGGTCTTGCGCAGGTAATTCAGCAACTTCTTGCGGGTCGAGACCATGGTCAGCAGGCCCTTGCGCGAATGGTTGTCCTTCTGGTGCGTCTTGAAATGCTCGGTCAAGCTGCGGATTCTTTCGGTCAGAATCGATATCTGAACTTCGGACGAACCCGTGTCCTTGTCATTTATCTGAAAGCGGCCGATCAGATTCTGCTTGGTTTCCTTGGTGATGCTCACAATTTCCTCCTGTTATTGTGCGAAATTAAGACATATTTTACCAGAAAAGAATAGCCTTGTAAACAAGGGGGAGGAAATTGGCCCTTTTTATTTATTTCCGGCCAGGAAATCGCCGAATTCGAGGTGGTGCTTTTCCAGGGTCGTGCCCCGCACCTTGTCGACCCGGGAAAGGGCCAGGTTATAGTCGATCAGCGACTTCAACTCGGCGATCTGGGCGTTGGCGAAGTCCCGCTGGTACTGCAGGACCAGGTAGTTGGTCGAAAGCCCGACCGCCAGTTTCTTCTGCTCGGCGGCCAGCTTCTGGTCGGCCAGCTCGCGGGAGATGCGGTTGGCCTCGACGATCTTGGCGTTGGTCTCCAGGTCCATTATGATCTGCTTGACCTCGGAATAGATGGTGCTCTCGGTCTTCTTCAGGTTCAGCAGCGACTGTTCCAGGTTGAGCCGCGCCTGGACCAGGTCGGCCTTGGCCGAGGTATTGATCACCGGGATGGACAGCTGCAGGCCGATGGCATAGTTCTTGTAGAGGCTTTTCAGCACGTCGCGCAACGCGTCGCTGAGATTTCCCCCGATGACGCCGGCGCCGTTGCCGCCGTCCGCGATCAGGATGATGTCCACGTCCTGCGGCGTGCCGCTCAGGCCCTTGGTATAATACGAGGCGGTGAGCTGCAGGTCGGGGAGAAGCTGGTTGCGATAATAGCGGACGTCGATGTTCTTGCTCTTCAGGTCGAGGCGCACCTGCTCGATGTCGGGCCTTTTTTCCAGGGCGGTCTCCAGGAAATCGTTCAGGTCGGCCTGCACCGGGCTGAACAGCGGCTGGTCGCTGGGGACGATGGCTTCGGGCATCCGGCTGATGTTCAGGATGCGGCGCAGGTTTTCTTCATAAGTCTGGATCTGGCTGCGGGCCTGCAGCGTCTCGCTTTCGCGGGCAGCCACCTCGGCCTGGGCGGTCAGGATGTCCATGGGCGCCGAAACGCCGACCTTGACCTGGATCTCATTCTGCTTCAACAGGTCCTTGGCCAGCTGCAGCGACTTCTCCTTGACCGCCATGTTCTGGTGCGAATAGACCAGGTTCCAATAGGCTTCCTCAGTCTGGTAGATCAGGTCGATCACCTGCTGCTTCAGGGCAAAGATCGATCTGCCCTGGTTGTTGCGGGCAAGATAAATATTCCTCTTGGTGGCCGTGAGGCCGAAATCCTTCAGCAGCGGCTGGGTCAGGTTGAAGCGCATCTGGGAATTGTAGCGCGGGTTGATCTGCGTGAAGCGCGAGTTGGTCGAGTTACGGGAGTTGTCCAGGGTGATGTCCAGGCTGCCGCCCAGCAGCAGCCGCTGCGTCAGGGTGAAATTCAGCGAGCCGGCATCGGCCTTTTCGATGTCGGCGCCGGTGAAAATGCTGGAACTGGGAGTGGAGGTCGAGGCGCGGTTGAAATTCACGGCAAGAGTCGGAATGAAAATGGCCGCGCTCTTGTTCTTGAGCGCCCGGGCGATCTCCGGGTTGGACATTTCGATCTGCAGGTCGAGGTTGTTCTTCAAGGTCTGCTCGATCACATCGGCCAGGGTCAGGGACTTTATCGGCTGGTCTTGGGCCCGGACGGCCAGGACCAAAACAAGGACGATCATACTGAGCGCGACTATTTTCTTCATCGGATGCCTCCAGCGGTATGCCTTAATTACGAAAGGAAAACAAAAAAAGTTCTGCAAGCTTGCAGGAATTGGCGGGAAAACGGCGAGAAACGGCAATATAATTTTATTTCAGGCCTTTTTCCTCGAGCCAGTCGTCGTTGTAGATCGTGCTCAGGTAGCGGGAAGCGCCGTCGGGGAACACGGTGACGATGCGCGCCGGGCGCCGGATCTTTTTGGCCAGCTGGCGCACGGCCCAC
>JBGSPO010000189.1:0-24553 GCA_041738575.1 Candidatus Aminicenantia bacterium
GAGCTCGGCGCCGGCGTCAGTGTCGGTCCCTTCGCCTTTGTCGGCGCGCGCAGCCGCATCGGCGCCGGCAGCGAGATCCACTCCGGCGTGGCGATTTATCACGACGTGGCCATCGGCCGCAACTGCCTCGTCTATGCCAACGTAGTGATCCGCGAGAACGTGGAGATCGGCGACAACGTGATCATCCACCCCGGCGCGGTCATCGGCGCCGATGGCTTCGGCTTCGGGCGCACCGCCGAGGGCGCCGCAGTCAAGGTGCCGCAGGTCGGCAAGGTGATCATCGGCTCCGGATGCGAGATCGGCGCCAACACCTGCATCGACCGCTCAACCATCGAGGAGACGGTACTGGAGGAGAACGTCAAGCTGGACAACCTGGTGCAGGTCGGCCACAACGTGCGCATCGGCCGCGACAGCGCCATATCGTCCCAGACGGGCATCTCCGGCTCGACGCGTATCGGCTCCCAGGTGATCATGGGCGGCCAAGTCGGCATCGCCGACCACATCCATATCGCCGACGGCGTGATGATCGCCGCCAAGTCGGGCGTTACCGGGTCGATCAAGTCCAAGACGATCGTCGCCGGCATCCCGCACCAGGAGATCGGCGACTGGCGCCGGAACATGGTCCTGGCCAGGAACCTGGCGTCCATGAGGGACAAATTGCGGCTGCTCGAGAAAAAAATCAAGGAATTGGAGGAAAAATGAAACGCAACCTGTTCACCGTTCTTTTTTTGCTTGCCGCGGTCGTGTTCGCCAAGCCGGCCATCAAGTTCAGGAGCACCACCTTCGATTTCGGCCAGGCGGCCAGCGGCAAGACCGTGGACATCGTCTTTGAATTCGAGAACACCGGCAACGAGCTTTTGGTCATCACCAACATCATCCCGGCCTGCGGCTGCACCACGGCGGCATTGACCAAAAAGGAATACAGGCCCGGGGAAAAAGGGACGATCACCGCCAAGTTCAACACCAGCGGCTACAACGGCAAGGTCATCAAGACCATCACCGTCACCAGCAACGGCTCCGAAGAAGCGGAGACGCGTCTGACCCTGAGCGGCACCGTCATCGTCAAGGACTTCGCCCAGGCCGACCTCAAGCCCGAACAGATCCCCTTCGGCGCGGTCAGCACCGGCAAGGCTTACGTGCGCAAGCTCAACCTGAGCAACCTCGGCAGCCTCGACCTGCGCATCCTCGAGGTGAGCGGCAGCCCGGAAATATCGCTGGCCTTCAAGACCAATAGCGTCGGCCCCAAGAAGTCCACCGAGATCATCCTCACCTTCACCCCCTTCGAAAAGGGCACGTTCAACAACATGGTCAAGATCCGCACCAACGATTATCGCAGCCCCTATATCTTCATCAGGCTGGAAGCGCAGGTGGACTGAGAAACCGACAGTTCTTGATGGGGGTTAACCAGCGATACTGAAAGATCTCTTCCTGCCGCCCCTTGTTGAAGGGCGTTTGGGATTATCTTTTCACATCCGGCCCGACGGTGAAATAGCCGTCCGAGAAACAAATATCATTCATGAAATCGCTCAGTTTGGTGCAAATGTACAGCGGGCCGCCAGGAGGTACAACCACGGCAACAGGCGCGACACTCGTGCCATCGCGCCCCGCTGAAAACAGAGAATACTCGTCAAAGTTGGCTGTAAACTCGTACCCAAATGGATGCCCCCAGCCATCTACCTCGGGGCAGATCTTGATGTAGAACGGCTCGAACCAGGTGGCACCACCACCGATTGTTGGGTTGGCTGTGGGGGCAACAGTCCAGTCGGTTATATAGGATTCTATCCCTGTGCCGATGGATTTCAGGTCGGCCATGGTCGCTTTCTGCTTGCCTTTCTGTATGGCTACCATCAGGTTGGGAATGGCGATGGCGGCGATTATGCCGATAATGGCCACAACGATCAACAGCTCGATCAGCGTAAAACCCTTGATCTTCATCAGAGCCTCCTTCCGGCCTGACTATTTTTAAGCATATTTCCTGCCAAACAGCGACCCTGACGGCTTTTCATTGTCCCCGAGCGCCCTCCGGCAGCTGGCGCAGTTTGAAAAGATAGGAGCCTGGGCGGGGGCGCCGCTGTCCTCCTTTTTCACGAATTCGGGCTAGCCGTTCCCGTAGGGCCGGGTCGTCGGCCGGGAAGCCATCCAATTCATGGTTGAACACAATGGCCGCCACAAAATCCGGCTCCAGATCGAGCGCGGCCCGCGCCCGGTCGCGGGCTTCAGCGTTCCGTCCGAATTCCCGCAAAATAATCGCCTGATGCAGTATCAGGAAGGGGTTGAACGGGGCCAGTTTCCCGGCCTGGCGCAGGGGTATCAATATCTCCTCAGCCTGGGCCGGATAGTGGCGCCCGCGCACCCGGACATCATGAAACAGCTCCGCTTCCAGGATTAGGGCATCCGTACTGTTCCTGTTCAAGCGCTGGGCCAGGCGCGCATTGTCCAGGGCATGGGTCCAGGCAACGGGATCGGAGCGGGAACGGGCGAAGTTACGCTGCAGCTCGGCTTTGGCCAAGGGCGCCCTCCCATCGAGCGGACTGAAAAGCGCCGTTTTTTGCAGCAGGGCATAACGGCGCACGAGATCCTTGCTCCGGGAAGCCATTGCCAGGCAGCGGTCGGCAATGAAAGGAAACAGGTAAAGGACGAGCAGCATGAAAACGAGGGTTGCGGAAAAAAACACCCGCGATCCGGCTCGCAGGGCGACAAAGCTGCGGTTGGAGGAGAGAAAATTCCGCAATAGGAAGAAGAAGAGGAAAAGGAAAAAAAACTGAAAGAGCAGGTTGAACAGCAGCATCTGGGCCAGCAGAAAGGCCAGCAGCAGTTTTGCCGGATCGAACCAGGGCGGCGACAGCAGGCGGCGGACGGCAAAAAAGAGGAACAACAGGACAAAGACCAGGCCGGGCAAGCCGTTTTCGACGATGATCTGCCAATAGTCGCTGTGCGCCGACTCCGGGACCTTGCCGTAGCGCGACAGCCCCTTGTCCTGGGCGAAATTGAAACGCCGGGCCGCCTCGGCGAACAGGTCGGGGCCGACACCCACCCAGGGGTGGCCGCGAAACATGCGCGCTGACATGTTCCAGATATCCAGGCGGTCGAAGACATAGGGGTCGTGGCGCAGCGAATGGACCACCGTACGCCGCACGGGGTTGGGCAATACGACAAGGAGGAGCAGCAGACCGGCCAGGTAGAAAAGCCATTTGCGCTTGTGCTTAAAAACCATGGCCGCCGTGAATAGGACAAGGCCTAAGGAGGCAGCCTTTGAGCCGGCAAGCCCGGCCGCCCCGGCATTGAGCGCCAATAAAAAAAGATCGGCGCGCTGATAGCGCCGCAGCAACGCATGCAGGAAAATGAGGACGGCCAGCGCCGAGGCGATCCCCTGCAGGATGGGATTCCTGAACGAGGCGGTGACCGGCAGGCGCCCGCCCTGCATGGCGAAAGCGATGATCACTCCCAGGGAGGAGAGCGAGATCACGTAGGCCACCAGGCGCAGGTAGCGCCACATGTCTTCCTTCTCCATGAAAAAGAAAATGGACCATAGCGAGACCAGGAAGACATCGGCGGCAAAAAACAGGGACTTGATCGGGTGCGGGGAAAAAAAGGAGCTAAAGATAAAAATGGCATTAAAGGCGATAAGAAAGAGTGAGAAACGGTCGAAGACGATGTTCTTCAGGACAACGATCTTGGCCAGAGTGAATATCGCCAGCAGGCAAATGAAACCGAGATAATAGGAGTAACCTATTTTGGCCGGGTAGAGCAGGGCCCAGCCCAGGAGCAGGGTAAACTCAATTTCCCGGAAGCGCGAGCTGCTTGGCGAGAGTGTCTTGAATAAATTCATGCCACCTCTGGTATTGACGGTTTGTTTTGTTGGCTGCGGCCGCCTTGCGGGCGAGTGCCAAGGCGGTCAGGTAGGCGCCTCGGCGCCGGGCCGCCTGTGAGAGGCGGAAATTGGCATAGGGCTGCCCGGGAAAGATGCCCAGGACTTTTTGCAACAACTTCTCCGCCTCGGGGATGTCCCCTTTTTCCCAGGCGACCTGGGCCAAGCCCAGCCAGGCGCGATAGGAAAACGGCTCGAGTTTCAAGGCCGAGCGATAGAAGCCCTCGGCCCGTCTGGGCTTCTGGCGGCTGAGCCACACGTCGCCGGTTTGCTGGCGGCTCACGGCGGCGGCATGGACCAGCAGCGGCAAGGCCAGCAAGGCAACGATCGCAAAATGAAGGGGACGCCGCGCCCCCCTTCTCAAGGGGACGATCTGGGAAAATACAATGGCAAAACTGATCCCGGCCGCGAAAAAAAAATTGCCCACGTCGAACAGGTTAAAGAACAGGAGCATGACGCAAGTCGAGGCAAAAAGGGCGTTTTCAGGGCGCAGTGAGTCCGCCAGAGCCTTCTTGATGAAGGGCAGGCAAACAGCGATCAGCAGGATGAAGAGCGGCAGCCCGGTTTCGGCGGCCCATTGCAGGAAAAAATTGTGGGCATAAATGGAAGCGGGTTCGCCAGGCAAAACAAAAGCCGGCACGGCAGTCTCATAATTACCCAGGCCGACTCCCAGGACGGGAGCCGAGGCGATCACGCGGCCGGCCTGGGCCCAATTGGCAAAACGCAGCTTGGCCGGGGCCATTTCCTTGGCCTCTGAAAAACGCAGCGCCGTGACCAGGAACAAGACCAGGGCCAGGACCATGAGCAGCGGCGCCAGGTACTTGAATTTAAATATGCGCGAGGCGAACAGGTAAAACAGGATGCCGGCCGTGAAGAAGAGGATGCCGCCGAAGGACTGGGTCAGCACCAGATTGCAGGCGCCGAGAACAAAGAGGATCCCCCAGAACAGGCGGATGCGGCCTCGAGACCGGTAGAAATAATGGACTATGAATATCAGCAGCAGGCCGCAGATCATGGCATTGAGGGAGGGCAGGGGGAAAATGGCGAAGACGCGCCCCGATGCGACGCGGGCATATAGGGCACGGGCATGAAAAGAGGGACCGGAATTGACCTGTTCCAGAATCAGGGGGAAAAGGACAAATTTCTGGACAATGCCGTAAATGAACAGGATCGAGGCGATGCCGCCGCTGATCGGGGCCAGGAGCCGCTCAAGGCGGAAACGGCCGCAAAGGGAGATCAACGCCAGCAGGAAGAGAAAATAGGCCAGGCGGACGAAAAACAACCCCTTGACCTCGCTGGCCGAAAAATTAAGCAGTAAAAAAAAAGCGGCTGGAATTATTTTCCAGCCGCTTTTAAACAAAGAATTCGCCGTGATTATCTCTTTACATCAGGCCCAACAGTATAGCTGCCATTGGAGAAAACTATATCCCAGTTGAAATCGCTAAGTGTCGTGCAGATATACTGCCTGAGCGGTGGATCAGTAATTCCAGCGGGGACGCCGGAGCCATCACGCCCTGCCGAGTAGATGGAGTATTCATCATCTGCTGTACCACGGGATTCATAACCCCAGGGTTTGCCCCAACCATCAGCCTTGGGAGCGATCTTGATGTAGAACGGTTCAAACCAGCCATCTGCGGTGGCAAGACCATCGATCATCGGGCTGGTTTCGGGAGCAACCGCCCAATCGGTGATGTAGGATTCGATTCCAGTTCCAATCGACTTCAAGTCACCCATGGTCGCTTTCTGCTTGCCTTTCTGCAGGGCAACCAGCAGGTTGGGTATGGCGATAGCGGCGATGATGCCTATGATCGCCACGACGATCAGCAATTCGATCAGTGTAAAACCTTTTTTGTTCATTATGAACCTCCTTAAGGATTCACTATTATCAAGCATTTTTTCTGCCAAATAAAAAAACTGAAACATATGGCTTTCTATACCCCGGCACGACAAAAAATGCCAATATTCGCCATTCTGAGTGACATTTTTTGTCAAGTTGAGCAGACAGATTTGCCAGGCAACCCGAAAATAGTGTATGATAAAGAAAAAGATGATCCCACCGGACAGTTTCCGGCAAAGGCCATTCCCGGACGCCGCAAGGGAAGCCATCATCCGGCACCGGCTTCAGATGCGGAGCGTTCGTGGTCATGGTTGGTTTTGAGCGAAACTTTAGGAGTATGACATGCAGTTCATCGACCTGGCAATGCAGCAAAAGCGGATCCGCGGGCAGATCGAAGCCCGTTTCCAGGCCATATTAAACCATGGCCAATATATCATGGGACCGGAGATCGCCGAACTCGAAGCCAAGCTGGCAGCCTACACGGGAGCCCCGTACGCCGTGGCGGTCGCCAGCGGCACCGATGCCCTGCTCATGCCGCTGATGGTCGAGAAAGTCGGACCCGGCGATGCCGTTTTCGCTCCCACTTTCACGTTCATCGCCACCGCCGGCGCCATCGCCCTCACCGGCGCCACCCCGGTCTTCGTCGACATCGACCCCGAAACATTCAACATCGACCCGGCCAGGCTCGAAGCCGCCATCGTGGAAACCATCGCCCGGAAAAAACTCAAGCCCAGGGGAATCATCCCCGTGGACCTTTTCGGCCAGCCGGCCGACTATACTACCATCCAGGCCATCGCCGACAAGTACAAGCTGTTCGTCCTTGAGGACACGGCGCAGAGTTTCGGTGGCAGCCAGAAAGGCAGGAAGGCCGGGGCCCTGGCCGGGGTCGCGGGCACCAGCTTCTTTCCGGCCAAGCCACTGGGCTGCTATGGCGACGGCGGCATGATATTCACCGACGATAAGGAAACGCACGAGCAGCTTCTCTCCATTCGCGTCCACGGCCAGGGCGTCGACAAGTACACCAATGTGCGCATCGGCATCAACGGCCGCATGGACTCGTTGCAGGCCGCGGTGCTGCTGGCCAAGATGGAGATATTCCCGGAAGAGATCGACTTGCGCCAGGCCGTCGCGGCCAACTACGATCGCCTGCTGAACGGAGCGGTGCAAACCCCGAAGATCCTTCCCGGGAACATCTCCGCCTGGGCGCAGTATTCGGTGCTGCATCCGCGCCGTGACGAGGTCATCAGGAAACTGCGCGACCACGGCATCCCCACTGCCGTCTATTACCCGATCCCCCTGCACCTGCAGGAAGCCTTCGCCAACCTGGGATACCGCCAGGGAGATTTACCGGTGGCCGAGAAGATCGCCGGCGAAATATTCAGCCTGCCTATGCATCCTTACCTGGAGGCCAGCGAACAAAAAAGGATTTGCTCGATCATCACCGGATAAGAATGGAACAGCTGGTTTGAGAGCATCATCTGCTTAGACTCAATTCTCCCAAATTATTTCCCCGGCTACCTCCCGAAAAAAATTTTTCAATCCTCGCTTCGCTTTTCTAAGCAACAATTTTAAGAAATCTTCTATGAAGAACAAAGAAAATGCAACAGAAATGAATCGCCGGACCATACATGCTTGACCAACATAATGGCTGCAACGGCAGGTAGCATCGTCAAGGGGAAAGGATAAAGGGCGCGCAGGAACAAGCTCGTCGTCACGGGCGTGCCACAAAAAAAGTAAATTAGGGATGGGAAAAGGATGAGGTAATAGGCGATTGTATAAGAGACCGCTATGCCAGCGATTCCATATGGAAATCATGACTTGTGGGTCGCGGCGCATATGCACTTGGGTTCTCGCATAACTTTCCCATCCTCCACCGTCTTCCAGATTCCTTTCAGGCGCAAATAACTGTCATCGGCTGTTTTTGTCCGGATGATACTTTCGTCCTGACCCAGGTACGCAAAAATAAAGCGGAACAAATTCACGCCGGTCTTTATCGAGGTGTCGTACTGGCCATGATAGGCGCTACCCCACCTGATCGCCAAAAAAACGTTGAACTTGTCGAGGATCTCATCTTCGCTGAGTCCTGCAGGCGTTCTCTCTGCACCCCCCCAGGTGCCATGATCCGCAACGATGATCACGATTGCGGTCGGATCCTTTGCAATGATTCGGCTGGCCTCTGCGACCAGAATTTTGTTCGTTCCTCGAATTTGTTTTGGATAGTTCTTGCGAAAAACATCCAACTTGTTTAGATAGTGCTTCTCATAGCTCTTAACATTGCTGTGCGCATCCATAAAGTGCTTGTAGATAAACCTTTGGCTGCCAGGGCATGTTCGATCGATTTGGCCCACCATCTCAGCACCGACATCATAAAGCCGGGATGCGACCAGAACCCGAAAGAAATAGAAGTTTTTTAAGTTGTTCAGCAATCTCTCGAATGTTGTCAAGGACGGCAGGCAGCGCTTGATGAAGCAGTTTCCTTTCACCAAATAATCGGTTTCATGCACATAGATGCTTTCATAGCCGTTGTTCTTTAATATGTCGATCACATTGTTTTTTCGCCCGGCGATCACCGCACGCAATCCCAATGTACCCTGGCCCATGCTTTTGCGACAATAGTTATGATTCATGGAAAACATCGAATGCATGCTTTCCAATGAAGTTGAATAAGACGAAAAATAGCGGTCATACACACGGAATCCCAATTGCTCGAGTTCCGCGTTGAAGGATCGGTTGTCGAAACTGAAGAAACGTTTCAAAACCGGGTTGCTGGGATAGCTGTCTGGGACGATCAGATATATATTCGGTTTGAACTTGAAACGGACCCGATTATAAGTATCCATGGCGACTTTTTCTTCGGCGGTCGGCGTGTCTCCATCTGGCACAAGAGACCTCAGGACTGAGAAAGCCAGATTACTAAAGGCAAGCAAGGTCAAAATCGAGAGAAATACGTTCAGTGGAGTTACCAAGTCGATCCATCGGCCACCGGTCTTATGGGCCCGGACCAGGCACCAGCAAAAAACGACCATTGCGGCCAGAACGGTCAAATGACGGATCTTTATTGAACCGATATTCCGCTCCAGATCAAGGATCACGAAGCTCAGATATCCCAGCAAGATCGCGACAGAAAGCAAAAAAAGACCAGCCCTCACTAGACCTTGTGGAAGCCGGGAAGTTCCCATACTCGGAGCGCCAGTCTCATACTTTCGAGCAAAATGGAGCGGTAGGCGGGATAGGACAAAGTGGGCGAACGAAATCGTGAAGAAAGCAACAATGCTCAGCACAAGCAGTATGAAGCAACTTTGCGCAATCCCGATTTCAAACCAATTATGTGAGATGAAGAACAATGCTGGGTATAAGCCTGTTAGTAGCCCCAGCGTGAAATGACTCTCCACAATCGGTTTCAATCGCATGATGTTACCACCCCTAAGTTCGCCATTCTGATACAGGCTATAGAGCGAATCCTGCGCTACTCCCAAATCTTGCTGAAAGCAAGGATACAGCAAAAAACTCAGCCGGCTCCACAACTACCGCCACGGCGAAAGGCCAATTTTATTGTAGGGAAATCGTTCGGGATAGTCAAGAAATCCAACAGAGGATTCCATATTGCCTCATCTAAAAATCTATCCGAGCGCCCTTTTGACTTGAGGCAGGCTTTCATTTATACTTTCTCAATGCACAAGCGTCGCACCACCACTTTGGCCGGGGCAGTAAAAACACCGGCGGTCCGTGATGGGAACGTCTCGGCCTGGGCCCAGTACTCGGTCCTGCATCCCCGCCGCCACGATGTCGTCCAGAAACTGCGTGCCGCCGGCATTCCCACCGCCATCTATTATCCGATCCCCCTGCATTTGCAGGAGGCCTTCGCCTGCCTGGGCTATCGCAAGGGCGACTTCCCGGTCGCGGAGAAGATCGCCGGCGAGATATTCAGCCTGCCCATGCCCCCGTACCTAAAAACCGCTGACCAGGAGAGGATTTGCGCCATCATCGCCGCCGGGGCCTGAAGCCGGAAGCCCGCCGCTCATCATGGACTGCTGACCGCGTCTGGGTTACAATGGAGTCATGAAAACCCGGAACATGCTTCGCCGGATCAAATGGCGCTTGGGCGATCATTCCGCCCCGGACATCTGGAACGCGCCCGCGGCCGTCCTGGCCAGCCATATCCTGGCGAACTTCGACCTGGCCGATCCGGCCCGAAAAATAGTTCCGCAAGCCCTGAGTTCAATCGAGGAGTTCTATCGCTCCCGGACCTCCCGCACCTGCAATGGCGCTCCGCTCGATGTCTCCTCCAGCCCCATCGCCGAGAAGGAAGGCCGCGGGCTTTTGCGTCTGGCCGTCCAGGAGAACGTCAGGCAGAGCCTGGAAATCGGGCTGGCTTTCGGCATGTCCGCCTGTCATTTGCTGCTAGCCTTGCAGATTACCCGAGGAGAAAGCCACATTTCGATAGATCCCTTCCAACAGCATTCCTATTACCAAGGTTGTGGCCTGATGAACGTGTACCGGATGCACCTCGGCGCCCCATTCCAATGGCTGGCCGAGCCTTCCCACCTGGCATTGCCCATGCTGTTGCGCTCAGGCAAGCAGATCGACATGGGCTTCATCGACGGCAGCCACATCTTTTCGGACATCTTCCTGGACGTCTATTATGCCCACCTCATGCTGACGCAGGGAAAGCTGCTCGTCTTTCACGACGCCAAACTCCCCGCCACGCGCACCGTCGGCAACATCCTGGTCAGCAATTTCGGCTATGCGGAGGAAGCCGACCCGGCCGCCCCAGGCTTCCTGATCCTGCGGAAAACCAACCCGGGGCACCTTGACTGGAAAGACTTCAATAGCCAGTTCCAGCCCTTCGATGTGGCTGACACCGCGCAAAATCCGGACAGGCCGGATCCTTCCCCCCAACGCTCATTTTGACATCAGGGCCGCTTTCTTTTATACTTTTTCAATGTACACACTTCGCGCCGCGATTCTGGCTGCGGGGCAAGGCACCCGGCTTCTGCCGCTGACCGCCACCATGCCCAAATGCCTGCTGCGGGTGGGGAGCCGGAGCATCATCGAACACGAGCTGAACGGGCTCCTGGAGCTTGGCGTTTCCGAGGTGCTGATCCTCACTGGATTTCAGGCCGATGCTCTCGAGGAGCAATTGGGGGCGCAGTTTGGGAAAATGACGCTGCGTTATGCCCGGGCCGCGAATTTCCGCACCGCCAACAACGCCGCGACGCTGCAGCTGGCGGCCGACTTCCTGGGCCGGGGCGGCATCTTGCTGGAAGGCGACGTGGTCTGGGGGCGGAACTGCCAGCAGCGCCTCTCGTCTTGCCTGCACGCGGCGTCCAGCGGCATCACCTGGATGGCCAGCCCCTTTCAGGCCGGACAGGACGGGTCTGTTCTGGTCACCGCCGCGGGGGGACAGGTCCGCTCCATGGAGATCGTCCGTCCCGGTTCCACCCTGCCGCCCGGGCAGCTCTGGAAATCGGGCGGGCTGCTGCTGCTGGACGAGCCGGCGGCCCAATGCCTGTTCCGGCACCTGGACGCCGAGGACCCGGTGACGACCGCGAAATACTTCGATGTCGTGATCGCCGAGCACATCGCCGATTTCTCCATTCGTGTCCTTCCCATCGATGCCGGCGACTGGGCCGAGATCGATACGGCCGACGACTTGCGCCGGGCCGCCGAGGTCATGCCATGAAAATCGTCGTACTGGTGGTCGATGGCATGAGCGACCTGCCGCAGGCGGAACTGGGCGGAAAAACGCCGCTCGAAGCCGCATTCATGCCCTATGCCAGTTTCCTGGCCCGCAGCGGGACGACCGGACTGGTGCGCACCTGCTACCGCGGCATGCCCGTAGAGAGCGCCGTCGCCAACATGGGCATCCTGGGATTCGACCCGCGCAGCCTTTATCCCTCCGGCCGGGCGTCGTTCGAAGCGCTGGCCCGCGGCATCTCCCTGCAGGACCACGACATCGTCCTGCGCTGCAACCTGATCTCGGTGGATGCGGCCGGCCTCATCTCCGATTTCACCGCCGCCCAGATCAGTGACGGGGAGGCCCTGTCCCTGATCGGTCATCTGGACACCGGCCCGGCAAGCATGGAGATCTATGCCGGGCAGAGCTACCGCAACCTGCTGATCCTGCGCAGCGTCCCAATTCGCGCCAACGACCTGCTGACAAGCCCGCCCCATCTGCATATCGGGGCTCCCTGGGCGGAGCGGCTCGTCCGTGCCCGCACCCGCCGGGCCGAACCTTTCGCCGCGCGCATCAACGAGTTCCTGCGCTCATCCCTGGAGCAGATCACGGGCCTGAACCGCCGTTTCTCCACCCGGGCCTCGATGTGCTGGGTCTGGTCACCATCCGAAAAGCCCGCGCTGCCGTCCTTCCAGGAGGTTCATGGCATCGCCGGGACCGTCGTTTGCGGGATCGACAGCATCCGCGGCATCGGCATCGCCGGACAAATGATCGCCGAGACGATCCCGGAGGCCACCGGCTACAGCGACACCAACCTGCAGGCGAAACTGGCCTACTCCATCCGCGGGCTGCAGCGCTCCGATTTCGTCTACATTCACGTCAATGCCGCCGACGAAGAAAGCCACCGGCATTCGCTGAGCGGAAAAATCGCGGTCCTGGAGCGCGTCGACCGGGAGCTGCTCGGCCCGCTCGTGCACTACTTGCGGCAGCACCATCCCGGGGAGTTCCGCCTGGCATTCCTGCCCGACCATACCACCCGCTTGTCCGACGGCCAGCACCAGCCGCAGCCGGTGCCTTTTCTGATATACGGAACCGGCATCGCGGCGGACCGCAGCATCGGTTACGGGGAGAGCGAGATCCAGCGGCATTCCCGTTTGCGCATCACCAGCCTGCAGCTCATCCCCGCGCTGCTCTCATGATCCATTCCGAGGTGAAGGATTTCTACGACCGTCATGCCCGGGAAGCCGGCATGGAGGAAGCCGGAGTCCTGGACGTCTTCTCGGCGGCGGGGGCGATCTACCGGGATCGCAGGGAAAAGTCGACGCTGCGCCGCCTGCTTCCCGGGCGGCGCTTCTCCACGGTCCTCGAGCTCGGCTGCGGCAATGGCCGCTGGCTCGAGTTCTTCTCCCCGCGCTCCGATCGGGTCATCGGCATGGACAATTCCCCCTCGATCCTGCTCCATGCGCACCGCCGCCTGCAGCAGAAGGACCTGTCGAACGTTGAGCTGATCGAGGGGGATGCCTGCCATCTTCCCGAGCACATGCCGTGCTCGCTCGTTTACCTGAGCAGCCTGTTGCTCTACCTGACCGACGCGGAAGCCTCCCGCCTGCTGGCCGAGGCGCGCGAACTGCTGGAGCCCGGCGGAATCCTGCTCTGTAGGGATTCGCTGAGCGCTGGGGAGCGCTTCGAGTCCCGCAACGGCTACTTCGCCATTTACCGGAACCGCCAGGAGTTCGCGCGTATGCTTCACGAGGCGGGCTTCCGGCTGCTCCGGGAATCCCCCACCTACCGGCGCCTGCAGCAGGAATACTGGATGAACCGGCTCCTGCCGCTCTGGGCTTTCCGCCATGCGCCGCTGGCCCTCCTGGCCGCCGCCGATTCCCTGCTCGATCGCCTGCAGCGCCTGACCCATCTGGGCCAGGTACGCGGCCGCGGCAAAGCCACCGACCACCTCTTCCTGCTCTATGAAAAGCGTTAAGCGCTGGCTGGGCCGCGGGGTCGGCATTCTGCGCACCAACTTGCGCTTCGCGGGCGATCGTCTCCTCGGGCGCCGGATCCTGCTCTGGGAAATCCCCGTTCCGGCGCAGATGGCCTGCGTGCAGCCGGTGCTGGAGATCCTCTCTGGCAATAAGCGCATCAGGTCCTATTTCATCGCCCCGGCCCAAGGCTCCCCGGCCCCCGACCAGCATCCGGCCGTCAATGCCGATGACCTGAAGTACGCGCTCCCCGTCGACCTGTACATCTCGCTTTCCCAGTACATCGGGGGGATTCCGGCCCGAGCGCGGCAGAGCATGCTGATCCCCCACGGCCTGCCAAGCAAGGGCAATTCCGTCATCGCCGCCACCCTGGATTTCGATCATTTCTTCCTGACCGGGCCTCTCCTGTTCGACCTTTTCCAGGAATTCGTTCATTCTCACCCCGGATCATCCTGCAAGACCCAGCTCCATGAAGCCGGATACCCCCGCAGCGATCCACTCTTTCAAAGCAGGGCCCGGCAGGCAGCGGGGGCCGACCCCGCCGCGCCCACCGTGCTCTTTGCTCCGTCCTTTGAGCCCCGGACCTGCCTGGATGCGTACGGGAGCGAACCAATCGAGCGCCTTCTCTCCCTGCCGGTCCGCCTGCTCATCAAGCTGCACCCGATGTGCTACCAGCCGCCTTGGCAGGATAAATCGGGCCACAACTGGCCGCTGGAGCTGAAGCGGCGTTTTTCAGCGCTGCCCAATGTCGAGTTCATCGAGGGAAACTCGCTGGACGCGCTCCTGCGCGCGGATGCCCTGGTCACCGACGTCAGCGGCGTGGCGCTGGAATACATCCTGGCCGACCGGGGGCCCGTGGTCTACATCGACTGCCCCGATTTCTTTCGCCTCACCCTGCCGGAAATGTTCGGGATTACGTGGGAGAACGCGGAGGATGACGAGCGCGTAAACGTCGGGCGCCACACCGGGCTCGTCAGCGGCGTGAACGGCCTGGAAGAGGCGACGCGCTTCGTCCTGGCTCATCCCGACTGGCAACGCGAGGCGCGCCGGAATTACCGAACCCGGCTGGCTTACCATCCGGGGCGGGCCACGGCCCGCCATGTCGATCTGATCAGCGAAATCGCGGACCGGGCGCATGGATAGGAAAAGACAGTTTTTCTCGAATTTCTCCTCCAACCTGGCGCAATACGGGCTCTCGCTGGCCACCAATTTCATCATCGTTTCCCTGATGATCCGCCGCCTGGGGATCGAGGCCAACGGCCTGTGGGTCCTGCTGACCGCCAGCGCCGAGTACTTCTCCCTCCTGGACATCGGACTTTCCACGGCGTTCCTGAAGCACCTGAGCGAGTCGCGGGGCCGGGGGGACAAGGCGGGCAGCGCCCAGCTTTTCCGCTACTCCCTCTTTTTCTATCGGCTGACGGCGCTGATGGCGCTGGCGCTGGGCGCGCTCTGCGTCTGGCTTTTGCCTCGTTTTTTCCACATCCCCGCCGGCCAGCTGCAGGCGGCCCGCTGGACCCTGGGCTGGCTGACCGCCGACGCCGCCCTCTCCCTGTTCCTTTCTCCCGGGCGCATCGTCCTGCAGAGTTTTCACCGCTTCGACCGGATTCAGGTCGGATTGGCGCTGAAATGGCTGCTGCGCTTCGGCCTGTTCTGGCTGCTGATTTCAGGCGGACAGGGAATCGCGGCTCTGGCGGCGGCGAATTTCTTCGTCAATGCCATGCTGTGGATCACCCTGGCCGTTCAGGGGCGAAGGCTTTTTTCCGCCGGCATCTGGCCCGGCGGGCCCCTGCCGGCAATTGCTTCCGGTCTGAAAAAATCGCTGTTCCGCTACAGTTCCTGGATCGTCATCTCGCTCATCGCCAACCGTTTTTTTTACTATATCGACACCATGGTCCTGGGCGTTTTCCGCACCAGCGCGGAGATCATGTTCTATTACTCGGCATGGAAGCTGGTCGAGATCGTGCGCGGCATCGTCCTGGCCCTGCTGCCTTTTTTCATTCCCCTGGCCAGCGAAATGGAGGCCGGCCGGGAGAGGGAAAAGATCCCGGTGCTGTTTTTTCACGGCATGCGCCTCACGATCCTGTTCAGCTATCCGCTGATCGCCTACCTGATCGTGCTGGGGGACCGCGTGCTGCGCGTCTGGGTCGGCCCGCAATTCGTTCCGTACTACCCGCTGCTCCCGATCCTGCTGCTCCCGCAAATCATCATCTTCACCTTCACCCCGTCCTCGGTAATCGCCTTTGGGATCAACCGCCACAAGCCGTTCATCCTATACTCGCTGGTCTCATCCATTGTGAACCTGCTGCTCAGCCTGATTTTGGTAGGGCCCTTCGGACTCTGGGGAATCGCCTGGGGAACGTCCATTACCCTGACGGCTTGCTGCTTTTTTGACTTCTATTTCCATCCACGGCTCATTGGCTTCCCGCTTCGGACTTACATCAAAATCCTCTCCCGTGCCTTGGCCTTGCTGGCGGCGGCCGCACTCATACTGCTCGGCCTCCGCCAGTTGCCCCTCTCTCCCTGGCCGTTGCTGTTTTTGGGCTTGGCTGTCATCCCCCTTTTCGGATTGGGATACTACCTGATCGAATTTACGCCAGAGGAAAAAAAAATCCTCCGGCAGTTGGCCCAGCACATCCTCTTTTCCCGCTCCTAGCGTTTCCAACCTGACGATAATGGAAAATGCGCAAAAACCCAATAGGCCCAGTTCTTCCAGTACCAAGGCCAACGGAGCAGGGCGGCCCGAGCCCTTTTCTTGAAAAGGGCACGATCGCCTGACTCCCGGGCATGGTATGCCCATTCATGAAAAAGGCGACGCTTCTTGTGACAAAGCAGCCGACGCACGCGGGCATCGCGTTCCATTTCCAGCAAGCGGCAAAACAGGCCCACCTCCCGTTCAACTTGGCGCAGCTGGTTACTCGATATATTTGATGCATGGATACGATAGCGCACCAGGGGTTCCACCAGCAAGCAGACGCCGGAAGTCCGCGATATGCGTAGCCACATAAAATAATCCTCGATCGATTGCCACGCTCGATCCTCATCAAAGAGCCCGTTTTGTATCAACACCTCGCGTCTTGCCAGTGTGCATGATGTGACCAGGGAATTCTGAAGAACGAGATCCTCAAAAGAAATGAATGATATTTTTTTTGAACCCTCCTGCGCGGCGATTCCGCTGCTTTCACTTGGCTTAATCGCTATCCCCGAGACCAAGCCGCATTCAGGATGCGCTTGCAGCACTTCCAGCAGACGCTCAACTGCCCGGGGAAGAAGCACATCGTCGGCATCCAGAAACTGAACATTCGCGCCGCTGGCGACACGGACGCCGGCATTTCGCGCCGCGGCCGGGCCGCGGTTTTCTTGAAAGAGGGTGCGAATGAGGCCTCCGAACGACTCAAGCACCCGGCACGAGTCGTCAGTGGAACCGTCATCTACCACGATAACTTCGATATGGGGATAGGTCTGGGCCAATGCCGATTCAATGGCCTCGGCCAGGAAGCGGCCGTAATTGTAGTTGGGGATGACGATGCTGACCAGAGATTCGGTGTTCATAGCCGGCCCACCTGCCGATAGAGATCGACCAACTTCCAAGTGATATTTCCGGGAAGCAAGCTCATTTTCCATTTTGTCTGCCCTTTTTCGATAATCTTTTTGCGCTCGTCAGGCCGCCGCAGCCACTCCAGCTTCGCCAACACGGAGTCGGCATCGGTGTCATCCAGGAAAAGCAGCCCCTCGCCATCGGAAAAATAATCGCCGATGACCCCCACCCGGGTCGTCAGAACAGGAATCCCGGCGGAGATTGCCTCCAGAATAACCAGCGGCAATCCCTCTTGAGCCGAAAGAAGGAGGAGCAGGTCGATCTGTTCCAGCGCCTGGCGCGGATCGCCCCGGAATGACGAGATCTGCACGGCCACGCCGAGTTTGTCAGCCTGCTCCTTCAGGAGATCAGCCAGCGGACCCCAGCCGAAAGCCTTGATTCGATAGCCACCGGCAACCAGCCGGGGAGCCATTGCCGCCAATTTCCGCACCCCCTTGAGTTCACTGAACTCTCCGATGAAGCCAACCACCCCCTGCCAGGCGTGTTCAACCGGCGCAACGGCAAAAGAGAATGGTGGTATTCCGCGTACCCGAGCCATGCCGACGCCGGTCATGCGTACATAGGACGCAACCTGCGATGGCCCCAACAGGATGACCGCCTTTACGAGTTTCAGCAACAACCGTTTGCCGATGCGTCGCAACTGGCCTCCCGGAGCCCCCCCGAACGGCATATGCTCGGTCAATACCGTGGGCACGCGTCTACAGACTGCAAGCAGGATGGCCAGCGAGTTCTCGTGAAGGGCGCACTGGTGAAAATGAACGATACAAGGACGTTCGCACCGCAGCATCCTCCACCAAGCCAGCAAAAGGCGCACTTCGCGCCAGCCGCCTGCAACGACCCTTTCCACGCGGACACCGGAGCGGGACAGGCGGGCAGCGAATTCATCAACACCGGGCGCAGGATTCAGCGCAGTCAACACCTTGTATCCAACTTGAGTCAATTCTGGAGCCAACGCTTCGATATGACGCAATACTCCTCCCTCGACAGGCGAATGGGAATATAGGATGACGGTCTTCATCTCGGGGGCTTTCTTCTCGGTCATTTGGCTATTGTACCAATCCTGCTTGATGAAACTCAATAACCATAATTTATTTTACCCTCGATCCCTAGACGCTGGGTCCATTCAAAAAAAGAAAATAAAATGGTGCTTTCACTCCCAGGCAGCCTACTGGCCCTATTCCTTGTTTTTCGGTTCCACCAACCCCCGGCGCCGGCGATCATCTTGAGCAAATCTACCAGCCGGAAAATAAATATTTCTGATCCAATGCAGCCGTCCTGCAGCCATTGGTCCCAAAACTGCCGCCACGGTGAAAAGCCAATTTTATTGTAGGGAAATCGTTCGGGATTGTAAAGAAATCCAACTAAGGATTCCCATATTGACTCATTTAAAAATCTACCTGAGCGGCTCCTTGCCTACTTCCGGTTTCTGTGGTAGGTAGAAGTAGAACGCCGGGATTGCAGGGCAGGTTCATGGAAGCGATCGCGTGCCGGCAATTGGATCAACCTCGGCGATCTGATAAAGGTCGCAGAAAAGATCAGGGAAGACGGCCCACGCCCGTAGGCCCAGGTCCGGATCGTCCCAGTAAAAGGGCGCATAGATTTCACGGAACCCGCCCAATTCAAGGAAAACATCCCGGCGCAAAAAAGCGCACCGCCGGTGCCGTAAGGAATCAGGCGCTCCTGCTTGGGAGAAAAATGCCGCGGTTCGACCAGATCGACCGTTCCCCGGCTGCGGCGGTAGGCGAACAGTTTGTCCTGGTTGCCGTCACGCGGATCGATCAAATGCGGGCTGAGGGCGAACAGGCTCTCATCGGCTGCAAACGGAGCGGTCACTCCATCCAGGCATGGCCTCACCGCCTACACGTCGGGATTCAGCAGCAGCCAGGTTGTGGCCGGCCGCTGCGATGCCGCGGTTCGCCGCCGGGGCAAAAAATTCGGTTGCGCTCCTCGCGCAGCACCCTCACCGCCGGATGGTTCCGCGCCAGCCACTGCGGTGAGCCATCAGCTGACGCATTGTCCACCACGATGAATTCGGCAATGGCTTCCTCGCGCCGCACGGATTCCACGACCGAAGCGAAGTAGCCCTGCAGCAATCGCAAGCCATTGAAATTGATCAGTACAACGCTTAAAGGCATATTCGTTGGCTTCATTATACCGCTCGCGGCATTAGATGCAAAGGCCATTCAGATTCAACTCCTGGCGGAGAGGCATTGAGGTTGAAGGGGGGAAAAGAGAATGGTATCATCATAGCCATGATGTACAAGCGGCACTGCCTGCCATTCTTGAAGCCTCCCTTTGCCGGCCGCCCATGAGCGAAAAAGCTCCTCGCCTCCTGCACCCGTTCCTGTTCGCAATCGCCCCGATTTTTTTTCTCTTTTCCCATAATATCGATGAATTGTCGCTCTTCGATCAGAGGACCCTCGTCAGGCTTGTCCTGCCCTGCGTCCTGTCCCTGGGGCTCTCCTGGGCGCTTCTATTAAGCTTGGACCGTTTCGTCATCAAGGACCGCTGGCGGACCGGTGTGCTGGTCTCGCTGCTGCTTTTCCTTTTTTTCGGTTTCGGTCATGCCCAGAACCTTTACCTTCGTCTGGTTGAACATCTCGGCGGCGACCTGCGACATGTGCTGCCGGGGCTCAAATTGGGTCATTACAAGCTGTTCTTTGCGCTCTGGACAGCCGGCGGCCTTGGAGCAACCTGGCTGATCGACCATCGGCTGCGCAGGCATCGTGCTTCCGTTCCGGCCCTCACCGCCTATTTGAACCACGTCGCCGCGATCCTGGTCATCATGGCCACGATCGGGATCGGCTGGACCGAGATCCAATCCACATTGCACTCGCCCGGCAAAATGGCGTCCGAGCAGGTCCAGGCAAGCCCGATTCAAGGCATAACCCGGGGACGGCCGGACATTTACTACATCATTCTTGACGCCTATGCGGCGGCGGACACGCTGCGCGACTCCTTCGGATTCGACAACCGGGAATTTCTGGATTATCTGACCGGCAAGGGTTTTTGCCTGGCCGCCAAAAGCTGCTGCAACTACAATTCGACGGTGCTATCGCTGGCCTCGTCGCTGAATTTCGAGCACCTGGATCATCTGCGCGACAAGCTGGGCAGGGAAACGGCCAACTTGTCCCTGCCGCTGCGCATGGTGGAAAACAGCAGGATCATGCGTTTTTTGAAGGCCAACGGCTACGCCTTTATCAATTTCAAGACCCCGACCGGGCCGGCGTCCAGGAACCGCAACGCCGACTGGGACGTCGACTGCAACCGCGGCCTGGTGGCCGATGATTTTTTACGCATCCTGGTCGAGACCACGCTGCTGGAACCGTTCTTTCGCATCTACAACGCGGATTCCCGCCGGGAGAGGATCTTGTGCCAGATGGCTTCGTTGCCCGGCGTGCGCGGCAAGTTCAGCGACCGCCGCCCGATCTTCGTCATCGCCCATATTTTATGCCCCCATTACCCCTATATCTTCGGGCGTGACGGCCAGGCGGTCAGCGATGCCGCGAGCCACCAGACCCCCAAAAAAAAGCTTTATGTCGACCAGCTGGCCTTCGTCAACAAGCTGGTGATGACCATGCTCGACAGACTGCTGGCGGACCCGTATTACCGGCCGCTCATCATCCTGCAGGGGGACCATGGCCCGATGGACATGCCGGCAGGCAGGACCGAGGAAGAGACGATCCACAACCGGACGCGGATCCTGAACGCCTATTTGTTGCCCGACGGCGGGGCGGCCGGGCTGTATGCATCCATTTCTCCGGTAAATACATTCCGGGTCATCTTGAACCATTATTTCGGAACGGCCTATCCCCTGCTTGTGGACCGGACGTTCTACGCCAAGTCCAATTATAAAACCGTTTTCGACTTCCAGGAAGTCACCGCTATCGCGCGCTATCCCCAGTGATCCATAGTATCAAGGTTCCCTTAAAGGAACGGCTTTCAAGATGAGAACCTGGCGACAGTACAAGAATTACAGCCGGCACGCGAAAATCAGCGCCTGGGGCATCGACCTGACCGCCGGCACCCTGTTCAAGATCGGAGCCGCATGCATCCGGGCCTTAAGGCGTATCTTCCCCATCTCCCCACCAGGGCTGCCTGGCACCAGGAAAATCCTGCTGATCCGCCTCGACCACATCGGCGACCTGCTGATGACCACACCAGCGATCCATGCCCTGAAGCTCCGTTTCCCGGAAAGTTCGCTTTGCCTGCTGGCCAGCCCGTCCGCCCTGCCGATCGTCGCCGGCAACCCTGAGATCGACAGGACATTCTTTTTCCGCGTGCCGTGGTATGACGGTGGGCGGGCCCAGAGGTTCTCATGCCGGGAATACATCCTACTGCTGCGTCGGCTGCGCCGTGAGCGCTTTGATGCCGCCATCGATTTCCGGGGCGACTTCCGCGTGCTGTTTTTTTTCTCGTTCCTTGGCGGGATGAAGCAGCGTGTTGGCTACGCGGCCCTGGGCGGGGAATTTCTTCTGACCCGCTCGTGCCCCTACGATGAAACCCGGCACTTTGTCGATGCGAACCTGGCACTGGCGAACTGCCTGGATGGACCACTCGCTGCGCCCGGGATCCAGTACTTCGTGAATTCCTCGTCGACCGATGTCGCCCATGTGGACAATTTCCTATCCGAGCTGGGAATAGGCGCAGGTGACAGGATCGTCGGCATCCACCCGGCGACCATCCCCCACTGGCGGCTGAAGCGCTGGGCCCCGGCGCGCTTCGCCGCGCTGGCCGATGCGCTGATCCTGCGGGAAGGGGCAAAGATCGTGTTCACCGGCGGAAAAGAAGACGCAGCCGAGCTGGAAAACATTGTTTCCCTGATGCGGGAAAAGGCCTGGATCACGGCAGGGAGGACATCCATCCCGCAACTGGCGCAATTGATCCGGCGTTGCCGGCTGTTCGTCACCAACGACACGGGCCCGATGCATATCGCGGCCGCCGTGGCCACTCCATTGGTCGCGATCTTCGGTCCGACCGACCCCCAGCGCAGCGGCCCATGCGGAAATCCCGAAATGATCCGCGTTGTCCGCCGTGATGTGCCATGCCGACGTCCCTGTTTTGTCTCGGAATGCGCCATGGGTCATGAATGCATGAACGGGATCGAAGTGGCGGATGCGCTTCAGGCCTGCGAAGAATTGCTCCATCTCCAAACCGGACCTGGGGAGAATTCGCAGTGATCCTCGTCTCGTATACCTTGCGGCCGGAGCTCGCATGCGACTGCTGATCGACGGCCGCCCGTTGCAGACGCCTTCGGCGCATCGTGGCATCGGGCGCTACGTCGGCCATATTGCCCGGGCATTCAGCGCGGACGAGCAATATTCGTTCCTTTTTTTCCGCGGCGCCGACGTTCCCAACAGCATCGCCGCCAAGGTGCTCACCCCTTCGCCTCGGCGCATGATCACGCTGAGCGACTCGTTTTTTCTCCCGCCACTCTTTCGCCGCCATGAGGTGAGCGCCTTTCACTCGACCGCTTTCGCCCTGCCGCGCAGAACGCGGAACGTCCGTTATCTGCTGACGGTGCACGACGTGACCCTGCTCAAGTTCCCCCATACCTCCTCGCGGAGCCAACGGCTGGTCTCCCGGCGCATCATCGAATCGGCGGGGCGTGCCGACATGATCCTGCCCAATTCGGTGACGACCGCAGCCGACCTGCAGGAATACGTCCGCGTCGACCCGGCCAGGATGCAGGTCATCTACCCGATGCTTGACGATCGCCTCACCCTTAGCAACGCCAAAAAACCGCTTGCCGCCCTCCCAGGCGAGTACCTGCTGTACGTTGGCGGGGGCGACAAGACAAAAAACATCGAGACCCTTTTGCAGGCCGTGTCTTTGCTCCAGATCCCGCTGCTGATCGCCGGCCACATCGCCGGATTCAGGATCAACGAACTTCTGTCCGGCATGACCAGGCCCGATCACCGTCTGGTCACCTTTATCGGCTACGTTCCCGATCGCCAGCTGGCCTGGCTATATCAACATGCCACCGCCTTTGTTTTCCCCAGCCTGAACGAGGGCTTCGGCTACCCGCCGCTCGAAGCCCTACAATGCGAAACGCCGGCGGTGGTCTCGCGGGCAGGAGCACTGCCCGAGACTCTCGAAAATGCGGCCCTATATGTGGATGACCCGCTCGATCCCGCGGAATGGTCGGCAACGATCGGCCGGCTGTTGCAGGATCCGGAATTGAAAAAAGAACTGCTTGCCTGCGGCAAAAAACTGCTGCCCAAGTATTCACCCGCAACGTTCAAAAAAAATCTCCAGTCCGCTTATTTCGAAACGGGATGAACAAGCGGCATACATTCATTCAACGCATACTAAAAAGTGCTTGTGCGGGTTTGTGCGCTGCCGGCCCGGGAAAATTGCTGTTTACTGGACGAGTGCCCCTTCGCAGAGAGAGTTAAAAAAAAATCCGGGAAACGGCGGTCAGCTTCCGGGCCAGCGGATGGTTCCGGCGCAGGAAAAGCAGCTTGGACTGCCGGGGGTCCTGCCGCACTTCCAGGCTGAGCGCCAGGCGGTAATCCGCCGGCAGGCGCCGGTCGAAAAACAGGCGCTTTTCGATCTCGGACCCGGGCCGGCAGCGCTGCAGTTGCCCGCCCTGGATCACGGGCAGGATGGTCGAGCGCAGGATCAGGCAATCGGGCCTGCCCCTCATGAAGACATGATCCAGGTTGAACTGCTTGCCGAGATGCCCTCCCACCGAGCGCGCGATGCGGCGATCGGTCAGCCCGACCACGTCAATGATCCTCGCCCCCGAATAGTAGCCCAGCACGCCGATGTCCACGCTGGCCAGCGAGGCAACGCCATTCTCCCCGGCCCACCGGGCGATCCACATCTCGCGCATGACCGACCTGTCGTAGCTGAGCTGGACATTGCCCACCATCGCCAGGTCCTGCCAGGCCAGCAGCCCGGCCAGGGCCAGCGCCAGGATCCCGGCTCCGCGGCGCAGGGATGCTTGCCGGGCCCGGGCCGAACCCAGGGCCGCCATGACGAGAAAAACGATTGCGGGAAGCAGGAAACGATCGTGCGGCATCCAGTCCCCGCCCTCCAGCACCGGCGCGACCATCCAGGCCAATGCGGCCAGGAAAAACGAGCGGTGCCGCAATTCTCCCAGCAGCGCCCCCAGCAGGGCCAGGGCCAGCAGCGCCATGCCTGGCCAGCTCAGGATAAAGCCCTTGAGGTAGGCAAGACCTTCCAGGCGATCGGGAAGCTTGGCGTAAAAGGTATTGGGGAGAATGTCGGAGAACAGCAGCCAGCGCATTCCGGCCAGCAAAACCCCGCCGGCGATCAGCGCCGCCGCCTGGCGAACGACGAGCTTGGAGAAAAGCCGCCTGCGCAGCGTGGCGAACGGCAAAAAAGAAAGCAGCAGCGCCGCGATCAGCCAGCCGCCTTCCGGCCGGATCCAGATAGCCAGGAAAGCGGCCGCCAGCCCCAGCTTGCCGGGCAGCAATTCCAGGGCTGCGCAGTGAAAAACAACTACACAGAGGACAAAGAGCAGCGTCTCCAGGCCGGTCGCGGCATAGAACACCAATCCCGGCCACAGGGCCAGCGCCAGCATGGCGAGCAGCCGCCCGGCTCGGGGTTCCGCCCGGGAAGAGCGCGCGAC
>JBGSPO010000207.1:0-5169 GCA_041738575.1 Candidatus Aminicenantia bacterium
CGAACAGGCCGGGGCCGAAGCTGACGCCGCTGGCGGCCAGCCGCGTCGGATGGATCAGCCTGCCGGCGGGAATACCCAGCTCGGCAGCGAGCCGGCGATACAGCCCCTCGAGGGCATCGTGGTTGAAGGGCTGCAGTCCCGCCAGGGCGGGAAGAATGGCGTCGAAGAGCGGCAGGGCCTCGGCCTTGAAGTGCTTGCGGGCCGCCGGCTCCTCGTAGGCCTGCGGATCGCTGAAAAAATAAAGGGAATTCGCGGCGATGTCGCCGACCTTCCGGCTGCGCTCCTTGAAAAGGCTGATCACTTTTTTCAGGTAGTCCTCGTCGGCCAGGGCTGGAGGCGGCAGGCCCGCCTTTTCCCAGAGGGAGCGCACGTCCGGGAGCAGGGAGTCGACGCTTCTCCCCTGCAGGTAGACGCCGTTCATCCACTCCAGCTTGGTCTCGTCGAAGACCGCGGCCTTGGCCTGGACCCGTTCCAGGGTGAAGGCGGCGACCATTTCGTCCAGGGTCATGATCTCGCGGTCGCCACCCGGGGCCCAGCCCAGCAGGGCCAGGAAATTCAGCAGCGCCTCGGGGAGAAAGCCGGCGCGCTGGTAGTCGAGGACCGAAGCGGCGCCACGGCGCTTGGAGAGCTTGCCGCCGTCGGGGGCCAGGATCACCGGCATGTGGGCGAAGATGGGCGGCGCCCAGCTGAAGGCCTCATAGATCAGGATGTGCTTGGGAGTGGAGGCGATCCACTCGTCGCCGCGCAGCACGTGGGTGATGCCCATCCTGTGGTCGTCGACCACGTTGGCCAGGTGGTAGGTCGGGAAACCGTCGGACTTGAGCAGCACCAGGTCGTCGAGCTGGGCGCTGTCATAGGTGATGTCGCCGCGGATCAGGTCGTGGAAAGCCACGCTGCGGTGATCCGGGACCTGGAGGCGCACCACGTGCGGCGTGTTCGCCGCCAAAAGCGCCTGGATCTCGGCTTCGCCCAAGCAACGGCAATGGCGGTCATAGCCCGATCCTTGGGCCATCTTCACCTTCTCCTGCTCGACACGCAGGCTGGCCAGGCGTTCCTCGCTACAGAAGCAGCGGTAGGCCTTGCCGGCGGCCAGCAGTTCCTCGGCATGGCGGCGGTAGAGGGCGGTGCGCTGCGACTGGAAATAAGGGCCGGACTCCCCGCCCGCCTCGGGACCCTCATCCCATTGCAGGCCGAGCCATTTCAGGCTGGTGAAGATCTCGGCCAGAGCCTCTGGCTGGTAGCGCTTCTGGTCGGTATCCTCGATGCGCAGGATGAAGCGGCCGCCATGGTGGCGGGCAAAGAGGAAATTGAACAGGGCGGTGCGGGCGCCGCCGACATGCAGGTAGCCGGTCGGCGACGGGGCAAAGCGCACAACGGGGGGCATTCCTTCTTTGCAGTCGGCCATTTGGCCTATTTTGCCGCAAATCCCCGGTCGTGTCAATCATCCCGGGAGCGGGACGCCGGCCGGCCGCGGGTTTTTCTTATTGTAATTATCCGGTTCTTGTATTAGAATCGGGGGCATGGACAACCTGATCGAAATCCAATGCCCGATCTGCCACGCCAACATGTGGGTGGACGCGGATAAGAAGCAGGTCGTGCAGCACAAGCGCAGCGAGAGGAAGAGCCATTCCTCGTTCGAGGAGCTGCTGGACAAGGAAAAGCAGAAGAAAGAAGCGGTGGACGAGCGCTTCTCCCAGGCCAAGTCCCTCGAGCAGGCCAAGAAGAAAAAGGCGACGGAATTCTTTGAGCAGACGATCAAGGAAAAATAAAAGGCAACCAGGAGAACAATCATGGATTTCAGCGATTTGAAAAAGGCGGTCAGGAAGCAGGTGGAGATCCAGGAACCCGATTTCATCAAGGAAAACGAGGAAGCGCTGAACGTGGGCTTCATGGAGATGAACGCCACCCAGAAGCTCATCTTTTCCATCTCGACCTTCAAGGGCAAGAAGTATTTCAGCGTCCGCACCTGGTTCCAGGCCGAATCGGGCGAATGGGCGCCGACCAAGAAGGGCATCAACCTGAATTTCGACAAGTTCGAGGATTTCGAAAAAATGGTCAAGGTCTTCGCCCAGGCCATCCAGCTGGACAAGTAACCCGCAGTTCGCCCCCCGAATTCCCTCTCCAGGAGTGACCCCCATGCCCAAGGCGACAGGCTTTGACAACGAGAAATACCTGCACGAACAGACTGCGGCCATACTGGAGCGGGTCCGCGCTTTCGACAACAAGCTCTACCTGGAGTTCGGCGGCAAGCTGATCTACGATTACCACGCCGCCCGCGTCCTGCCCGGCTTCGACCCCAACGTCAAGATGCGCCTGCTGCAGCAGCTGAAGAACCAGACCGACGTCCTGCTCTGCATCTATGCCGGCGACATCGAAAGGAAAAAAGTGCGCGCCGACTTCGGCATCACCTACGACGCCGACGCCCTGAAGCTGATCGACGACCTGGCCGCCTGGGGCATCACCCTGCGCGCCGTGGTCATCACCCGCTACGCCAACCAGTTCGCCGCCAAGGTCTTCCAGAACAAGCTGGAGCGCCGCGGCATCCGCGTTTACACCCACAGCTTCACCAAGGGCTACCCCACCGAGATCGACACCATCGTCAGCGACCAGGGCTACGGCGCCAACGAGCATATCGAGACGGCCAAGCCCATCGTGGTGGTCACCGGCCCCGGCCCCGGGTCGGGGAAGCTGGCCACTTGCCTCTCCCAGCTCTACCACGACCACCGTCGCAATGTCCGCTCCGGCTACGCCAAGTTCGAGACCTTCCCCATCTGGAACCTGCCCTTGAACCACCCGGTCAATATCGCCTACGAGGCGGCCACCGCCGACCTGAAGGACATCAACCTCATTGACCACTACCACCTCGAGGCGCACGACATCAAGGCGGTCAACTACAACCGCGACATCGAGGCCTTCCCCCTGGTCCGGCGCATCCTGGAAAAGATCACCGAGAACCCCCTGGTCTACCACTCCCCGACCGACATGGGGGTCAACCGCGCCGGTTTCGGCATCTGCGACGACGCCGTCGTGCGCGAGGCGGCCACCCAGGAGATCATCCGCCGCTATTTCCGCTACCAGTGCGAGTACGCCATGGGCGTGGTGGACAAGGACACGGTGGAGCGCCTGCGCCTGTTCATGGAGGATCTGGGGGTCAACGAGGAAAGCCGCAAAGTGGTGCATCCGGCCCGGGAAGCGGCCCAGGAGGCCCAGCAAACCGGGAAGGGCCACGCCGGCATCTTCTGCGGCGCCGCCATCGAGCTGGCCGACGGCACCATCGTCACCGGCAAGAACTCGCCGCTGCTGCACGCCGCCTCCAGCCTGATCCTGAACGCCGCCAAGCAACTGGCCGGCATCCCCGACAGCATGCACCTGCTGCCGCCCAGCATCACCGAGTCGCTGGGACACTTGAAAAAGGACGTTCTAAAGGGGCGGGAAGTGAGCCTGAACCTGGACGAGACCCTGATCGCCCTGGGCATCAGCGCCAGCAACAACCCCGCCGCCCAGGCCGCCGTCGAAAAATTATCCGACCTGCGCAACTGCGAGGTGCACATCACCCACATGCCGACCCCCGGCGACGAGGCCGGCTTGCGCAAGCTGGGAGTGAACCTGACGTCGGACCCGGGGTATTCCACCCATACCCTGTTCGCAGGTTAATCAACCAGGCTGACGGCGGATGGTCAAGAGAAATCCCAAAACCTGAGCGGGTCTTTAAAGGAAAAAGTAAAAAGGTAAAAGGAAAAAGCAAGAAAAAAAATCACTTCGTCAACTATCAATCATCCAACTGAAGCGATTCCAGGAATAAGAATTCGATGAAGTGCCCGCTTCCGGACTTTTGCCTTTTTCCTTTTACCTTTTACCTTACTAAGAACTTCTTCTATTCCCTGACCACTTCGGCGTTCCTGATCTCGCCGTTGACCTTCGAGTCCTTGTCGATATAGACCTTGACCTTGCGCTCCGGGTCGCGGACGTCGATGCCGCCCTCCACGATGGAGCCCCCCTCGACGCGGATCTCGACGCGATCGTGGCTGGAAAAATGCCCGTGCCGGCCCTTGATGACGATGCCGCCGCGCACGACGCTCTTCTCGCTCAGCAGCACATCGCCGTTGACGGTGCTGACCTCGTCGCTGACCACGGCGTTGCGCAGCTTGACGCGGCCGTTGACCGTGCCCACCTTGCCGCGCACCTTGCTGCCGGGGCCGCACTCGATGGAGCCGTTGACCGTGCCGGCGTCGCCGTCCACCTCGACGTTGGCGCCGATGTCGATGCGGCCGTTGACCGTGTCCAGCTCCTCGACGCGCGAGTTGTCGCCGATCTCGATGCGGCCGTTGACGGTGCGACAGTTGCCCTCGATGGTGCAGTTGCTCCCCACGTGGATGCTGCCGTTGACCGAAGTCAGGCCAGCGCTGCGCTCGCCGTCGCCCACATGCCGGCTGCGGTTGACGCTGGCATCGCAGGCGCAGAAGAATAGGAAGGACATGACCAGGACGGATAACATCAGGTTACGTTTCATATTTTCTCCTCGCTCAGGAATATCAACGAAGCGGGGAGGCAAAAGGTTCCGCCAGAGTTTCAGGCCCGATATAAGTGACAAGTGACCAGTGACAAGTGACAAGGAAGAAACGGCATTAGGCCGAGAAATCGCTGTTTCTCGTCACGCGTCACTTGTCACCATCGTTCGCTTCAGAATATCTTGCCAGGATTGAGCAAATTTTCGGGATCGAACACTTTTTTGATATCGCGAAACAGCTCCAGTTCCGTCGGATTGAACTGGTAGCACATGAAGGGCTTCTTGCTCAGGCCGATGCCGTGCTCGCCCGAGATGGTGCCGCCCAGCTCGATCACGCGCCGGAAGATCTTGTCCAGGACGACCCCGGCCCGGTTCATCTCCCCGGCATCGTCGGGATCAACCATCAGGTTGGTATGGATGTTGCCGTCGCCGAAATGGCCGAAGAGGACAATGCACAGGTTGAATTCGACGGCCAAGCCGTCGATGAAGGCCACCATCTCCGGGATGCGGCCCCCGGGGACCACAATGTCCTCATTGATCTTTTTCGGCTTCAGCCTGGCGATGGCCGGCGAGATGTTGCGCCGCGTGGCCCAAAGGGTCTCCTGGTCGGCGGCGGTTTCGGCGCGCTGGCGGTCGAGCGCCCCGGCGGCAGCGACCTGCCG
>JBGSPO010000226.1:0-4852 GCA_041738575.1 Candidatus Aminicenantia bacterium
GTCAAGGCCCTCCAGGAGAGCGAGGAGTCGTTCCGGCGCATCTTCGACGAGTCGTCCGACCCCATCCTGCTCCTGCAGGACAATGCCTTCGTCGAGTGCAACCGCGCCGCCCTGGCGCTGCTGGGGAATGTCCCGCGCCAAGCCCTCATCCACTCCACGCCGGCGGACATCTCGCCGCCGCGGCAGCCGGACGGTTCCCCGTCAGCCGAGCTGGCGGCGCAGAAATTGCAGGCGGCCCTGGACAGCGGGCATCAGCGCTTCGAGTGGGTCCATCTCAAGGCGGACGGCACGGAACTATTCGTGGATGTTTCGCTCACGCCCATCGTGATCCGGGGCGAGCCCATGATCCACGTGGCCTGGCGCGACATCACCGAGCGCAAGCGGGTCGAGGAGGAGAAGGAGCGGCTGCGGTCGCAGCTGATGCAGGCGCACAAGATGGAGTCCATCGGCAGGCTCGCGGGCGGAGTGGCTCACGATTTCAACAACATGCTGCAGTCGATCCAGGGCTACGCGGAGGTGGCGCTGGCCAAGGTGGTCCCGGCCGATCCCCTCCACGGCATCCTGCAGGAGATCCTCAAGGCCGGCAAGCGCTCGGCGGACCTCACGCGCCAGCTGCTGGCCTTCGCCAGGAAACAGGTGGTGAACCCGCTGGTGCTGGACCTGAACGGCTTCATCCCCGGCATGTTCCAGATGCTGCAGCGGCTCATCGGCGAGCAAATCGAGCTGGCCTGGATGCCCGGCCATGGGCTCTGGAACGTGAGGGTGGATCCATCGCAGGTCGACCAGATCCTGGCCAACCTGGTCGTGAATGCCCGGGACGCCATCACCGGCGCCGGCCGGATCACCATCGAGACGGGCAACCGGGTCGTGGATGAAGGCTGTTGCGCCGACCTCGCCGAATGCGCTCCCGGCGAGTACGTCACCCTGACCGTCAGCGACTCGGGTCGGGGCATCCACCCGGAGACCATGACGAACATCTTCGAGCCGTTCTTCACGACCAAGGGGGTGGGCCAGGGCACCGGGCTCGGGCTGGCGACCGTGTACGGCATCGTGCGCCAGAATGAGGGGTTCATCTCTGTCCGCAGCGAGCCGGGAAAGGGGGCGGCGTTCGCCATCCACCTGCCGCGCGTGGCGGAGGCCGTCACCGGGGCCTCCCCGGAAAAGGAAGGGCGGCCGCTGTCCACAGGCTCGGAGACGGTGCTCCTGGTCGAGGACAACGTGGTCGTCCTGGACCTGGGTGTCATTCTCCTCCAGGGATTGGGATACAAGGTGCTGGCGGCGCATACGCCCGGCGAAGCGCTCCGCCTGGCGGGCGAGTATGCCCCGCCCATCGATCTCCTCATCACCGACGTGATCATGCCCGGGATCAACGGCAGGGAGCTGGCCAGCCGCCTCAGCGTCATGCGGCCCGGGCTCCGCTGCCTGTTCATGTCCGGCTACATGGCCGATGTCATCGCCAGCGACGGGGTGCTGGACAAGGGGATGCACTTCATCCAGAAGCCCTTCACCATGCAGGCGCTGGGGGAGAAGGTGCGGGAGGCGCTCTCAGGCCTGGCGCACGGACCAGGCGGCAGTAAACCGGAATGACGAGTGACAAGTGACCAGTGACAAGGAAGAACGGGACTCGGCACGCGGCGTACGGCATACGGCAGCAGCACAAATCGAGCTAGCGTAACGCGTGACGAGGAAAGAGCGGAACTTGCCGGACGGCGAATGGCATTCGGCAACTGCAAAAAACGAACTAACGTGATTTGTGATTCGGAACAGTAAAAAATCGGCCTATGCTGTTGCTCACGCGATCACCTAGATGAAGAGGGGTTTGAGTTTTCTTCCTGCCAGGTCGTTCTCATGGCTTTCACCGCCAGCCGTGCGCCTTACGCCGATCACTTCTTCTTGCGCTTGTGCCGCAGGTACTCGATCAGCCCGGGGAGTACGGAAATGAAGATGATGGCGACGATGACCACGGTGAAGTTCTTGCGCACCACGGGCAGGTTGCCGAAGAAATAGCCGCCGAAGAGGAAGATGGCCACCCAGGCGATGCCGCCGATGACGTTGTAGCTGATGAAGCGCCAGTAGGTCATGCGGCCGATGCCGGCAACGAACGGGGCGAAGGTGCGGATGATGGGGATGAAGCGGGCCAGGATGATGGTGATGCCGCCGTATCTCTCGTAAAATTCGTGCGTCTTTTCCAGGTGCTCTTTTTTCAAAAAGCGGACCTTGGTCTGGCTGAAGATCTTGGGGCCCACGGCATGGCCGATCCAGTAGTTGACCGTGTCGCCCAGGATGGCCGCCGCGCCCAGCACCAGGAAGAGCCAGTGGACCTTCAGCGGGCTGCCGGGTACCGCAGCCAGGGCGCCGGTGGCGAAGAGCAGCGAATCGCCGGGGAGGAAGGGGGTGACGACCAGCCCGGTCTCGCAGAAGATGACCAGGAACAGGATCAGGTAGGTCCAGAGCTGGTAGGCGACGATGAGCGCGTTGAGGTGCACGTCCAGGTGCATGACAAAGTCGAGCAGTTTGGCGATCAGTTCCATTTTTTCTCCAGGAATCGGGAACCAGCGCCTCGGGGCCGGGAGGGCCGCGGGCAATGGCCCATATTACTCGAGGCGGCCGCTGCTGTCAAGGGCGGCGCAACACGCGCCCGGTCGCTTGCCAGGAAGAGTTCAGCCAGCTGTGGCCGCTGATCCGGAACTCCCTGAGCGGAGGCAGGTATTCCGTCTTCCAGTCGTTGACCGTCCAGGTGTAGTAGTAATAGAAACGCGGCCGGGCTGCCGCTTCCGGGACGGCGAAAATGGATTCGCCCGGGCAAGCGGTGTCGATCTGCAATTCATTAAAGATCGTTTTGGCGATATCGGCAACGCTGACCGGGGCATCGGACGTCCTTAGTTCGCCTCGCTCGCCGGGGCGTTTGACCAGCAAAAGGGGAGTGGCCGCGGCCATGATCCCGGCATCCACCTGGAGCGGCGTGTTTTCCCGGCTGGCAAGGTCCGGGGGCAGGATGCGGCCATAAACGCCGCGCGGGTGGCCGTGATCGCCCAGGATGATGATCAGGGCATCGTCAAAGACCTCCAGGTGCTTCAGGGTTTTCAGGAAAACATGCACCAGCGCCAGCTCTCCCCTGGCCAGCCTCTTCCAGCTGCTCCGGGTCGCCGGCATGGCCTCCGCTTCCAGGCTCTCATTCATCTGGAAAGGATCATGTACGCCCAGCCAGTGAAAAAATTTGAAGACCGGCGCCGCCACGTTCTTTTCCGCGTTATTGACGGTGCCATAGACGAAATCCACGTCCTTGAAGTGGCTCGACGCCCGCGGGAAGAAATTTCGGTTGCCGATATGCCAGGGGTTTTTAAAAAGGCGCGACTTGCGCATGCCTCTTTTTGCGGGCGCGGCGGAGCCCGGGGAGGCGGAGCGAATGGCCGGGCTGGGGAACGGTTTCGCAGGCAGGATGTTTTTCAGGAACCACTTCTGTCCATTGTAGACCAGGCGCTTGGCAAAGTGGGGCAGGCTGCGGAAAAGAGCAACATCCAGCAGGCCGCCGACGTCGGGCAGCATGAACCAATAGGGCCTGGGGACAACGTTCGCGGCCAGTTTTGGGTCGGAATAAACGACATTCTGGGAGGCCGGGAAAAGAGCCACGTTCACGCCGTGCTCGCTCAGGACCCGCGGCAGCGAGGAGGGGGACATGAAGGACTGCTTGATGAAGCTCTGGATCGGCAGGGAGTTGTCGTAGTACTTCCCGGTCAGGATCAGCGGCACCGAGGCGTAGGTCACCGGGAAGCCGCCGAGATTGTTGCGGAAATAGGTGAAACCGGAGAATGTCTCCCGGACGGCGCTGTCTTTGCCGGCGATCTCGGCGAACAGGTCGGACTGGAAATTGTCCAGCAGCAGGATGATGACGTTTTTGTGCTGCGAATAATCATATCTCTTGTTGATGTCGAACTCGTATTTCAGATAGTTGGGTTCCGGAGGCCGGCGCAGGACATGATATCCCAGAACCAGCAGCTGCAGGAGCAATATATACGAGGCCAGCGACCGCGTCCTGGGCAGCAGCGACTTGAATTTGACCTGGGAAAAAGCCAGCACGATCAGCCATACCGCGCCATCGATCAGTCCCAGGATGATCTTGTCGTTCCAGTGGATCAGCCGGCCGTCCAGCGGGCCGTAGCGCCAGACCAGGATGTTGCCTTGCAGCCAGAGCAGCAATCCCAGGGCGAAGATGAATGCCTGCGCACGCTGACGCAGGATGGAGCGGGGGGAAAAGGGGAACAGGATCAGGCCGAGCAGCAGGGAGGAGGCCAGCGCCAGCAGGAACAGCAAGGCCAGCAGGCTGGGGAAACGGAACGTAAATTCCAGCGTATTGGTCAGGTAGATCTGCAGGGGGCAGAAAAAAAACAGGGTGAAAGAGAGCAGCAGCGCCGCAGCCAGCGCATCCGGCCATTGTTTCTTCTGATTGGAATCCAGCAATTCATTCCGCCTTTTTCCCCGCCCCGGGAGCGGAGAAACAAATTTTCAATAACGGCATTGTAGCGGCCTGCCGGCCGCGTGTCAATCGGGCCCCGCACCGTCCCGCGGCCGGGTTGATTTTTGAGCGGCGTTATGTTACATTTCCTCTATGTTAGAGCTCAATTCTTCCTTCATCTGGATATTTTCCCTGGTCTGGCTGCTCTACTTCGCGCTCGACCGTTTCTTTTTCAAGCCGGTCGGCGGCATCATCGCCCAGCGGGAGGCGAAAATCGCGTCCGACAGCGGCCGCCAGGCGAGCATGGTGGCGGAGATTGAGGAACGGGCCCGGGCCGTGGAAGCCCGCTTGAGCCAGGCGCGCTTGGAAGCCCAGCGCAGCCGGGAAGAATGGCTGAAG
>JBGSPO010000015.1:0-50981 GCA_041738575.1 Candidatus Aminicenantia bacterium
GCTGGCCCTGATGCTGGCGGCCCTGCCCTGGATCATTCCCCCCCTGCGCGCGAAGAAGGAGCGCATCGCGAGGCGCCATGACCAAGAGTGACTTCTTCTCCGGCATCTCCGCCGACTGGGACGAACGGCATTCGCGCCCCGGGGAGCCGGAGCGCTTGAAGGATTTCGCCGGCCATTTCCGGCTCCAGCCCGGTGATCGCGTCCTGGACGCCGGCTGCGGCAGCGGCCGTCTCGTACCGGTGATCTGCGAGATCATCGGCCCGGATGGCAGCCTGGTGGAGCTGGACTTCGCCCCCGGCATGCTGCAGGTCGGGCGCCGCAAGCCCCATGGGCCCAACGTCTCGTTCACGGAGGGCGACGCCCATGCCCTGCCCCTGCCCGACAATGATTTCGACAAGGTGATCGCCCTGGCCCTCCTGCCCCACCTGACTGACAAGGACCGGGCGCTGAGAGAATTCCGCCGCGTCCTCAGGCCGGGAGGCTTGCTGGTCATTGCCCACCAGATGGGCCGCGCGGCCCTCGACCGCCTGCACGGCGAAAGCAGCGAGCCGGTCCGCCGCGACCGGCTGCCGGAAAGCCGGGTATTGAGCGAATTGCTGGAAGCCACCGGCTTTTCAGCCATCAAGATCGTGGACGAGGCAGAGCGCTACGTGGCCTGGGGACGGGCCTGAGCCATGGGTGGCGGCCTGATGGCCTGCCTTGACCCCCGGGCCAAGCTGGCCGCTTTTCTGGCAATCCAGGCCCTGCTGTTCATTCCCCCCGCGGGGTCGCTCTCCGTCCGCCTGTTCGCCGTAGCCGTTCCGCTCCTGGCCCTGCTGCCTTTTGCCGGCAAGTCCTGGCGCCTTTGGCTGCGCCTGCTGGCGCTGGCCGCGCCATTTCTGGCATTCCTGGCCCTCAGCGCAGCGGTGCAGCCCGGCGCCGGCCGGACGATGCTGCCGAGGATCGTCCTGCCTCTCCTGGGCAAGTCCATGCTGGTCTTCCTGACCCTGGCCCTGTTTATCCTGAATGAACAGCCCGGGCGCCTGCTGCAGGCCCTGAGGCAGATCGGCCTGCCGCGCTCCGCCGTCGTCATCCTGGCCATCGGCCATCGCTTCGCCGCCCAGTGGGGGCTGGAACTGGAAGGGGTGCGGCGCGCCTGGACGGCCCGCAACCTTACCGCCCTGCCGAAACTTCGCCGGGCCGCAACCCTGGGCAGGGCCTTGCCCTTGTTTTTCGACAGGCTGCTGGAAAGCGGAAGCCATGTCCACGACGCCATGATCAGCCGCGGCTTCAGCGGTTCGCTGCCGTGCTGGCGGCGCCTGGTTTTTTCCGGACGCGACGCGATCTTCCTCGCGCTTACCGCCATGATCGCGGCGGCCATCACTACACTGTAATGAGCGATCCGGTCATCGAGATAGGCAACCTGGATTTTTTCTACGTCTCGGGAAAGCCCGCCCTGCGCGGCATCAATCTGTCCATCGGCCGCGGCGAATGCGTCGGCCTGGTCGGGCCCAACGGCGCCGGCAAGTCGACGCTGCTCCTGCACCTCAACGGCGTGCTGCGCGGAGAGGGAGAGATACGCGTCCTAGGCATGGCAATGAACCGGGCCAACCTGAAACAGATCCGTCGCCGCGTCGGCCTGGTCTTTCAGGACCCGCGGCAGCAGTTGTTCCTCCCCACGATCGAGGAGGACATCGCCTTCGGCCCGCTCAACGCCGGCTGGCCCCGGGACATGGCGCGCCAGCGAGTAGCGCACATCATGGCATCGTTCGGCCTGCTTGATATCGGCGATTCGTCCCCGCTGCACCTGAGCCCGGGCGAGCAAAAAAAAGCGGCCCTGGCCTCCGTGCTGGTGATGGAACCGGAGCTGCTGGCCTTCGACGAACCCTCGGCCGGCCTCGACCCGGCCAGCCGCCGCGACTTCATCGAGCGGGTCAGGGCGCTCCCCCAGGCCAAGGTCATCGCCACCCACGACATGGACCTGGCCTACGAGCTATGCGACCGGGTGCTGGTCATGGACCATGGCCGCATGTTCGCCGATGGCAGCCGCGATGCCATCCTGGGCGATGCCGGCTTGCTCAGAGCCCATCGGCTCGAGAGGCCGCCAAGCATGCTATTAAAGGAAATGATCCTTCGTGACGCGTAACGCGTGACGAGGAAGAACAGAACTTGGCCTAAGGTTCAGGGCGGAAGGCGCAGGGTAAGACAAAGGCAAAAGGGGAAAGGTAAAAGTGAAGAAAGGATCTTTTAATTGCCCGCTACCATAACGGATAGTTCGTAAATTTTATGTCTAACACTAACACTATCACTAACACTTTTTCTTTTCATTTGGAATTTGGAGCTCGGGATTTGGAATTTCCGTCTTCTCGCGTTACGCGTCACGCGTTACGTGTCACGAAGGATTGGCTTTTGCTGCACTTGCATTTTCGGGCCAAATCCAGTATCCTTGCCCCTTGATTCGCGGCGGCGGATTTGAACCATCACGTTCCACCGCCCGCAGAATCCAAGACAGAGGAGGATCCGACCATCATGAAGACCATCACCTGGATAACGACGATCGCGCTGCTGCTGGCCCTGGCGCCGGCAGCGCAGGCCTGCACCAATTACCTGGTCAGCAAGGGCGCCTCAAAGGACGGCTCGACCATGATCACCTACTCGGCCGACTCGCACGCGCTGTACGGCGACCTGAACTTCATTCCCGCCGGCGAGCACATCGCGGGCACCTGGATCGACGTCTTCGACGGCGACTCCGGCAAGCTCCTGGGCAGGATCCGCCAGGTGCCCCGCACCTGGCAGGTGGTGGGGCTGATCAACGAGCATCAGGTGGCGCTGGGCGAGACCACCTTCGGCGGCCGCGAGGAGCTGATGGACGCCAAGGCGGTGGTGGATTACGGCAGCCTGATGAACCTGGCCCTGCAGCGCGGCCGCACCGCCCGCGAAGCCCTGCAGGTGATGACCTCGCTGGTCGAGGAGTACGGCTACGCCTCGAGCGGCGAATCGTTCTCCATTTCCGACCCCAACGAGGCTTGGATCCTGGAGATGATCTCCAAGGGGCCGGACCGCAAGGGCGCCGTCTGGGTGGCCCGCCTGGTGCCCGACGGCTACGTCTGCGGCCACGCCAACCAGGCGCGCATCCACCGGTTCCCGCTGCAGAAGGCCAACAACTTTTTCGATAAAAAACAGACCACCTTCCACTCAGCCGACGTGATCGCCTTCGCCCGCGAGAAAGGCTATTTCAAGGGCGCGGACAGCGAGTTCAGCTTCGCCGCCGCCTACTGCCCGCCCGACTTCGGCGGCCGGCGCTTTTGCGACGCCCGCGTCTGGGAGTTCTTCCGCCGCATCACCCCCGACTCGAAACAGATGGACGCCTACAAGGACTGGGCCCTGGGCGTTAAGCCCGACGCCGAGCCCATGCCGCTGTTCGTCAAGCCCGACGGCAAGCTCTCCCTGCGCGACGTCATGGAGCTGATGCGCGACCATTACGAGGGCAGCGAGATGGACATGAACGGCGACATCGGCGCCAGCCCCTTCACCCTGCCCTACCGCTGGCGGCCCATGACCTGGAAGACGGACAAGGACGCCAAGGAAGAATATTTCTTCGAGCGCGCCACCTCCACCCAGCAGACCGCTTTCTCCTTTGTCGCCCAGTCGCGCTCCTGGCTGCCCGGCCCCATCGGCGGCATCTTCTGGATGGGCATGGACGACACCTTCAGCACCGTCTACGCCCCCATGTACTGCGGCATCCGCCAGGTGCCCCCCAGCTATGCGAAAGGGACAGGCGACTTCAGCCGCTTCAGCTGGGACTCGGCCTTCTGGGTATTCAACTTCGTCTCCAACTACGCCTACTCGCGCTACGTCGACATGATCCAGGACATCCAGGCCGTCCAGCGCGAGATCGAGGGCAAGTACCTCGCCGGGCAGCCCGAGATCGAGGCGGCGGCGCTCGACCTTTACAAGCGCTCGCCCGAGCTGGCCCGCGACCGCCTCACCGCCTACAGCGTAGGCGAGGGCGAAGCGCTGGTCAAGCGCTGGCGCCAGCTGGGCGAGTTCCTTATCTGGAAATACCTGGACGGCAACGTGCGCGACAGCCAGGGCAATGTCACCCATCCGCCTTATCCCAAGGAATGGTACCAGCGCATCATCAAGGAGACCGGCGACAGGTTCAAGTTGCCGGAGCCCGAGAAGAAAGAATAAAGAGAAGTAGATGAGTTGAAGGGTAGATGAGTTGATGGGTTAAGAAAAGAGCCGGAGTTCGCTGTCAGTGCCGTTCACCCATCAACTCATTTACTCATCAACAGGCAGTTTTCATCTAGAACTTCTTGAAGAACCCCAGTCCTAAAAGAAACTTCCCCGGGGCTTCCTGGTGCGGGTCCAGGCCGATCTCTTTTTTCCAGCCGAGATACGGCCTGAGCTCGACCGGGCCGCCGCTGCTCGCCAGCAGGCGGATATCGAAGCGGATGCGCCCGGCGTCGGCGTGTACGCGCGTTTCCGTGAACACCCGCCACGACGCGCCATTCCATATCCCCAGGCCCAGCCTGCCGCTGGCCCCCAGGCCGCGCTTGAAATCGTATCCCGCGGCAACCTCGTAGCGGACATCCCGCCCCAGTACATCGAACTCGGCCTGGTTGCGCAGGGCCAGCCCCGTGAACAGGCTGGCCGTGAAGGGCAGGTCGTCGTCGACGGGGATGTCCGCCCGGTAACGCGCCACCCAGGCGGCGAACAGGCCCGGGGCCACCGTTTTCTCATAGTCGAGCCCGAGGTCGTAGATCATCTTGCCCGGCCAGAATTGGGCGAAAAAGCCGTCACCGTTAAGGATGGGCGACTCGAACTCGACCCCGAGCACCACGCGCCGGGTATCGCTGCGGAAGAATTCCAGCTTGAAGTCGCCCTCGATCTCGAGCTTGAAGCGCTCATCGAACGGCGAGGCCCCGACCAGGACCTTCATGTTGTCGAGCAAGGCGCTGTCCCCATTCCCGGAGCGGAAACGCAGTCCCAGATAGGACGTGTTGCGGAACTCGTAATGGCGGGCATTCCTGAAGAAGATATCGACGTTGCGGTTCAAGGCCAGGGAAAAGCCGCAGTCATGGTAAAGACGCGAGAAATTGACCAGCTTGAATTCAGCCTGCAGCGTGAGCTCGGGGATGAGCATCCCCCGCCACTCCCCGCCCGCCGTCAGCAGCTCGCGGTAGCCGTCACTGCCGCCGATGAAGGCTCCGCCGCCGAGCGCCAGCGTGAGATCACCGCGATCCAGGATGACCCGGCCCAGCAGCTCGTTCAGGTTCCAGACATAGGGAGTGTCGCGCAGGGTCTCGTGGCGACAGAAATGGTTCAGGCGCAATTCAGCCGTCACATTTTCGTTGAGGACCTTCTGCGCCCCGGCCATGACCCAGTAATCGATGGCCCCCTGCAGGCGGCCGTTCATGCGCGAGTGGTACTGCACCTCGGCGAACAGGTTGCTTCTGCGCCCGGGGAAATCAAAATGGAAAACGGGCCGGTAGTAGCGTCGTTCCAGGGAGTCGATGCCGTATTCCACCACCAGGCTGGCCTGGCTCGGCCGCTCGGCTTCATCGGCGGCATGGATCACGGCGGACAGCAGGACGAGGAGCACCAGAAAAAGCGGCAGCAGTCTCTTCAAGCCATATTGGTAACAGAAAAAGAAGCCGGGCGCAATATCTTTGCGAAGAAGCAGAGCTTGTCCTGCCGAACTTGTTGGTTTTAAAAAAAAGGGCAGCCGCAAGGCTGCCCTTTTCCCATTCAATCAGCGATCTACAGCAGTCCGCGCTTCTTCAGCAGCGGCTCGACCTTGGGTTCGCGGCCGCGGAAGCGCTTGTAGAGGACCATGGCGTCCTCGGTGCCCAGCCTGGCCAGGATGTTCCTGCGGAACGACGCGGCGGTCTTGTGGTCGAACAGCGAGGTCTCCTTGAAAGCCTCGAACGCGTCGCAGTCCAGGACCTCGGACCACATGTAGCTGTAATAGCCGGCCTCGTAGCCGCCGTGGATGTGGGTGAAATAGGTGGAACTCCAGCGGGGCAGAATCTCGGGGATCAGGCCGAGCCCTTCCATCACCTTTCGCTCGAAGCGGGTAACGTTCACGTTCAGGGCGCTTTCCAGCCCGTGCCAGGCCATGTCCAGGAAGCAAGAGGCCAGGAACTCAACGGTTTCAAAGCCCTGGTTGAACAGGCTGCTGTTCCGGAGCTTCTCCACCAGCGCCGCCGGGATGACCTCGCCGGTCTGGTAGTGGCGGGCGTAGAGCTTCAGCATCTCGGGCTCCAGCACCCAGTGCTCCATGATCTGCGAGGGGAGTTCCACCGAGTCCTGGGGGGCAAAGTTGGAGCGGTAGCGGCTGTCGGTGAACAGGGTGTTCAGGGCATGGCCGAACTCATGGAACGAGGTCAGGGCCTCGTCGATGCTCAGCAGCGAGGGCGCCCCGGCCGTCGGCTTGGTGAAGTTGCCGACCAGGGTGGCGAAGGGGATCACGCGCTTGCCGTCCTTGTAGTAGGTGCCGCGGAAGCTTCCGGACCAGGCGCCGCCCTGTTTGTTGTCGCGCGGGAAGAAGTCCATGTACAGGATCCCCAGCAGGGTGCCGTCGGCATCATGGACCTCGGCCACCCGGACCTCGGGGTCGTAGACCGGGATGTCCTTGCGCTCCTGGAATTTCAGCCCCCAGAGCTTCTCGGCCAGGGTGAACATGCCCTGCTGGACGTTCTCCAGCTTGAAGTAGGGGCGCAGCTGGGAGTCGTCCAGGTCGTACCTGGCCTTGCGCAGTTTCTCGGCGTAGTACCACCAGTCCCAGGACTGCAGCGCGAAGCCGCCCTTCTCCCCGTCAATGAGCTTCTGCATCCCGGCGGCCTCGGCCTTGGCCTGCTCGAGGGCCGGCTTCCAGAGGCGCATCAGGAACTCGTTCACCGCCGCCGGCGTCTTGGCCATGCGCGGCTCGAGGTAGAAGTCGGCGGGGGTCTTGTAGCCCAGCAGGCGGTAGCGCTCCTCGCGCAGCACCATCAGCTTCTGCAGGACGGCCTTGTTGTCCTTGTCGTTGTCGCGGTCGCCGCGCATGAACCAGCGGGTATACAATGATTCGCGCAGGCTGCGCTTCGGCGAGTACTGCAGGAAGGGGATCCAGCTGGTCTTCTGGGCGGTGAAGACCCATTTGCCTTCCATGCCCAGGGCCTTGGCCGTCTCGGCCGCCTCGGTGACGACGCCCTCGGGGAGCCCGGCCAGGTCCTCCCGGCTGTCAACGACGATGAAGGATGAATTGGTCTCGGCCAGGACGTTGTCGCTGAACTTCAGCGCCAGCAGCGAGTGCTCCTTGTTGATCTCGCGCAGGCGGCCTTTTTGCTCATCGTTCAGCAGGGCACCGCTGCGCACGAAGCCGCGGTAAGTATTCTCCAGCAGGTAGCGCTGCACGTCGTCGAGCTTCAGCTTGGCACGGCGGTCGTAGACCGCCTTGACGCGGGCGAAGAGCTTTTCGTTGAGGTTGATGTTGTCGTTGTGCGTGGAAAGCAGCGGCGCCAGCTCGTTGGCCAGGTCCTGCATCGGCTGGCTGGTGGCCGCGCTCAGCAGGGAGTAGAAGACGGCGCCCACTTCGCCGAGCAGCTGCCCGGACATGTCCAGGGCCACGATGGTATTCTCGAAGGTCGGCGCCTTGGGATTGGCCACGATGGCGTCGATCTCGGCCTGGTGCCGCTTGATCCCTTCCTGCATCGCCGGCAGGTAATGGCCGATCTGGATGCGGTCAAAGGCCGGGGTCTGGTACGGCGTGCTGGGGACGGTCAGGAACGGGTTGTCCCCGGCCGCGGCCGCATTGCCCCGCGCAGACAGGGTTAGGGGCAGGACCAGGGTCGCCAGCAGCAATACCGGGGCCAATTGATAAAGAATGCTTTTCTTTTCCAAGAGTGGTTCCTCCTATTTTTGTGATATCCAGCCTTATTATACGCCTATAATACGGATGGCGCCAAGCTTCGTTCATGCAATCTTTTTTTGGAGGTTCGCATGCATAATCAAACTGATCTAAGATTTCTCAATCAAAAATCGAAATGTCCGGTTTTTTAAAAAGAACAGGCATATCGGGAATTGGAAAAGGAAGTGCCTATTCCAACAGGTTGCGAGAGCACGTCCCATAATCCCAGCCTCCAGGCGCGAAAGTTATTCCAGGGGTGGTTGGGGAAAAAAGCTTGCAGGATCTCGGAATGGACGCGATTGATCGGGAAACTATTTGCAGAATTTTTTTAGTAATTTCGGAGCTATTTTATCTCCGAGTTCAGACGCTTTACTAAGGTCGGAGCATCCACTTTCTTTCTGCTTGAGCTTGATTTTTACCAGCCCACGGGAACGGTATGCCAACTCGAATTCCTTATTAAATTCAATGGCTTTTGAAAAATCTTCGAGTGCCCCCTGAAAATCACGGAGCATATCCTTGGCGTGGCCTCGGCCGAAATAGCACCGATCCGCTTTCGCGTTCAACGCAAGCGCTGCGGAAAAATCCTGAATGGCTCCGAGATAATCCTTCATTTTGCTCAGGATCGTGCCTCGGAATTGATAAGCAGAAGGATTTTTCGGCTTCAACTCGATGGCCTTGGTAAAATCGACTAAAGCGCCGGGAAAATCTTTCATTTTGCTCTTGGCAGCGCCACGGGTTTGATAAAATGAAGGATTTTTCGGCTGCAACTCGATGGCTTTGGAAAAATCGGCTATGGCTCCGGCAAAGTCACTGGCTTTTATTTTCGACTTGCCGCTTTTTAAATAATCACTCGCATCCTTTTGTTCGATAACCTTCTCGGTCCGGGGTTTGTCGCTTTTCTTGCAGCTGGATAAAACAAACGACATTAATGCCAAGGCTAAAACACAAGCAATCGTTATCTTTCTTGAGTTGCGCTTCATCTTTTCCTCTGTTTTTAAATATACAACAATTCAGCTGCTTTGTAAAGACTTCCGGTTTGGAGGCTGCAATTCAGCCGGCATATCCTGAACCAACAAGGCATTCGCAAGGGCATACTCTCCGGATACCCTATCGAAAATTGGAGAGGGAGTTGCTGAAATTCTTTGCCAGCCAGCATCGGGAGGCCATCGCCCGGTCCAAGTCTATCCCCAATTTCATGCGCAACCAGAGTTTGCATCGACAGCTCACTTGACGTTTTACCAGGACACCCGGTCGATGCGGAGTCGATCGCTCCCCTCCCTGAACCATAATCGGTTGCCCATGAGTCCCGCCAGCAGCTTGACAAGAAACCCTTTCTCAGAGGATAATCCCCAGCGGAAACCAAGCGGAGGAGCCATGAAGGCAGTTTTTTTCAAGGGATCGCCCCCGGCCGGGCGGGACCCGCTCAGCAACCGGGCCGCGGCCGCGGTCATGGCCAAAGCCAAAGCCCTGGACTGGGAGATAAAGGCATTCCCGCTGGCGGCCATGGACATCCAGCCCTGCCGCGGCTGCTTTTCCTGCTGGGTGAAAACCCCCGGGCGCTGCATCATCCGGGACGACGAGGAGCAGATCCTTGACGCTACCGCTGCCAGCTCCCGGGTCATCTGGCTGACGCCCGTCACCTTCGGCGGCTACGCTCCTGAACTAAAAAAGGCATTGGATCGTATCATCCCCATCCTGCTGCCTTTTTTTACCAGAGTCCACGGCGAAACGCACCATCCCCTGCGTTACCCGCGTCAGCGCCGCCTACTGGCCATCGGTACGCTGAAGCAGGAGGACGCCGCAAGCGAAGGCGTCTTTCGCCGCCTAGTCGGCCGCAACGCCTTGAACATGGGTGACATCGAGGCTTCGACACTCGTTTTCAGTGGCGACACTTCCCTGGCCGACATGGAAAGGAAGCTTGCTGACCAACCGTTTTTTCGCGGGGTGACGCGATGAAAGGTGACAAGGTCCTGCTTTTGGTCTGCAGCCCGCGCGGCATGGCCAGCACCTCCAACTCCCTGGGCGAACACCTGCTCTCCCTGCTCGAGGAACGCGGCATGGCGCTGAAGAAGCTGTCGCTCTACCCAGCCCTGGCCGACGACAATAAAATGGCGGAACTCTTGGCCGCCGTTGACATGTGCTCCCTTTTGATCCTGGCCTTCCCCCTTTATGTCGACCACCTCCCGGCACCTCTGATCAATCTGTTGCGACAGATTGCCGAGCGCCGCCCGGGCCTCCAGGGGGAACCCAGACAGTCGCTTGTCGCCATCGTCAATTGCGGATTCCCGGAAACCACCCACTGCCAGCCAGCCGCCGATATCGTGCGCCTCTTCGCTTTCCAGGCGGGCTTCCGCTTCCTCGGCTGCCTGGCCCTGGGCATGGGCGGCGCGATCGGCAACCGTCCCCTGGCCAAGGCCGGCTTCATCGTTCGCCATCAGCTCAAAGCCTTTGAAAAGGCGGCATCGTTCCTCACCGACGGCAGGGAGATCCCGGCAGAGACCATTGCCCTCATGGGCAGACCCATGATGCCGCGCTGGTTTTACAACTGGATCGCCGACCGAGGCTGGAAGAGCGCTGCAAAAAAACACGGGAGCTCCGGCCACTTACACGACACACCCTACGCCGGGGCGGCGAAGGAGAACTAGATCCCCGGCCCGCTTACCTGGACTCCCAGGGTGCGCGTTTCTTTTCCTAGCCCCATCCGCTTGAGATTGAATGCCGGACGGATACGAAATTCCAGGAAGCCCTGGGCATGGTTGGCGTCATTCAGTTGCAGCAAGTATTCCCCCTGCTCACGGAAAACCACCTGGCGATAGAGCTTGCCGCGCCAGTAGACGTCCAGAAATTGTTTCTTTGCGGGCAAGTGGGAGAGCGGGGCGCCGCAGGTCAACCTATAGGTCGCCGAAGGATCGCCCGGGTCCAGGAAAACATATATGCCCGCCTTCTCGCCGCTCCAGCGGAATGAGCGGCCGCCCTCTTTCTCGGAATAGGAAAAGCCGTAGTCGTAGGGGGTTCTCGTCTCCCGCGCCCAGTTCTTGGGATGCAGGCTGGAAAAATTCACTAAATTAAAAATGATGAAAACAAAAAAGCCGCAAATAAATAGGATTTTTGCTCGCTTACCTTTAACCAGGGTTTTTTCTCCACTATTTTCACCCAACGAGGCAAACAAGCAGAAAACCAAGAAAATCTCCGGAAACCACAGGTAGTCATTGAAAACGAGGAGAAACAGAAAAATTCCCAGAAGCCATTTTTCAGGCCACTTTTTTAATTTGAACAATCCAAGATAAAACAGTAAAAATATAAACATTCCCGGCAGCCCGGTCGAAGAACCAATGAAAAAGTACTGGTTGGCTGGCAGATGATGAAAGAACTCACCTTGATGGGCCGACATGACCCAGAAAACAAAATTTCCGGTTCCGGCGCCACTCATGGGAAATTTGCGCAGGCATTCAATGGAGTAGCCCCAAAGCACATTTCGGCCCGCAGTCAAGTTCCTTAATTTCGTAAACTTGATAGTTCTAGTTTCTATTGATCTTTCAATCAGGAAACAAGTCTTTTTAAGCCGAGAGACAATGTTTTTCTCTGATTGAGGGACAACATGCATATAGAGAAAAAAGACCGCTGCCAGCAATATTCCAATCAAGATTATGCAAACAACATGTTTTCGGCTGGAAAAGATGAAAAGAAATATTGTGATTACGACGACGAAGGCACCCACACGAGTTACGGAGTTCAGAGTGCCGATCAGGGAGACGGTTGCAAAGAGGAGCCCCGGCCATTTTTCAGTATAATGGAAATATAGATACCAAGCCAACAGAATGGCCAAGGCCGAGAGAAAGCCGAATGCCGTCGGATCGGATGCCAAACCACGGATAGGAAGAGATAAGCTATTCCCTCCCTGCCAGCGCTGAAACAATGAGTAGAGGATCGAAAGCGTCTGGCCCGACAGAAAAGCAATCAAAATACGCTTCAGGCAAAGCTGGTGCTTCAACAAAAGATAATAAAGCGGGGACAAGGAGAACAGCGCCAATTCCACGACCGGAAAAATAATCCCGAAGGAAAGCCGCTGACCGGCTGGCGCAACCGGGGTATCCTTGAAAAAAGCCAGGTGGGAAAGGGTCAGGTTGGACCAACGCAGCATGACAAAAATGAACGAAATTCCAAGCAGCAACAGAAAAGAAAAGTAATACTTGGGCAATTCCGGCAACAACCGGAATGTTTTTCCCTTGTGAATCGCGAATTCTCCCGCCATGATGCCGCCGAGAAAGAATACCGGCAGAAGCAGGTAATTCAGGGGAAACCCCTTGTTTTCAAGCGCGGCGAAAGCGGGCAGTACGGGGATGAGAAATGAAAATATCGCTAGGTAGCTGGATGTGAAGATGATCCTGGCCAGAAAACCCAGCAGGAGGCAGGCCAAAGGCAGCCATCGGATATGAAACTGGAAAACCAGGACAAATGATAAAAGCAAAAAAGAAAAAATTGAAAAGAAAAAGTAGATACGGTTTTTCATTGAGCCAATCGCGGTACCGCTCCTTTTTCGATCATGGCCATGATTGATATTTCGGCCCCCTTAGAATAAAAACCGTCAGTAACCACCCGGTTCGGCTTTTCCCCCGCAGTAGGTGGGAATATAGGTGGCAAAAAGGGCTCGAATCCGCTCGCTGTCGTGCCCGGCTTCGCAGCAATCAGCGATCATCCGCTCCAGAAAATCCGCGGGTTGGGACTTGTTGAAGCAGGCGATGAAGATCTTTTCGTGCCGGGTGGAGTAGACCCCCTCCTCGGCCGTCAGCAGTTCTTCGAAGAGTTTTTCTCCAGGCCGCATGCCGGTGGCAAGGATCTCAATGTCCCGGCCCGGTTCAAGGCCGTTGAGGCGGATCAGGTTCTCAGCCAACTCCTTGATGCGCACAGGCTCGCCCATGTCCAGGACGAACACCTCGCCGCCCTTCCCTTGGAGGGCCGCCTGGAGGACAAGGAGGACCGCCTCAGGGATCGACATGAAGTAGCGCCGCATCTCGGGATGGGTGAGGGTGAGCGGGCCGCCGTGGGAAATCTGCTCCTGAAAGAGGGGGACGACGCTGCCCCGCGAGCCGAGGACATTGCCGAAGCGCACCGAGAGGAAACTGGTGCCGTTGCCGTTCAGCGCCTGGCAGGCCATTTCGGCCAGGCGCTTGCTCGCCCCCATAATGCTGCTGGGCTTGACCGCCTTGTCGGTGGAGATGTTGACGAATTTTTCTACTTTATGCTCGATGGCCAGTTTCGCCAGATCAATGGTGCCAAGGACATTGGTGCGCAGCGCCTCCTCGGGAAACGCCTCCATCAGCGGCACATGCTTGTAGGCGGCGGCATGAAAAATGACCTGCGGCCGGAATTTCGCGAACACGGCCCGGATCTTCTCCCGGTCGCACAACGAGCCGACCACGAAGGAAAAGTCCTGCCCCTGTTTTAGGTAGGCCTGCAACTCTTGTTGGAGATAAAAGATCCCTGTCTCGTCGAGATCGAAAGCCACCACTTTCTTCGCCCCCAGCGAGTGCAGCTTGCGCACGATCTCGGAGCCGATCGAGCCGGCGGCACCGGTGACCAGTACCGTCTTGGCGGCGAAAGCGGCGGTGATGGCATTGGATTCGATCCGGACCGCTTCCCGGGAGAGGAGATCCTCGATATTGATTTGGCGGATCTTGTACACGCTGGTCTTCCACTCGTCCATGCGCGGCACAATGCGGATGTCGTTGATTCCGGCTTCCTTGAGTCGGTCGAACACGTCCTTGACCTCGCGATGGTTGGCGATCGGCAGGTTGATCAGGGCAGCCTCGATTCCCTTGATGCGGATCTTCCGGGTGATTTCCTCGTGGAAATCGATTATCGGCAGGTCGAAGATCACTCCCCCCGCGTGCTGGCCCTCGATGTCGGCGATCATCATCGGCTCCAGTTTCGAGCGGGAGAGGCGCATCTCCTTGATCAGCCGCTCTGACTTGATATTGGCGCCGACGATCAGGGTCGGCTTCCCTCTGGCGCCATTGCGGTGAATCAGCTCCAGGTAGATGCGCCGCGACAGCCGCATCAGCCCGAACAGCGAGAAAGCGAGCAGCCCGCCGATGAGCAGCACCCCGACGGACATGCTCAGGGTACGATCGCCGCTGCGGATAAAAATCAGGTTCAGGACCACCGTGATGGATGTGGAAACCACGAAGGCCTTGAGCAAACGGAACAGTTCCAGGATGCCCACGAAACGCAACGTGATGTTGTAGAGCCGGAAGACAAGAAGAGTGAGGAACTGCATAAGGAATACGAACAGGGCCCAGTTCCAGAAGATGCGGCGCACGACAACGGGGAAGGTGAAGCCAAAGCGCAGTAGGACGGCCAGATAAAGGGCGACGAATGAAAGGGCCAAGTCCAGGGAAAAAAGGATGCAAACCTTGGACCATTTCTTGTTGAGGCCCATGCGCTTGAACCAGTTTTCGCTTTTCGCTCTTGTTTTGCTCACGTTCCTATTTTCTCTCTCTCAATCCATCAAGCGAATTATAGCATATCTGGAAAATCTCATGCCGCCGAGTTTTCATTTTCCATTCGCCACCTGTTCATTGAACTGGAAAATTCCATGCAGCGAATCGGAGATGTATGACAATTCCTCATCGGTCAACGAGGGATACACCGGCAAAGTCAAGCATCCATGCCAAACCCTTTCCGCGTTCGGGTAATCGGCAGGATCGAATTGATAGGTTTCCCGGTAATACTTCATGCGATGCAACGGCTTGTAGTGAACCGAAGTGCCGATCCCTTTTTCAGCAAGTTTTTCGATTAGCTGGTTCCGCCCAACCGGCGATTCCGACTTCACAACAATCGGGAACAAATGCCAGGCATGATCGGTGAAGGGTACCCGGACGATTGGCAGATCAATATATTGGATATCCCGCAGGGCATGCAAGTAGAATCTCGCACACCTCTCGCGCTCCCTCCGCATCCCCACGGCCCGTTCCAACTGAGCCAAGCCAATGGCCGCGCTAATGTCGGGCATGTTGTATTTGAACCCGGGGGCCACCACGTCGTATTCCCATGAAGATTCAGCACTGGTGAAACGATTCCAGATATCGCGGTCGATCCCATGCAGGCGCATCACCTTCATTCGCCGGGCCAGCTCGTCGTTATCCGTGGTGACCATCCCCCCTTCGCCGGAGGTGATGGTCTTATTCGCGTAGAAGCTGAAACAGGTGACGTCTCCCAGAGAGCCCACCATGCGGTCTCCAAGCCGCGCGGGAAAGGCGTGGGCCGCGTCCTCGATTACTCTGATCCCATTTTCCCTGCAGATGTCCAGTATCCCCGGTTTCCCACCGGCCGGAAGCATCCTGGCCGCTTGGCCTCCATAATGGACCACGATCAGAGTTTTGACTTCCGGATGACGGGCTATTGCCTGGCAAAGAATCTCCGGAGTCAAAAGGCAGGTGCCATATTCCACATCCAGCAGGATTGGGTCCGCGCCCATGTAGCGAACGACTTCTGCGGAAGCGGTAAAAGTCATGGTGGGGACGAATACTCTGTCCCCGGCCTTGACCCCGACCGCCTCCAAGGCCAGATGCAGCGCCGAAGTGCACGAATTCACGGCAATAGCGAACCTGGCCCTTACCTCCTGGGCGAAGCGCCTTTCGAACTCCTGGGCCTTGGCGGCGGTGGTCAACCACCCGCTCTCGATCACTTCCCGCACATACTTCAATTCGTTTCCGTCACAACGGACTCTCGCAAACGGGATCTTCATTGATTTTTCCTCATGCTCCGATCAAGCTCTCCCCTTCCATATTGCGATCAAGGTCCTGAAAATGAGCTTTAGGTCGCCTGCAAAAGAGCGGTTTCTTACATACGCTTCGTACATTTCCAGCTTTTTTGGAAGGATTTCGAACTGGTAGGTATTCTCCGGGTCCGGAGAGCCAGCCAGGATCTCCTCCTCGTTCCTGAAGACAATGGCGGCCGGGTCAGTGATCCCCGGCCGGACCGTGTGAACCAACGCCCAGCGCTCCGGGTATACCCCGGTCCACTTGCGCACTTCTGGCCGCGGGCCAACCAGCGCCATATCCCCTTTCAGCACATTCCAAAGCTGGGGCAATTCATCCAGTTTTGTCTTGCGCAAAACACGGCCGATACGTGTTACCCGGGCCGATGAACCAGGTTCGAACCTGCCTTTTTCTGCATCTTGCAGGACAAACATCGTCCGGAATTTGAGCAAGTAGAAATTCCGACCATTCCGACCGACACGCCGTTGCCGGAAAAAAGCCGGACCGGGCGAGGTAAAACGGATCATCAATGCCGCCAACATGAAAAATGGGAATAGCATTATCAGCATGAAAGCAGAAATGGCAAAATCAACGACACGCTTCATACAGGCGGGAATTCGCTTCAATTGAGCATTAATTCTTTCGTGTAATACAGAGATCCAGCTGATTTTTTCTCAAAAACAAAGCCGTTTTTTTCATAAAAAGCAATCGCCCGTGCATTGCTCTTTTTGACAGAAAGGCCATAGCACTTGATCCTGCGCGAGCAAAGAATATCTTCAAAAAACTCCAACATCCTTCTTCCTGTGCCAGGGAAAGCATTGGGAGCAACGCAAATGGATAGCAACCGGAAAATTGCCTTGGAAGGGATTTTTTTTACTGGCCCTGACGACCATAGAGATTGGGCTTTTTCCAGGATAAAAACGGGATGTCGAATCATGACACTCAAGACGTAAAGCCGATTTTTTCTTAAAAACCGAATAATCCCTTGCGACACTTCTTTGCCCGCAATAATAAAACCGAGCATTTTCCCATCCAAATTGCCTTCCGGACCGGTTTCGTCAACTTCAAGCGCAATGACAGTTACATCACTCGCATCCACAAGGCAATGGTAATACTCCTTCAGCTTTTTCTTGGAAAAATTTGCGGTTAAATGATTCTTGGGATATCCCTCGAAGTGAATCCCTGCAAATTGTTCCCCGAATTTATCATAATCACTGTTATGCATCTGATAAAAAATCAAATTGCCTCCTAAATCCAGGATCCCATCATGCGGAGTAATGAATGATTATTAACAATCAAATAAAAAGGGTTGGGGCTCGTGATAAATTTTCCATTGATCAAGAAACGCGAAAGAGGAATCTCCGCTTCAGTCCGTTTGACGCGGATTGTCATTATGTATTGCTTTTCAGTGTCACCTGGTGAGCTTCCCAAAAGAATCTCTCCCGGCACTTTTCAGCAAAATAAAATCAAATACCCCACGTATAAAGCCCCAGCCATAGCTAAAATGATAGGCTGCAAAAACCATTGGCATCGCAGGCAAGTACTTCAAATTATCAAGCCGGCGGCAGGTGACGACCGATGCGCACAAATTGCCACAAAAGTACAGGCCAAGAAGCACGGCAAACGCCAACCGAGCCCAGCCAAAGATAAAAGAAAGCAAACCCAATGCCAGCAACGTCCCAACGAATCCCCCAGGAACCAGATGCCGGATCGACGCCGTCAGCCGATGTTTTTGAATGACCCTCACTTTCCAATAGCCATACTGCAGATATTGTTTACTCAGGGCGAGAAGTGAAGCCCGCGGATAGTACCATGATTGAATGGAAGGCGATTGCCAGATGGTTCCATTTGCGCGGATCAGACGCAGGTTCAATTCATCATCCTGGTTGCGGACCAAATCCTCATCAAACAAACCTAACCGAACCAATGTTTCCTTACGCCAGCAACCAAGATATACCGAATCAACAGGGCCCTCATAGTTCACCTGATGCGAACCCGCCCCGCCTGATGAAAATGGCGACTGAAATGCCAAGGCAATCACTTTTTGCATCCAGGTTTTTCCTATGGCCCTCCAGGGACCGCCGACGTTATCGGCGTGCGTGTTATGCAACGTGTTCACACACTGCTTTATATAATCATTGGCATACTCAGAATGAACATCCATGCGCAGGATTATCTCTCCCCTGGCTGCACGGATCGCCGCGTTCAGCCCGGTCGAAACAATCCTCCCCGGGTTCTCAATGATGCGCAAGCGTGGCTCCTTGTTGGCCAGTCCATGCAAAATATCCCGTGTGCCATCGTCACTTCCGCCGTCGGCAAAAATGATTTCGAAGCCCCCGTCTATTCCTTCCTGAACCAGTATCGATTTTAACGCCGATTCGATGTATCGCATCTCATTCCGGCAGGGAACAATCACCGATACCCTCGGATCATCCATCAGTTAGTCAGCCTTGGAGGGAACCGAAGTTGCGCCAGGACCGCCGGCGGCCCTTTTTGCCTGCACGACTGCGCTCGCTTGCAAACGATTCAAAATTTCCTCCGCCAAGCCTCCATTCGTCATTCCCTTAGCCGTAAGCAGCGCGTTTTCGGATATTCCCTCAATGTCATCAGGCGGCAACCTCGACAGGCTATCAAGCAAATCGGCCAATTTTTGCGAGTCGCCCAACTCGACCAGAAAACCATTATGCCCATGCCGAAGAATGCCATCGACTCCCTGGCTTTTACCAGCGACCACGATGCATCCTTGAGAGAGTGCCTCAATGTAAGCAATTCCGAAAGTGTCTTGGCTGACCATCACGAAACAATCAGCCGCATGCAGTCTTTCAAATACAGTTTCCCGAGGCAACCGGCCGCAGAAATGGATCCGCTGCTGCAATCCAAGTTTTCTCGCCAAACGTTTCAGATGCTTTTCGCACGGTCCGGCACCGATGATCTCCAAGGTGAACTGATCACGGCTTTTGGAGATTGCCAGGGCTTCAAGGATCACGTTCACCTTTTTCCGTTTTTGGAGAGAACCGACAAATACCAAACTGCGCACGGTTCTTCGCTTCGGGCCGAAGATTGTTTCGTCGGGAATTCCGGAAAAGATGTATCCCTCCTCAGCGAAAGCAATTCCCCGAGAACGGAAGAGGGCAGCAAGAGAGGCGGAACGGTATAGAGCCCCGGCAGCACGACTCAGCAGGTTGCGGTATTTGCCTTCGTATTTTATCAGATAGTACCAATCAGTCAGATGGAGGATCTGATGAAAGGGAATGGCAAAAAGGCTCTGAATCTCGCTGGCAATGTGGATGGATGGCGTTAAAAAATCAGAGATGGTGATATCCGCATGAAAGCCCGCATTACGCAGTCGATTCAACACCTGCATGACATGGCGTCTCAGTGTCACCGTTGCGTATTCCCGATGGGGAAAGAGCTTAACGATCGGGGTTCGAATGACCATCAACCCATCGATCTGATATTCGGATAAACCGACCGCCTCGGGGTGTTGTCCCGCCCGTCCTTCATAAAGCCCGGTGAATCCCATTCTTCTTTCGATCCAGGGAAACGCTCGAGCCAATATTCGCGGATATTGCGGCACGCTATGCAGAACCATGACCTCGCAACCCAGAGCGATCCAGGATTTCGCAAAATAGTATAGGTATCTGGTGCGCAGATCTGCACGAGGGATGTCTAGCGACGGGAAATAGGGGGTGACCAGCAGAATCCTCATTGTTTTATGCGGGACGAAATCTCCGGCGAAAGGACGGGAAGCCATAGCCCACATCGGTTTTCAATCCCTGGCGGAAAATGATGATTGGGAGGCACGCGCACTCATTCACAAACAGTGCTTGGATTTCAAGGAAACAGCGTTATTCGAGAAGTCCCCATAAATCATGGCTGTTAAAAGATATTATTTTCTGCATAAAGAGAAAAGTCAACAAGGGTTTTTCCGATCATGGAAGACGATTAACTGGAAAAGGACATCTCCTTGGCGTGTTCATCATGTACAGGGTTGAGAATTATTTGGCAAGTTTTTTTCTAATTTCCCTTAACGAGCTCAACCATGTTTTTCACGGGCATGCCCGGACATGATTCCGCACCCAAACCAATGCCCGATGACTCCAGGTGAACACTTTCAACGCTACCCGCGGATGAAACTTGAACACGGCGAAAAACAGGGCCCGGTTCCATTTGCGCCGTGACTTGCCATCCATCGCCCGGTTGCCAGCCAAGAGCGTCACATCATCATAATGCTCATAGGCGACAGAACTATTCGCGGCCGAAGCAAAGAGTTCTTTGCCTTTGGGGCTATTCAGCATGATCAGTGAGACTCCTTTCGCCCGCTGCTTGAAAAACTGCGAGTGAGCCGGGATACTCCAGAAGTCTCCAAGCGTGATATCTCCGAAGCGGTGATGAATTCTGTACCGGCACGAATAGCAAGAGGGCCGGAAAAAGAGCCCCGTGGAAAATCCGCTTCCAAATGTTGTTTGCGTTAAAGGCAGCCGAATTTGCCTTCCATCCTGCAAAGCCAAAACCGATGTTGTGTTTTCCCAGCCAAATCGTTTGTCGCGAAAAGTGAATGAAAGCACCTCGCAGGAAAATCGATGCTCCATGGAGCGAATGAAGGCGGCGAACACACCGGGAGAGGCCCCGCCCTTGCACAAGACATCCATCGTATACAGCAGTTCATGATCCTTTCCCAGAAAGGAATAGAGTCCCGCGATCTGGCAGGGCAACCCACTGAACAGCACTTTTCGCCCCTCCTCAAGAGCCTGCTGGACTTCGATCAAACTCCGGCCAATCCGTCCCTGTACATACTTGGATTGGCGCAATTTGTGCAGTTTTTCCTCCTTCTTGACCGACTGGTGGGCGACCGCTGCTGGCCCCACAACTGCCGCACCGAACACCACCCCCCCCTCCCTCAAAATTCGTTGCGCCAAAGCCGTAAACAGTCCACCGGAGGAGCTTTGCAAAAGGATTTGCTCGTCGGTATTGACCCCAGCGAGCAATTTCATCCTTGCGGAGTTCTCCTTTGGGAAGGGATGCAAAACTGGGCAGGCCCGACCGCATAGTCCGCAGTTCTGGCAGCGGTCTTCTCTCACATGGGGCCGCTCGAAACCCTCCTCATCGAAACGGAATTCGATCGCCCTGTGGGGGCAAGCATTGAAGCAAGCCATGCAGCCCGTACACTGCTCTCTGGGCGCCAACATTTGGATTTTTTCGGCCGTCCCGCCTTGAATCGAGAGCGCTTTTTTCAGAAAGTCAAAGGAATCCAAGCGCAAAGATCTTAATTCGTCGTTCACGGCCGCGTATCCAATCGGTTCCTCCACATCCGCCAGGGTCATCTGTTCATGGAATATCCGCCGCTTGAGTCCCAATTTGTCCAACAGCCCGACAATGCGGGAATCCCTGCCGACGTCACCGGAAAGGAAAGCTACGAATTTCTTTTTAAAGATGATGGCAAAAGCCACTCCGTGAAATGAAGTGGTCAGGACCATGTCCGCCATTCGCATCAGGCCCAAGAACTTTTCGGGGCCAGAGGTGAGCGGCAGTTTCACCCTTTTCCTGAAAAAATCACCCAGGCGGGGACGGGGCGTGAGTTTCACCATCAGCCGATTTTTGGGATCATACCCCGTAACGCGAACGAAAGCATTATAGTATTCTTCGTGAGATACATAGAGAAGGACATGGGGGCCGGCGCATCCGGTTTTTCCTGCCGCCAAAGCCGCCCAGGACTGCTCTTCCAGAAGAAACACCGGATCGAGCACAACACGAGGAGTTCTTCCAATCAACGACTCCACGATCTGGGCTCCCCGTTCCTCCCTCACGGAGATGGCGTGAATGCCCTTCAGCAGCCGGGAGTAGCAATCTTTCATTTCTTCAGGGATCGAATCGAGGCCAAAACTCGAGGCGTAGGAGACCTTATGCCGGGCATGCTCAACAAAGTCCAGCAGATAGGAGGAATCGTTGCCGTTGTTCTTATAGTTCCAGACCTGATCGCTGCCAACCAGATAATAATCGTAGGCGAGAACCTCCTCTTTCAACTGCGCCGGCCTGGAATAGCTTCCAGCGCTGATTTTCATTCTTTGCTTGTAGAACTTTTCAAATTGGCCCCTGCGGACATGGATCAACCCGGCTCCTATCAGGATCCTGGCAACCCCGACGATGTCACCCTTCTTGAACGACGCCAGCAGCAAGCTCGGGACACTGTACCGTTTTTTGCGCCTTTCGTTACAGTAGTCAATGATCTCCGACCTCACGCCCATCCTTTCAAGGGCATCCTGCAGCGCATAGGATTGGAGGGCTGCGCCAAAATTCAGGGTGTTGTGAAAAGTCAGGATGCCTACCTTCATCCCATCCTCCATGCAAGTGTTGTGCCCGTTTCCGTGCTCACAGCCTCGCGGATGTTCCCCGGATATTTTTCCTGGCGGATCCACGGCGAAACGATCCTTCGCATGCTTGTCATTTCCATCGTTTCCACCGGGCTCGCCACAACTGGAAAGCAGAGAGGTTATTGAATTGAGCGATAGCGCTTTTGTTGTCTATGTGATGAAAGGACAAAAATTGGATTTTTTTCCATGTTGCGCGCCGGATTGGGTTTCTTTTCTCCAGAACATCAGGCAGATCCAGAAAAAAGCGAAACACACCTTTCGCGTAGGCGCCGGGATACCGACTTTGAATTGCCTCGGCAAATCCCCGCAAACAGCGCCAGAATGCATTACCGAAACATTGGGGAAAGGGCAAGTAGATGAACGAGCGCTTTAGATAATGCCATCCAGCATAATAGGAGTGGTCCCTTTGAGTCCGCCCCTGTCTCCATTTTGGGTGATACATGACCGCATCCGGAAGATGCAAGATCTCATACCCTTTGTCCAAAATCCAAGCCGCCAGCACCATCTCCGATCCCGCCCGCCTGAACTCAGGAAATCCACCCACGCACTGAAGGACCGATGCCCGAATGCAGGAAGCACCCCCCCGGAAATTGGCCTGCCATCTCTCCCGAACGGCGCCGTCCGCCTGCGGTACGTGACCGTTCTCCCGGGACGGGGTTGAGCATTCGATCACGGCAATGTCGGGATTCGCTTCAAAACGTTCCACGATGCGCTCGATAGCATTTGCTTCAAGCTCGCCGTCGTCATCTAGGTTGAAGATGTATTGACCACGGCAATTGGCCATGGCAATATTGCGGCCGGGCTGGCAGCCGACATTTTGCAGGAGCCGTATCATCCTCACATCGGGCCAATCCCGCTCAACCATGGCGACAGTATTATCTTGGGAGGCATTGTCGACCACAACGATCTCCATTGGAGAATACGTCTGCCGGCGTGCGGACAGGATGGCCCGCGAAAGCAGATCCTGTCGGTCCCGGGTGACGATGGCGACGGAAACAAGAATATCACTCGGATTCATAGGCGGGCTTCTCCGATTCTGCTCGATTTCCGACCATGGATCCTGAGGATGACAAACCAACCGCAAGGCCCAATAGAGCCCAGAAAGCAGAATCTCGGAACAGGTCATTAAAATGCATCATGAACAGGCTCAGGGTCCAGAATGCGATCCAAACATGATCCGCAACGGTGGAGCGAAACGATGCGCTCCGCCGCCAGGAATGGGCAATGGCCGCCGCCGCGATCAACAACGCTATCCCTCCAAACAGTAGGCCCGCTTCCGCCAGAAACCCCGCATATCCATGATGGGGATATATTCCATGACGCTCGTCGAACCGCCCCGGCCCGATGCCGAAACCGCCATTCTCGCACGAATCCCGCATGGCTTTCCGGAAGAGATCAATCCTCGTTTGATCGCTCCCAACATCCACCTCCCTCGTGATCAGGGTGCCCACAAAGCGCCTTTCGATCCAGGACCCGTTCAGCCAATTCTTGCGAATCATGATGAAAAGCCCGAACGCCACGATGCCCAGAATCGCCAACACGCGGAAAGCGGAGCGGATCCCTTTCATGCGCAGCTGGTCTCGCCTGGCCCGGTGGATTTCCAAGGCAAGGAAACAAACGGTCAGCGCCAGCAGCGACTGCCTTGAGCCGCAATTCAAGGAACAATAAAATGTAAAGACTATCGGAAGATAGAAAAGGAACCGGGTAACAATGCTCCTGAATATTCCGGAATATAGCGCGACGAAATTGAGACAGGAGAGGAGCACCATGGAATTCAAGAATCCATTCACTCCACCAAACAGGTGTTGTTCAAACCAATTCCGAAAAACCTGGCCTGGGACGATCAAAACATCGGCCCTCTGCAAACGAACTCCGATCGTCGTCCACAGAAACATCTCGCCTAAGATCATCGCAGCGAAAAAAAAGATCAGAAAGCGCGCAGGCGCCCTGGTGGCACAAATGGCGAAGCAAGCCCCCAGGAGGCCAAGCGGTAGCCAAGCGAACATGGGCCAGAGATCCCCGCCACTCAACAACATGCTGAAGGAACTTGCAATGAAGAGAGCAAGCGCGGCGAACAGGGGGATCAATGTGCGCGAAGGCAAGCGATAACCCAGAGAAATTATTGTTGCCGCCGTCAAGGGCACCATCAACAGCAGCGCCAATCTTGATGAGGTCAGAATATTTCCGAAAGAAAATGTAAGGACGGACACGAACATTGAAAAGCCAAGCAGCGCCGCCTGCATCCGGCTGCCGGCAAAGCCGGATATTCGCCAGGAAAAATCAGACTTCGCAGAGCGGGAATTGATTTCTTCGATGTGGCTGTTGCTCATCTTGATCGGATTGAGGGATTACAATGGGAATGGTTGACGCCCTGCATACACCCTGTCAAATACTTCCAACGCCTGTTCGGGGGAATAGAATCCATCTCTAACAGCCGGCCACGATTTCACTTCGTTGCGCCTGACTATGCGCGTTCTCGTGTGTCCAATGCGGACGGGGGCCATCTCATAGCCAAGAGCAACAAGGCAAGCCGCCCGGTGTTGCCCGGGGGAGATGCCGATCACATAGCCATCATCCCCGACCAGAACAATACCGCAGATATCTCCGTCGCGGTCATCTGTGCGTTGATAGCCGTTCTGCTGGATGGCTGCCAGTAGGCTCGCCAGCCGAGAATATTCAAGGTTGGCTTTTTCGGGAGAGACAGGCCCACAAGTGACCCATCCGTGTTTACCCGCCATCTTCGCATGATGAGCCTTGTTCTCACTGTGGATCCGGCCCAGCCGCCTGCGCATTGTTTTGCCGCCTGGCGTTCCAATCCACGGAAAAACGAACGCGTAGGGGGAGAGTTTCGTGGCAAGACAAGAGTGTTTGTCCGTAAGTCCCATTAGTTCGGCGAGGTTCGCCGGCTGAAACCGCTGGAAATATTGCTGCAATGGTGAGCCAGCATTGCTGGTCACTGTCCCCTCCAAGATGCCCAGGGCGGTTTCAATCAATGGATGACCCGAATCCCTCGTGCAGGGGAAGGACACGGGAAGCAGGCTTCGGCACAACGATAGCGGAACGTCAATCAGGACCGGCCTTCCCGCCGACCGCCGAAGTGCCTCCAAGGGATCATTTAACATGCCGCGGAAATCGATGGGGGGGGTGCGGTGTGCCTGGAAAAAGCCAGCCCTTTCCAGGCGCGCAACCATCTTCCCTTGAAGCCAGCCCGGAAGCAGCCTTTTCATCATGCCGTCGGGGCGATCGAATTGTTTTTTGTCATCCGTTCAAAGACAAAAACGATATTGTAGCCCATTCTTTGTCTCGTGCCGCTGATGGAGAACAGCTTCCTTTCAATCCGATCCATCCACTTCCACGATAGAACACCGCGATTCTCAGACTGGGGTAAAACTCCCAAGGAGAAAGTTTTCCTCAGACAAAAACCATGGGCCGAGGCGAGGTCAAGCAGTGTGCGGTTGCTCATGCCGACATCACCGCCACAAAAGCAGAACCTCCGCACGATGTAGGGCAGCGACCAAAAGTTCCGGTGGTTGTTGCATACCAACCAACCGCCCTGGTGCAATTTGCGAGCGATAAAGGCCATGGCGTCGGCACGCAGGGTTTCCTCGGCATTGGCGAAGAAACGGAAAGCGGTCACCACGTCCACCGAACCATCGGCCAGTTCCGGGAGTCCTTCACGAAAATCCCGCTGCACCAGGATGGCCTGGACCCGGTGCCTGGCCGCTTCGGCAAGCATCGTCGGCGAAATGTCCAACACAAACTGGCGAGAAGCAAAGGGAGTGAACTCCGCTGCGATTCTTCCGGTGCCCCCGGCGAAATCCAAGTGCAATCCAAAGGGTCCCCGTTGTTCGGCGAATGCTCGCAGCACTTCCCGCTCATGCGCCCAAATCAGTTTTCTCCCCGGACGCGAAAAAAACCTTGCATGGTACGCTTCGCCTTTGTTCAAATGACTCGCCGAATAGCCTTCGCTCCCCTGCGAGCCGCGGCGAGGGACAAGAAGAAAAGGGGTGGAAAGCTTGCGGAATGCAGTCCGACAAAACGTCCCGGATTTAAGATGCTTCTTGACCCGCCCCGACAAGTTCACCGCCCCATGCAACCCGAGACCCCGAGGATCGTTCCGTTACCTCTGCTCATGAATCCAACCGCTTCCGCCTTTGCATATCCATCACTCGGAATACGACCCATACTCCAAGCGCATACTGCAGCGACAAGGTCAAACTATAGAGGAGGAGAGTCGTTTCGGGGCCTGTTCCCAAATGGAAAGCCACGAAAAAAGCGCCGAAAATCAGTAGCACACGCGACAGGTTCAGTAACAGCACGAACAATTGCTTTTCAAATACATTGAGCACGCCGTTAGCGATCGGAGTATAGATGAATTGGGCGAACAGATACACCGCCAAGATTCGGGTGAAATCTCCGGCTCGATGCCAGTCCCGACCGAAAAACACCTGGAAAAGCCATGGCCCTGCGGCAAACAGGACGATGCAGGGCAGGGAACCGATCAGTGCGAGGCGTTTGATGATGCCCTTGGTGATTCGCCTGATCTTTTCGGGGTTTTTTCTTCCAATACAAGCAATCTCCGAGTAGTAGGCCTGACCCGTGGTCTGGCCGATCAGGCTGAATGGGATTGCGATGGTCATAAGGCTCAAGCCCAGGTGCCCGGTGGTTGTGGAACCAAATTTCCAGGAAAAAAAAAGAAGCGGCAATTTCTGCGAAAGTACTAGAAGCAATTGCGAGGGAAAACGGTACTTGGGGAAATCGGCATAATGCCGGCCCAAGATAGCCATGCGCCGCCAAGAAACGCGAGGAAAACCTGCCTTGAGCTTGGGGTAGAAGCTGCGCGCCAGGGAGAGGAAACCGCCGGCTTGGGAAAAGACATGGCCGATCAGCAGTCCCAGAGGCTTGAGTCCAAGCACTCCCAACACGATTTTGACCGTTGCACCCAGGCACGACTGCCAGATGCTGGTTCGAGCGATCGGGCGAAATGCCTTCTCCCGAATCGCCCAATTCGACAGAAGTTCGTACACCCCAGCTCCGCCAACCGCAAGCGGCACCAGCCACCAATAAGGAAGAAGAGGCCCCATCGATAACATGTCAAACAGCGTAGGAGCAAGGAGTCCGAAGAGGAAGAAAATTAAAAGGAAAACACAGCCGAGGATTAGCGTGCAGAGGACAAAGAGGTTTACCGCCGCACCATCATGCTTCGGAAGCGGCAATGCCAATGCATAACGCAGGGTATCCAGCGGCGCCAGCAAGGAAGCCAGGGCGATAAACACGGACAGCACTCCCATGTGCTCTGGCAAGTAAATCCGGGTGATGACCGGCGTGGCGGCGAAAGCGATGACTCTGGCTAAGCCATGACCTGAAGCTAGCAGGATCATATTGCGAAAAATGGCATTGATAGAGTTTTCGCTATGCCATTTCCCGGATATATATTCTTTGAGCTGGATCAACATATTCATTGCGTATCTATTTCACGATAACAAACCGCAAACCGGACATTGACTTAGATGCCGGTCTTTCCCATTCTTAAAAATAAAATCGTCTTGCCAATCAGAGAATATTCCCCAGGCAATCGATGATCCGTTCCGCCACCTTGACTCCCATCTTGCGGGCGGCGATGGCGCAAGCCATGGTGGAGGTCACGTCGCCCACAACCACACACAGGTCCGAACAGTTTTTCAGCAGGACTTTTTCATGTCCGGTCATGATGGCAGCCGCCTGCTCGGCCTGAGTCCCGCTCCCTGCTCCCAGGTTGATGCCCGGCTCAGGAGTGCCGGGTTCCCGGAAGAAGCGGCCGCTCATGTTGACATCATAGTGCTGCCCGATGTGGACCAGGCGGTATTCGAAGGGCTTGCCTTTTCCCCAGCTTTATGGATCGAATCGATGATGGGTGCGATCTTCATGAAATTGGGCCGAGCACCGGCAATCAGATCGATCAATTTCATGGAGTGCCATACCTGAACGTGCCTGGGGGTGAATCCTTGTTCCGCGCATTCACGATTTCGGTGCACTGGACAGGATCGCTTGCCTGCGGTTCTGCACCCAAACAAGTCCGAATGCCAGGCAGACAAAAAAGAACCCACCCAGGAAAAAACCGATCAAAACAATAATCCCCCGGGATAGCTTGCTATACCGAGTCGGCACGGTAGGACCGGAAACGAATCGGTAGGAAAGGCTGAAGGTACGGTTAAAATTCTGCTGATCGACGTCCAGCTCGTTGTACACCTCACGCACGAAATCGATGCGCAGGTCCTTCTTGCTGAAGAACTCGGTCAGGATCGTCGTGAGCTCCTGGAACAGGGGCTCGCCCTGCTTGATCGGCTTGTCAAGGATGGACTTGCTAAGTTCGAAAAACTCAATCCGGAGAAGCATCTTTTGCCGATTCCTCTCCAGCAGGGCCACCTCGCGCCGCAGGTCGGCCATCCTTGACTCGATACCGACAAGCTGGGTCAGCGGTGAGAGGAAATGCTCCCCCCCGTCCTGGATCGACATCAGCTGCCAATTTTCTCTGCGGGCCGCATCGGGGTACTTGCGCATGATCGTCCACATGTCAGCCAACTTCTTCTCCTGTTGTTCAAGCCCAAAACGGCTTTCAATCAGTTCGTTATCATTTTTCTGAAGGGAGGTGCGGGCGGTCATGGCATTACCAGAAATGTAATCGAACAGAGTGAGATACATCAGGCAGTCGCGGATATAGCGGCCAGAAAAAGAGACCAACTTGACCGCCAACTCGGGCGATTGTGCTAAAAAGATCAGGTTCAAGCCAAGCACCGAGTTGCTTTGCTCCTTGGTGATCAGGGCCAGTTCCCGTGTATCCTCCTTGGAGAAGGCGTAGAAGGGGATTATCCAATTCTTGTTGTTCTCCCTACTCTTGAGCGTTTTGGCGATCTGCAGTTTGTCATCTTTGGAAAATGACGATTCGCTGCGTATGTAATTTAAAAAGCCGCTGAGGTTGGTGAAATGCAGTGAGCTTCTTCTGTAGAACTGGATGGGCACCCCGGTATTGCCCAAAACGTAGAACCCTTTGCTGCGGTACTTCACCGGAATCATGAAGCTGAACCCAGCGGCGAGGGTGGTAACCGCCAGGGTCCCGAAAAGGATTAACATCCTGCGCTTCCAGAAAATGGAAAATATGGCAATGAGATCGATTTCTCTAACGACCGGTCTTTGTGTTGGCTCGCCTGTCATGGTTTCCCCCCTTGGACTTCCGCATGCCTGGCATGAAAAACCTAAACAATTTCACCTGAATTTTCCATTTTGCCTGCGTCGGGGAAAAAATATGCTGCCGCCGCAGGCCGCGGGTGCGGACTCAACATGCATCTGGAATAAAAGCCCTCATTAGCCAATAACTTTCCGTATTCATACATTCTTTACCGTAAAACGCAAAAAATGTCAACTTGGACTTTTGGCCTGCCCAGGAACGGGAATTTCTGCGCCGGGAGGGGAATTCCCTGCATCCCACCGTCTCGCAATTGCAGGCACAGACTGCCGGACTCGATTGCAAGTCACATTTTTTCGGGTGGAAGGCTGACCGTGCCCCTGTCTTGGTGCTGGTTGTTGATTGCTCGATCACTCAGAGATATCCCAATGCTTTAAGATTTTCTATCTCCTCTCGGGAATATTTCTTTTCTTTGACGGTCTTCGTGAATATTCTGTTTCTTTTTTTTCTAAAATCTTGGAACATTGCATAGATCTGGCCCTCAAATTGAAAACCGCGTTCCGGCAGCAAATTGTTATTCATTCCAATATCTTCATTCAAATCGTAGAGTTCATCGCCCGGATTGTCTTTTCTTAAAGTCAAGCAATATTTGAGAAAGTCAAGATTATCTATTTTTTTTAAAGTCTTGCTGACCGCTTTGATTTTTAAAAATTCATCAACGCCGACAATGACATACGAAACTGCACGCAATTCCGTCCCGGGCGACAAATCCAAGTTCAATGTCAGGTCATCGAGCATGGTGACGGGATAATAAACCAGAAGTTGCTTTTTATTTGCTTGAATGAGCACTCCGGCATGTTTGATTCGATCTATGAAGCTGCTGGCCATTGCAAAGCCATTATTTTTTTCAAAATCCATCTTCAATGCCAAATAATTCATCCCTTTTATAAATAAATCAGGGAAAGCAATTTTTATTCGCTTATTATTAGTATCATCCCCAATATCCTCATGTTGGCATGCGGTAAACTCAGCCGACGGCAGGACATTCTCTTCATCAACATAAATGAACTTCATGTGGTAATCAATATTTTTAATAAAACTCCTTGCGGTCACCGTGTCGATCATTTGCAGGGACCGGGTATAAGTAGGATTACCAATAATAAAAAACTTTTTTCGCGACACGGTTCCAGGTCGATTCCCGCTTTCCCATAAAATCTTGCCCTCACCAAAACTCGTGCAGGGCAGCCCGGCTTCATATAAAACTGTCGGGGCGATATCCAAGGTGGAGACGTAACGATCGGCATCCAAGTTCTCGGGGATCCGACCGCCATGAAAGATTAGGGGCACGAAAATATTTTCAGCATAGAAATCAGCGTGACCCCCGAAATGGCCGTGTTCTCCAAACTGTTCGCCGTGATCGGCCGTGATACAGGTGATCATGTTCTTGGCAATTCCGAGTTTCTGTAAATAATGGAAGAGTTTCCTTATCGCAGCATCGGTGTATCGGATCTCGGAATCATAGGCGTCGATCGACTTGGCGGCATTGGCAAAGCTTCTTCTACTTGCATCACGCTCAGGCCCGATTTTGGCCAGGACGCTTTCGGGAATTGGCTCGGAACAGGAATACTCCCGTCGTTTAATATAAGGGCGATGAGGGTCAAAGTAATGAACCCAAATAAATAACGGCTTGTTTTTGTACTGCCGATCATATTTTTTAATCTGGTTAAACAAGCTGTGATTAACGGAATCAGCAGACCTTTGAGTTTGCTTGCCGGTCCCGCCGTCCACTTCCCCTTTATCTGAAAAAGAATCAAAGCCTTGAGCGAAATTGTATTCCCGGCCCATGTGGAAAACGGCAACGGTCCCTATGGTAAAATATCCATTCTTTTTAAGCACTTCGCTCAATGTATCCAATTTTTCGCTTTGCCTGGACGCATTCAACAGCACATTGTGGACCAATGGATGAAGAGAAGTTAAAATCGAAGTATGGCTGGCGGCGGTTGAGGGGATCGGGGTCAGCGCATTTTTGAATACAATGCCATTTCTTGCCAGCGAATCGATGAACGGGGTGGTTTGCCTGGGATAACCATAGGCGCCGACATGGTCTCTTCTGAGGGTATCAATGGTCACCAACAGGATATTCGGCTTTTCCCTCTTGCATGAAATCGAAAATAGTAATAAAAGGGAAATGGATGCTGCCCGAGAATAATTTCCCATGATCTTCACTTACGGCATCTCCGTTTTCTTATAAACTACCCTGATGTGGCCTTGCTTGTCAAGGCCGTTTGACGCAAAAAAAGAAGTGCTTCCATTTTTGTCCAACTTTCAATGCTTCCCGGCTGCGAGACACATCCCCGCCGCCATTTTCTCGATGCGGATTCCCCCAAAAGGAAACAGCCAAGAGGGCTCGAGTGCAAACGGCTCCACAGGAATAATCGGGAGGAGATCGCTGAGATCCATTCCACTATGGGCACGGTTCAACAGCTTCATCGGACAAGGCGCAGAAACGCCCCGGCAGTAATTGGCAATCGCCCATTCTTGGGGTGTGTTTGTTTAGCAATCCGTCTCAAGAGTGGAGACAGCCCAATAATTCAAAGGAAAGCTGCGATGAAAGAGCGTGCCGAACCCATGCGAGCAAGACCCTAATGCCGCATTTATATTACAGCCAAGCCGCCTGAGCCGGAAGCACTTGGATTCCATCTTTTATGTTGGTCGAAAAACATATAAATGGTTTAATTTGTACAGGAAACGTGAATGCATTTCCAGTTTGAATCCGGCTTCTTCACACAAGCCGACCACCTGTCTGCCGGATAATCCGCCCACTTCTCCCTTCGCCATGCCGCCGCGTTTTTTATCTTCGCTATACCACCAGATCGCGTGCCCGACTTTTCCCAGCATCGGGCCGATCATGGTGAGGACCAATCTCCCGGAAGGCCGGATCAAGCGGTGCGCTTCCTTGAGAACTTCCTGCCGGTTGGGGATATGGTTCAGGCAGGCGATAAAAGCAATCGAATCAAAGGAGGCATCAGAAAATGGCAGATGAGCCGAATCCTGGACAACCAATGCTCCCCCGCCCCAGTCAAATACATCCACGCCAATTCCCTGCCCATAGTTTTTTACCAATGAATTTTGGCCGGCACCGATATCCAGCAGGTTTCCCTTCAGGTGCGGAATCACTGCATTGATCCGTTCTTCTTCCAACGTCGTCCAGCCAAAACGCGGCAGCCAATGTTGAGCAAAAAAAATGAAGCGGAATGGCATGCCTAGGAAATCCCAGAAAGATCGAAAAAAGGTTTTTTTCATTGGCTTTTATTCTTTTTCACCTATGACGGTCCAACTATATGCATGACGATGGAAACTTGCCACATTGATAAAACCGATTTTCTTTAACAAGTTTTCTGCTTCTTCCCGGCGATAATAACGGGCATAGGCCGGATTAAGCTGGTCAAAAATCACTAAAAAACGATCCTTGCGGCTTAATTTGGCAAGCACTTCACGCAAGTACCGATGAAATGGCAAAACAAGAAATTTATTAAAAAAAATATATAAAAAAAGGAAAAAATTAAAAATATGGGCTAGACCAACCAGAATGATATCAGGTATAATACTCGTTAACTTGCGCAAAGGCTGGATGAGCGATAAATAAAATTCATTGCCTTCAGATCCGTAAACCCAAATCAGAAATTTTCCTCCAGGTTTAAGACAATCAAATGCACGCTGGACCGTCGGCTGGGGGTCGGGAATATGATGCAATACTCCGATAGAAAAGGCGTAATCAACCTTCATGTCGGGGATATTTTCCCCTTTGAGATTCAGGTATTCAATCTTTTTTTCCCAAGGACGTGTGTTTTCCACAAGTTTTTCAAAAGCACCCGATGGTTCTACTGCAACGACTCTGCTTGCTCCTGAGTCCAACAGCATCTTGACAATCCGGCCGCTGCCACTGCCGATATCAAGGATGGTTTTTCCCTGGAGATCGCTTAAATCTACCAGCGGACCACAAATATCTTTAAAAAACTCCAGGGAGGCATAATAGCCCTCATTTTGGGAGTAGTGCGTCCACTGGTCGCCAAAGTCCTTGATAGTTTTATCGTTTATGTCCGTCATCTCATCGCTTGAAATTGCTGCCACCACAAGGCCAGGGTAAGCAGGCACCAAATCTGATGACTGTTCTCGGCTTTGCCGGAAAAATGATCAAACAAAATTCTTTCCACGGCCGGCGGATCGAGGACCCCCATGTCCTTCACCGCCCTGGGGGAAAGGTGATCCTGCACGAACGGTTTCATTTCGCCTTTGATCCAGCGGGCGTTGGGCACGTTAAAGCCGGCCTTCCGGCGCCAGATGACCTGCCGGGGCAGCCGGCCGGCCATTGATTTTTTCAGGATATATTTCTTTTGACTTAATTTCCTCAGTTTTAAGTTGGGGGGCAGTGATGCGGCAAATTCCACCAGGCGGTAGTCGAGGTAGGGCTCGCGGGCTTCCAGGCCATGTGCCATGCACATGCGATCCACTTTGACCAGCATGTCATTGGGCAAGTAAAAACGCGTGTCGACATACAGCATGCGGTTCAGCGGGTTTCTGGCATTCGTCCGGCTGAAGGCTCGGCGGTAGAGATCCAGATAATCGCTTCGGGCGGCGTAATGCTCCCATATCGGCAGGAGCAAATTCTGTCTTTCCCGGGCATCGAAGATCATACGCCAGGCGCCGTGGGCCGCCTCATCCCCGATCTCAGCCCCGGCAGCAAAACGCTTCAGCCTGGCATCGAAACTCACTTTTGCATCCGATGCCGGCAACGCCTGGATCAAAGGCCACAGGATGCCTTGGCGCAAAAATGCCGGGACCGCCTTATACAGCTTGCGCAGGTAATGAGCCTGGTATGTCTCATATCCGGCCAGGATCTCATCCGCTCCATCGCCGCTCTGTACCATGGCGACATGCCGGCGGGCCGTCTGCGCCAGATAATAAACCGCCACCATGGAAGAATCGGCCGTCGGTTCTTCTGAATGCCAGACGATTTTGGGCAGGATCTCGGCCGCATTGGCCCGGATGATCTTTTCAAAGTGCTCTGACCCGATACGCTCGGCCACCTGGCGCGCGAACGGCAATTCATCGAAACCGGGTTCATTGAACCCGATGGTGAAGGTTTTCAGCGGTTCGGGCAAATTTTTAGCCATCCAGTAGGAAACCGCGCTGGAATCGATCCCGCCGCTCAGGAAAGCGCCGAAGGGCACATCGCTTGCCAGGCGCAGCCGGACTGAATCGGCCAGCAGTTCGCTGAATTCTTCGAGATAGGCATTCTCTTTTTTTGCCCGCTGGCCTTCCTGAAAATGAAGGTCCCAATATTCTTTCCCGGTCTGGTTCCCGTTGGCATCCACAAGCAAAAAATTGCCGGGCAGAACCTGGCGGACATGTTCAAAGAGCGTATGCGGAGCCGGGGTATAATTCAACCCCAGATAATATGCCAGCGCCTGATAATCCAGTTGCCGCCGCACCTGCGGATGGGCCAGGATGGCCTTGATCTCCGATCCGAATAGAAAGGCGTCCGCCAGACGGCAATAGAAGAGGGGCTTTACGCCCAGGCGGTCCCGCGCCAGCCACAAGCGTTTGCTTCGCCCATCCCATAGCCCGAAAGCAAACATGCCGTTGAATTTTTGCAGGCAGTCCACGCCCCATTCCTCATACGCATGAATGACCACCTCGCTATCGGTGTGGGAATGGAATGCATGCCCGCGCGCCAGTAATTCACCCCGCAAATCCCTGTAATTGTAGATTTCGCCATTATAGGTCACCCAGACGGTTCGATCTTCATTGCACATGGGCTGCCGGCCGGCTTCGGAAAGGTCAATGATGGCCAGCCGCCGATGGCCCAACCCGATCGGGCCGGCGACATGGAAGCCTTCCCCGTCCGGTCCGCGGTGGGCCAGAGTACGCGTCATTTGTTCAAGAACATCCCTGGATGGCGCGGTTCCATCCAGTTGAAGGATTCCGGCAATCCCGCACATGGATTACATTTTTTCCAAACGCAGCTGCGAAATCTGGTCGCTGATCAGGCCGATCACAAACAGGAGGATGGCCGTCACGATCGCCAACATCGAGCCCATGCTGATGCCGTTGCCCATCAGGGCATAGGGAATTCCCCAGGCGACGCCGATAAAGCCGATAAGCAGGCTGAGCGGGACGAAAATCCGCAGCGGATCGATCAGCGTGGCGATTCGCAAAACCAGCAAAAGGGTCTCGAACCCGGTCGCCAGCGAAACGGTGCTTTTGCCCTTCCGCATCTTGATCTCAAAGGGTACATAGCGGATCTCGAAACCGCAGCGGAACAGGATCATCGTGATCGTCGTGGAGAATGAGAAGCCGTTCGGGCATAGGCTCATGTAGCGCAGGACGACATGGCGTTTGATCAGGCGCAGGCCGGAATTCAGGTCGGGGATGCGCTGCCGCGTGAGATAATTCGCCATCACCGCCAAAAACCACTTTCCGGGCAGGCGCCAGAAGGGGCGGTAGATCCGCTTGGAACGCCGCCCCACCACCATATCGTTCCCTTCGGCGACGGCCCATAGCTTGAGCGCGTCTTCGGCATGGTGCTGACCATCCGCATCCATGAATAAAACCCACTCCCCGTGACCCTTGTTTATTCCGGATTTAAGAGAGGCGCCATATCCTTTGTTGCGGGAATGTCGGATGACATTGGCGCCGGCTTTTTCAGCTCTTTCCGCCGTTTGATCGGACGAGCCGTCATCCACGACGATGATTTCGACTTCCTCCCCGGGGAAATGGGTCTGGATATCCCGGATCACTCCGGCCACGGATTCAGCCTCGTTGAAGGCCGGGACTATAAAAGAGATGGTTCGCATGGTAGTGGTGAATCCTCCTCTCTATATAATAACCTGATATATAGAGTAATGCGGATTTGAATAAATATTTTTCAGGCAGGCCGGATAATACGCTTGGGGATCATATTTTTCCGGGAAAACCAGGAAATTCGCGCGAATCTTTTTTGAATAGGCAGCCAGTCCATCCAGGAATTGGATCCTTTTCCTCCTCAATTCTTTCACCATGCTGAGATCACAAAATTGGCTCCACCAGGTCATAAGCTCCCTGTGGTTTGCATAACTCAGCGCGCCCCCGTCCTTTTGGGTGAAGGCCAGCGGTCGCAAAGAATAATAACGGATGGCCAGGTCATTGGAATCCCAGCCCAAAGAATTGTAAACGACGCGAACGGACGTATCCGAGCCCAGGATGCGCGATCCGGGCAGGGTCAAAGATCGGATGGCTTGCAGCATTCCGATCCGATGGCCGAGAATATCTTCATCCAGAGAAGGGCAAACCAACCGGCCGGAGGACCCGCAGCGTATCGTCTGTCGAAATGCCGGATTCTCGAAAAACCGGTAACGCCCCATCCAGGCGATCATGACGCTGAAGGCAAGGGCCATGACTCCGGCGGCGAGCAAAGACCGGAATTTCTCGCGCTGGATCTTCAAAGCGACCTCTCGCAACTCAGACAGCAAATAAAACACAGAGAGCAGCAGCAGCAGAAATACATACCGCAGGCTCCGGATCAAATCTATTTCCAAGGGCATTCGTTTAAGTGCGGTCGTCAGGGAATGCTCTGCGAGGGGGATCAACGCCCCGACAATGATCATTCCTGCCCACCAGGCGGCGATCACCCCGGGAATTGAGTTTTTCATATGCCGCCGGCGAACAAACACACCGATCCCGCCCAGAAGGGCCAGGCTAAACAACCCCAGATTTAGCCCGTGGGATAAGAACGCCCCATTCACGAATTCCTTTAACCCGGCCTGGATATCCAGAGATCCAGGTTTAAAGCGTTTTTCCATGATAACGCGGATTTTTTCGTACTCGATGCCCTCTGAAACACCAAAATCAGTAGTGGACAAATAATTGATCACGAACGGAGCGATCACGATCAAAAGCACGAAGGCGGCTCCGACCCAATGACCTGCTCGCCGCCGGCCGCGGATCTCAGGCGCCAGGAACCAGAGGCTGAGAAAGATCGCCAGTCCCCAGGCGGGCAAGCTGACTGGATGGACATAGACAAGCAAACCCGTCCCTCCCATCAACCATGGCCAGGATTTCGGGTTTTTGCCCCATGTTAAAACAGAAATCAAGATAAAAGGCAATAAAGCCTGGAATAAAAATCGGGGGACGACGTCGCGCATGAATCCCCATTCGACTAGAGCGATTTTCACCGGAACCATGGCGGCCAAAGTGAAAAATAAAGAGAGCGCCCGATTTTTAAAAAGGATCTTGCCCAGCAGATAATATCCCAGCAGATGCAGGAACGCGACCGGGAAAATCAGGAGAGCAAAAGCGGATCCATAATCACCCAGCGCCCGCCCAAAAAACCTAATATATGGGATGTGAAACGTTTGATAAAACGCGAAATTCGCCGGCTTTTTCAAAAGAGGATCGCCGGCGAACAACTGGGGATGATCGAGAGCCGCCGCGAAAGAGGCGATATTGGCCGCATCGCTGCCCAGGAACGGATACTCGCCGAAGTGGGTGCCGATGCGGCCGAGCGCAAAGGCCAGGGCGATGACTATCAGGCCGGCGATGATTAAAAAATCATGGGAACGGCCGGGAGATCGAATTTTCCACATGCTGGCATTTTGAGGGAATTTCCCCATGATGTCAATCGCAGGCTAATTTTTGGGGTGGAAATTGTAGGAAGTAATTTTAGAATTTTTTTTTTAATTTGAGATTTTTTAAAAAAAGATTTATTTAGTGCATGAACAACAAGGAGGTTGTTAACAATGAAAAAAATGCTACTGGTATTCACGGCCATGGCCGTAATCGCCCTGAGCATCCCTGCCTGGGGCGCATCGATCACCGTGACCACGCCCGCCGTCGGCGCCGACTGGTGTGTCGGGACCGGCTACACCATCACCTGGACGAAGTCGGGCACCATGCCGGATACGGTAAAAATCCGCCTGCGCCGCTGGGGCGCCCCGGAGTCAGAGGATGCCGTCTGGAACATCCATGACGGCACTCCCAACGACGGGAGTTATGGGACCGCTCCGGTCCCCGCTTCTGTGCCTCCGGGCGATTACTACATCCGCGTGCGCACGAACGATCCGGACGTGATCGGCGACAGCGCCAAATTCCAAATCGTCAACTGCGTCCCCACCATTACCGTGACATCGCCGAATGCTTCTTCGGATTGGGCGGTCGGCAGCGCCCACAAGATCACGTGGACCCTTTCGGGCACCATGCCGGATACGGTAAAAATCCGCCTGCGCCGCTGGGGCGCCCCGGAATCGGAGGATGCTGTCGATAGTATCGCAACCGGCACTGCCAACGACGGGACCAGTGATTATTGGACTATCCCCAACTCCGTCCCGACGGGTGACTATTTTGTCAGGGTCAGAACGGATTCCCCGGATGTGATCGGCGACAGCGCAAAATTCCATATTAAGAGAGTAATGGTTGATCCGGACATTCTGGAAAAATTGAAAAGAAGGCGCTATTGGGAGATCAAGTGGCCTCCGGGACCCGATCCCTGCCGGTGCCCGGAGTGGAAGATCCCCGAATTCGACGATTTTCGCGAATTCCTCGGCGACAAATTCGGCGGCAGCATCGTGCTGATGAAAAACGGCGCCAAGCTGCAGGAACTCGTCAGATTCGGCGGGAAAAGGACCCTTCCCGGTTCGGTGAAAGCCAACTTGAGCCGGCAGGATTTTGATTTGCTGAAGAACGGCGGCGCAAAATTCTCCATCGCCATCCTTGACAGCAACGGTTCGATCCTGAACGAAAGCGCGTTGGAGCAGAGCGGCCAGGAGCAACTGCTTCGTTAGACAGATTATTCGACCATAAAAGGGGCCGCCCTCAAGGGGGCGGCCCTTTTTTTTCTAAATCTTGCTCCACAGTTCTACTTTTTATCTGTCCCGAACCTGTTCCTGGGCTATTCCGGACAGCTGCTGGGCAGCCAGGACGTCGACCTGACCCTTTTTGGCCGCACCTTCTTCCTCAAGCTCGGCTACGCCCTGGGGATCTGAGCCGGCGAAACCAAGCCGCAGTTTTTCCCGTATAGTCTCCCTAGCAAAACTAAGGAGACCGCCCCATGAAAACAAAGACCTTGGCTTTTTTGTCGCTGTGCGCTATCCTGCTGCTGCCGCCGCTGCTGGCGGGCCAGGAAGATAAAATGGAAAAAAAGGTCCCGGATTACTCCCTGCTGGAACGCCGCCAGGTCCCGCTGGAGCACACCTGGAAGATCGAGGACCTGTTCGCCTCCGAGGCCGACTGGCAGGCCGAGAAGGAGATCTTGGCCAGGGATGTCGAGCGCATCGACGCCCTGGCCAAGGACTGGACCGCCTCCCCGGCGGCCATGCTGGCGCTGTTCGACCTGATCAGCGCCATCGAGCTGAAGGGATCCCGGCTGATGTCCTACGCCAGCCACCAGGCCGACACCGACATGGGCAACACGCGCTTCCAGGCCATGCAGGGGGAGATCCGCACCCGCTTCGTGCAGATGAGCTCCAAGCTCTCCTTCATGCAGCCCGACATCCTGGCCCTGGGCGCGGAAAAGTTCGCCGCCTACCTGAAGGCCGATCCCAGGCTGGCCGTTTACCGCTTCGGCGTGGAAGGCATCCTGCGTGAAAAGGACCACGTGCTGCCCAACGAGCAGCAGCGCATCGCCTCGCTCACCGGCCTTTTCTCCGGGGTCCCCGGCCGCGCTTCGGGCATGCTCAACAACGTGGAGGCCCCGCGCACCGAGGTCACCTTCAGCGACGGGAAAAAGGTCCTGCTCGACCAGGCGGCCTACCAGCGCCTGCGCGCCTCCAAGAACGCCGCTGACCGCACCCTGGTCATGAAATCCTTCTGGGAGAACCAGAAGAAATACGAGAATACCCTGGCCATCCTGCAGGACGGCGCCGTCAAGCAGCATTTTTTCAATGCCCAGATCCGCAACTACACCGACTGCCTGGCCGCGCGCCTGTTCAGCGAGGACATCTCGCCCGAGGTCTACCGGCAGCTGGTCCGCCAGGTCCACGCCTACCTGCCGGCCCTGCAGCGCTACCTGGCCCTGAAGCAGAAGATGCTCGGCCTGCCCAAGTTCCGCTACGAGGACGTCTATGCCTCGGCGGTGCAGGCCGTGGACAAGACCTTTACCTTCGCCGAGGCGCGCCGGGTCATCGAGGCGGCGCTCAAGCCCCTGGGCAAGGACTACGCCGCCGCCCTGCGCCGCGCCTTCGACGACCGCTGGATGGACCTCTACCCCAACAAGGGCAAGGAGAGCGGCGCCTACTCGGGCGGTGTCTACGGCGTGCACCCCTACATCAAGCTCAACTACAACGGCGACTACGACGCCGTGTCCACCACGGCCCACGAGCTCGGGCACGCCATGCACTCCTACTTTTCCGACCAGGCCCAGCCCTTCCCCACCTCCAACTACACGACGTTCCTGGCCGAGATCGCCTCGACCTTCAACGAGCACATGCTGATGCACCATCTGCTGAAGAACGAGAAGGACGACCTCTTCAAGCTCTATATCCTGGACAACTACCTTGACGGCTTCCGCGGCACCCTCTTCCGCCAGACCTTGTTCGCCGAGTTCGAGCTGGCCATGCACAACCGCGTGGAAGCGGGACAGACGCTGACCGCCGATTGGCTCAACGGCAAGTACCTGGAGCTGACCCGCCAGTATTACGGCCACGACCGCGGCGTCTGCCAGGTCGACGACTACATCCAGAGCGAGTGGAGCGGCATCCCCCACTTCTACATGAACTACTATGTGTTCCAATACAGCACCGGCATCATCGCCTCGCTGGCCCTCAGCGACCGCGTGGCCAAGGGCGACCCGCAGGCGCAGGCCGGCTACCTCGAGGTTTTGAAGGCGGGCGGCAGCGACTACCCGCTGGCCATCCTGAAAAAAGCCGGCGTGGACATGGCCGGTCCCGAGCCCTATGTCGCGGCCCTGAAGCGCTTCGACGGGCTGGTCGGCGAGATGGAGAAGATCGTCGCCCGGCTGCAGAAGCAGAAGAGATTCTGACCCCTCCACCCTTAGGCGGCGGGGAGGAGCGCAAGCGAATCCCCGCCGCCATCTTCACACGCTCAGCGCCGAAAACCGTCCAGCGGGGTTGTCCCGCGGAACGACCATCCATTCCCGGTTATTCAAGAATGTTTGAGAAGGGCCGTGTACGCCGCTTTCTGAAAAGATCGGGCCGCGGGACACATCCCCGCCGCTTTCTTCAGGATAGCGTTCGGCCCTGGCCGGGGTGTCAGGGCCGGCGCGGGATCACTTGACCTGGAGGTTCTTGAACAGGGTGATCAGCTGGGCGCGGTTCTTGACGCCGATCTTCTGGAAAATGCTGTAGACATGGTTCTTTACCGTGCCCATGGAGATGAACAGCGCGTCCTCGATCTCCTTGTTGCTCTTGCCCTTGAGCAGCAGGAGGAGGATCTCCCGCTCGCGCGGGGAGACCTCGTGTTTCTCGCAGAATTTGTCCATGGCCGCCAGGGTGCGGACGCGCGCCGCCATGCGCCGGGTGCGGCTGCGCCGCCAGATCAAGAAGAGCCCGAGCAGCAGCAGGAACGCCGGCACGCGGAACCACCAGCTCTGCCACCAGGGCGCCCGCATGGTGATGGCCAATGACGCTCCCTGCTCGTTCCAGACGCCATGGTTGTTCGAGCCCCTGACCCGGAACACATACGACCCCGGCCGCAGGTTGCTGACCGTGACCTCGTGGCGGCCGCCGATCTGGACCCAGTCGTCGTTCAGCCCCTCGATCTTGTAGGCATAGCGGTTGCGCTTGGGATCAGAGAACGAGAGAGCGGCGAAGCTGAACGAAACGATCCGGTCCTGGGGCCCGAGGACCAGCCTCTGCACGCGGCCGATGTCCCCGGAGAGCTTCCGGCCGCTGTTGAAGACCTCCACCCCGGTGAGGACCACGGGCGGCCGGTGGGGATTGCCCTGGATGTTCTCGGGGAAAAAGTGAGTCAGGCCGTTGGTGCCGCCGAAGAACATCTCGCCGTCCCCGGCCTTGTAGAAGGACATGGGCATGAACTCGTCCCCCTGCAGGCCGTCGCGGGTGGTGTAGTTCCTGGCGCTTTTCGCCAGGGGGTCGAAGCGGCACAGCCCGCGGTTGGTGCTCAGCCACAAGTGGCCCTGCCGGTCCTCCAGCATGCCCTGGATGTCGTTGTTGGCCAGGCCATCCTCGGTGCTGAAGACCGTGAAGCGGCCGCTGGCCCGGTCCAGGAGATTCAAGCCGCCGCTGTTCGTGCCGACCCAGAACCGTCCCAGGGAATCCTCGAGCAGGCAGTGGACCCCGTCGCTTCCCAGGCTGCCGCCGTCGCCCTCGCGATGGCGGTAGTTGCGGTCGAATACTCCCCGCTCGCCGTCAAAGCGGTTCAGTCCTCCGCCCTGCGTCCCGACCCACAGGAATCCCTGCCGGTCCTGGTAAATTGCGCTCACCTTGCTCCGGTTGCCGGCGGCGCCAGGCTGCGGCGCGGGACGGAAGACGGTGAACGTCCCGCGCGCGCGGTCGAGCTGGTTAAGCCCGTCCTGCGTGCCCACCCATAGCCGCCCCGAGCGGTCCTCGAAGAGCACGGCGACCTGGTCATGGCTCAAGCTCCCCGGGGCCGGGCCATGGGCGAAGTGGCCACGGAAGGCGTTGCCCTCCAGGTCATAGGCGTACAGGCCCCTGCTGGTCCCGACCCACAGGACCCGGTCGCGTCCGGGCAGCAAGGCCGAGACGGCCAGGCTCCTTTCGTCCTGGGGATTGCCAGGGAAGGGCACCCGCCTGACCCTTTGGTCCGGGCTGCCACTGACCCGGAACAGCCCGTGCTTGTACGTCCCGATCCACAGGTCGCCGCCGGCATCGCGGCACGTGGCCAGGACGGAAAAGGTTCCCGAGCCCCTTTCCCGGTTCTCGATCTCCGCACCATGCATGGAGAATTGCCGGGTGCGCAGGTCATACTTGAAGACACCGCCCAGGGTGCCGGCCCAGATGACGTCCTCCCGGTCATGGAAGACGGAGATGACAAAGCGGTTCATCAGCAGGCGCTGAGGAACGGCGCCGGCGCGAAAATAAATGGCCAGCAGGTCCCGGCGCGGGAAGAGGTACAATCCCGACTCGGTGGCGACCCAAACCCGGCCCCGGGTGTCGGGAACGATGGCGAAAATGCGGCTGCGGTACAAATGCGGGAGCACCGTGACGGACTCCATGAGGCAGCGGAAGGTCCCGGCCTGCTTGTCGAAGCGCACCAGCCCCCCCTCGGTGCCCAGCCAAAGCGTTCCCCGGTCATCCTCGAATATGGCGTTAACCTGGTTGTGCAGCCGGGCGTTGCGGTCGCCGCGGTCAGCGGCGAAGCGCTCCAGGGTCTGCCGGGAACCGTCGAAGCGGTACAGACCGTCTCCAGATCCAGCCCAGATCGTGCCCCCCGGGTCGCGGTACAGGCTGTAAATGGCATTGCCCGCGCTCAACCCCGAGGACTCCCGCGCCCAAAGATAACGGGTGAACCTGCCGCTACGGGTATCGAAACGGTTCAGCCCGTTGTCCGTTCCGATCCACAATATCCCGTCCCCTGCCGGCAGCAGGGCGCGGAGCGAGTCATCGCTCAGGCTGCCGCCGTCACCGGGGACGGAGCGGTAGCGGCTGAACGTCCCGCCCAGCGGATCGAAATGGTTGAGGCCGCCGCCCGTGGTGCCGATCCAGAACGTGCCGTCCTCGTCCCGGGCCATGCAGTTGACCTGGTCATGGCTCAGGCAGCCCGGGCGGTTGCACTGGTTGTAGACGATGAAATCGTTGCCGTCATAGCGGTTCAATCCGCCCGCGGTGCCGAACCAGATGAAGCCGCGCCGGTCCGCGAGGATGCTGGTGACGGCGTTCTGGGACAGGCCATCCTCGATGGAGATGTTGACGAGACCGGGCTCGTCGGCAAAAACGGGCAGGGACAGCCAGGCGCAAGCCAGCAGCAGGGCCTTCCAGGCGGGGCGGCGGCGGTTCACAGCGGCATTTTTCACGTGCATTCGCTCCTTGCGGATTTCCATCCGGGATTATGTGCCATTTGGAGAAAAAAATAAACCGCGCCCGTAGGACTTTGGTAACCAAGGCGCGAATATGACTTTTGTGCCATTTGCGGCGCTGGACTTTCACGCCATAATTGTACCGGGCCACGGGTGCGTGGCCGCCAAGGAGAACACATGGAACAAGAAAACCGCGTCAGGAACATCGGGCAGTGGCTGGAGCTGGAGGAGGTTTTGCCGCTACGCAACATGATCCGGTCTTGCACCCAGGACCCGCAGCCGGACCTGTCCCTGGAAAGCATCAAGGAGTCGCTGGCCCAGGCCTACCTGGCCGCCAACCTGCGCTCGCGGAACATTCCCCTGAAGGAGTTCATGGACGACTTCGAGAAGCGGATCCTGGTTTCGTGCCTGCGCCTGGCGCAGGGCAACCAGAAGAACGTCGCCGCTGTGCTCAGCGTCAAGCCCACCTCGCTGTTCGAGAAGCTGCGCAAGCACGGCATCAGCCCCCGGCAGAGAAGACCCAGCGCGCCGGTGGCAACGACCGCCACCGACCAGATCGCCTGACCCTTTAGCCGCCCGGGCGTGGCCACGGGTAGGACTTTGGTCATATTTTTGCGCATAATGATTTTTCCCGGAACCATCGAGTTCCCTCATCCGTCCAATAGTGCAGAAACAGAGGATGGAGACCAAGTGAAAAAAATACTTTTTTGGATACTGATCCTGCTGCTGGCCGGAACGGCCACCGCAGCGGGGGCCTCGCAGGCCGATGCCGCCAGCACCGGATCGCGGCAGAACGTCCGTTCCCTTGTTCTGGTCAAAGCCGCAACGCCCCCCGTGCTCGACGGCTCGCTGGACGATGACGTGTGGCAGAACGCGGCCGTGGTCGACGACGCCTGGATCACCTACAACCCGGTCAACGGCAACGAGCTGCCACAGCGCACGCGGGCCTACCTGGCCTACGACGACCAGAACCTCTATTTCGCCTTCCACTGCCTGGACAGCAATCCCGACCAGATCAAGACCTCGCTGACCAAGCGCGACGGCATCTTCGAGGACGACTGGGTGGGGCTCTCGATCGATACCGTGGGCGGAAAGAAATACGGCTATGAATTCTTCGTCAATCCCAGCGGCGCCCAGGCCGATATCTTCCGCACCGGCGACATGGAGGACTCCTCCACCGACTGGGTGTGGTACAGCGCCGGCAAGGTCGTCGGCGACGGCTACATCGTCGAGATCCGCCAGCCCCTGAAGAACATCCGTTTCGCCAGCGGCAAGGACGTGCGCATGGGGGTCATTTTATGGCGGCGCATCAGCCGCCTGGGCATAAGCGGCTCCTGGCCGCAGTTGGTCCCCGGCCAGAGCATGGGCGGCTCGCAAGCCGAAGTGCATATCGCCGAGCTGGGGCGGCCGCTGGTGCTGGAAGCCCTGCCCTCGTTCACGTATACTTCGGGCCGGGACCGCCTCTCGCCGGCCGCCTGGTCCGGGGCCGACCAGACCCGCGACCTGGGCTTCGGCATCAAGTACGGCATCACCTCTTCCATCGTGGCCGAGGCCACGATCAACCCCGACTTCAGCCAGGTGGAAAGCGACTCGCTGCAGGTCACGGTCAACCAGCGCTACCCGGTGCTGTACTCGGAGAAGCGCCCCTTCTTCATGGAGGCGGGCAACCTGTTCGACCTGGCTGGCGTGGGCGACGGCCTGGGCAATATGGTCAGGCCCGTGCACACGCGCTCCGTGGTCGACCCGCAGTGGGGGCTGCGCCTCACCGGCGAGCAGGGCAAAGGATCCTTTGCGCTTCTGGCTTCGGCCGACCGCTCCCCGGGCAATCCCTGGGGGGAGGGCGAGGTGAACCCCGACCTGGGCCGCAAAGCGACGTTCTGGCTCGGCCGCGGCAAGCTGGGGCTCGGCACCGACAACTACGTCGGCGTTCTCTACAGCGGCCGCGAATTCGGAGACGAGTACAACCGCGCCCTGGCCGCCGACTTCTCCTTCCGCTTCCTCAAGAACCACCAGCTGATGGGCAACTACATCCAGTCTTTCTCCAATCGCCCTGGGGCCGGCGGCGAGCATGACGGCGGCTACCTGACCGCCGAGTACGCGTTCTCCAAGGGCAACACCGCCATCCTGGCCATGGTCGAGGACATCGCCCCCGGCTTCCAGATGGATACCGCCTACTACCAGCGCAGCGGCATCACCACCGCCAAGTTCTACCTGCAGCAACGCTTTGTTCCCGACAAGAAGAAGCTTCCCTGGCTCCTCGGCTTCACCCCCACGATGTACGGCGCCGTCATCCGCGACAAGGTGAGCGGCATGGACGACAAGGAACTGATGTTCGAAGGCTATCTGAACTTCATTCTCAAGGGGCAACTCGGCGCTTACCTCTACCTGGGGCAGGAGTGCTGGGCCGGCCGCGCGTTCCAGCGCACCACCAGCCAGCTGAGCATCAGCCTGCAGCCGTTCAAATGGCTGAACGTCCATTCCTGCTACGGCTTCGGCAACGCCATCTACTACGACCCGGTCGACCCCTTCCTGGGCCACCGTACCCAGCTCCACGCCAATTTCACACTCCAACCCACCAAGAACGTGAACCTGTTTGCCGAGCACGTCATCAGCCGCTTCCGCCGCCAGGAGACCGGGGACAAGGTCTATGACCAGGCCATCTGGCGCGGCCGCCTGACCTACCAGTTCAACTCCAAGCTCTTCGTGCGCGGCCTGGTCCAGTATGACACGTTCTACCAGCGCGTGCTGGGCGATTTCCTGGCCTCGTTCACAACCATTCCCGGCACCGTTCTCTACCTGGGCTACGGCTCGCTGAACGAGAATCAGTCCTGGACCGGCGACGGCTGGCAGCGCGGCGTGACCGGCGACCGTTTCTACCAGACGCGCCAGAGCCTTTTCTTCAAGGTCAGCTACCGTTACCAGTTCTAGGCTGCAGCATCAAATAAGGGCAGATTTCAAAAAAATAGATCGCGGGGGCCATTCTTGGGAGGCCCCCGCGTTCCTCCTCCCGGCGGCTGCGGCCCCGGCGCTTGCCAAAATCATTTCGTTCTGTTACTTTCAATTGAAACCAAACCTGCGGAGGTTCACATGAAAAAATATTCCTGCCTGCTGCTGATCCTGGCCCTGGCCGCGTTCACCCCCCTGAGCGCTCAGGAAGCTGCCCAGTTCATCGATAAGGACATGGTGCAGAAAGCAAAAGCCGAGCTGCTGCAGAAGCTCGGGGAAGGCGAAAAATTCCGCATCGAGCGCGGCGTGGAGCAGGTGGCCGGTCTATGGCGCTCCGCAGACGGCAGCGCCGGAGAATTCGCCGCTTTCTGCAGGGAAAATCTCGTTGCCGGCGGGGCGCCGCTGGAAAACCTGTTCAAGAAGCTCGAATTCTACAGTGAAGCCCTCGGCGGCCATTTCGGCGAGATGTCCCTAGACAAGGACCAGCCGGTCGACCTCGACTGGGGTGAGATCACGCCGCTGGACATTGTCATGAACGAGTTCAACCCGGCCGCCCACCTCTCCGAGGACCTGTTCCAGAGCAAGCTGGCCTTCATCTCCCTGCTCAACTTCCCGGTGTACACCCTGGCGGAAAAGACCGCCATGGGGCCGCAGTGGGACCGCCGCCAGTGGGCCTACGCCCGCACCGCCGGCAGCAACACCACCCGCCTGCCCTCAGCCGCGAACCAGGCCATTAGCGCCAAAATGGCCGCGGCCGGGCGCTACATCTCCGACTACAACCTCTACATGGACAGCCTGCTGGGCGCGGACCTGAAGCCGCTCTTTCCCGCCGACATGAAGCTGATCTGCCATTGGGGGATCCGCGACGAGCTGAAGGCGCGCTACGCCGACAAGCTGGGGCTGCCCAAGCAGAAGGCGATCTACAAAGCCATGGAGCGCATCATCCGCCAGGAGATCCCCGAGGTCATGGTCAACTCGGGCCGCTACCAGTGGGAGCCGTTCAGCAACGCCGTCTACGACCAGGGGAAGAGGGTCGAGACCGCGCCTGAGCCCGACACGCGATATAAAACCTTCCTCGACACCTTCCAGGCCATGCGCCTGATGGACGCCTACAGCCCGCTCTATCCCGACCACATCCGCCGCAGCTTCGACGTCAACCGCGAGATCCCGGAAAAAGAGATCGACGCCATGTTCCGCGAGCTGCTCGCCTCGCCCCAGGTCAGGAAGGTGGCGGCGCTGGTCCGCAGCCGCCTGGGCCGACCGCTGCAGCCGTTTGATATCTGGTACCCGGGCCTGCGCTCCGGATCGACCCTCGCCGAGGAGGAACTGGACAAGATCGTCCGGGAGAAATACCCCGACGCCGCCGCTTTCGAAAAGGACCTGCCCAAGATCCTGGTCAGGCTCGGCTTCAGCCCGGAGCGGGCCGCCTATATCGCCCCCAAGGTGCAGGTCGACCCGGCCCGCGGTTCGGGCCATAACGCCCAGACCCAGTCCAGGAAGTTCAAGTCACGGCTGCGCACGCGTGTCGCGGCCGGCGGCATGAACTACAAGGGCTTCAACATCGCCCTGCACGAATTCGGGCATGCGGTGGAAAACATCCTTGACCTTTACCTCATCGACCATTATTCCCTGGCCGGCGTTCCCAATGGCGCCGTCACCGAGGCCTTTGCTTTCGTTTTCCAGGAGCGCGACCTGGAGGTGCTGGGCATTGCGGAAAACGACCCCAACCAGAAGGAGCTGAAGGTGCTCGACACCTTCTGGAGCGCCTACGAGATCATGGGCGTCTCGCTGGTGGACATGCAGGCCTGGCACTGGCTCTACGCCCATCCGCAGGCCACCCCCGGGGAGCTGAAGCGGGCGGTTATCGCCATCGCCAAGGAGGTCTGGAACCGGTATTACGCTCCGGTCTTCGGCGTCCGCGACCAGGTGATCCTGGCCGTCTATTCGCACATGATCGACTACACCCTCTATCTGCCGCACTACGCCCTGGGCAACGTCATCCAGTTCCAGCTCGAGGACTACCTCAAGGACAAGGTGCTGGGGCCGGAGATGGAGCGCATGTGCGCCGCCGGCAACATCCTGCCGCAGCTGTGGATGAAGAACGCGGTGGGCTCGGAGATCTCGGTCAAGCCGCTGTTGAAGGCCGTGGACCGCGCCCTGAAGTTGGCCAAATAATCACAATAGGTTGAAGTTCGACGTTTGGCGTTCGATGTTCGACATGGAATAAAGACAAGACTTTGCGCCAACTGAGGCGTATTCATATTATACAAAGATCCCGAATGACAAACCGCTAACCGTTCCGGGCCAATATGACTTTAATCCTATCGGGCGAGCGAATAAACCTGCAGGTTGATAATGAAGAATCAATCTCCAGCCTGATATTCCAAGCTGTTTTTCATGCGTATTGTAGTTGTGAAAGCGAGGTGAACACATGAACGAAAAAATGACCGTCAGCCAATCGCGGATGGAGCCCGACAGTTCCTGGAACCCGCCCGCTCCGGTGCTTGACCACCCCTGGGTGCTGGACCCACCCCAGGTGCGGGGGGCGCTCTGGGCCGATCCGCAAGCCATGAACTCCCTGAATGAGGTCATGGAATCGCTGGTCTCCACCTACCTGGCCGCCAGCATGAACTTCAAGGGCATTCCCCTGAAGGAATTCATGGACAGCTGCGAGAAGCAGATACTGCTCGCCTGCCTGCACCTGACCCAGGGTCATCAGCGGAACGCCGCCGCCCTGCTCGGCTTGAAGGCCACCGCCTTGTTCGAAAAAATGCGCAAGCATTGCATCAACGGCAGAAAGCTCAAATTGGCGCCTAAGCTGCGCGGGACGGACTCCCTGGCGAGCGAGTGAAGCCGGTCCCGCACCCGGGGCACTCCTGGCCAAGAATGTGACTTTTTCCCCATGGGAATTCGTGGAGATCGCGATATTGTTACCTAGGAAAGAGAGGGCCAGGAAGCCGGAAATGAGCCGAACGAGGACGGAATGAACAAGGGTTTCTCTGCCGGGAGCCGACGCGAGTTTATCAAGCAGGCCGGGCACATTGCCGCGCTGATGTGCCTGGCTTCCACGCGGCTTTTTCCCCTGCGCAAATCGAGCCGGCCCCAGACGCCGGATGCGCTCCCCTGTTTCCGCTGGCGGAGCGTTTCGCTCCGCCACCTGCCGGAAATGCAGGAATGGATGGCCAGGCTGGACTGGGCGGGCAGGCTCAGCCAGGACAAGACCTGGCGGAAGTATATCGGCGGGTTCGCATATGGGCCGCCCCCGGCCGCGCAGCGCGCCCGCTCGCTCATCATCATGGCCACTCCCCTCAGGATATCCAGGATCGTTTTCCAACCCGGAGGCAGCCGGCGCACGGTGCTGATCCCCAGCGGCTACGTCGATGACGGGCATACCCTGGCCGACTACCGGGACATGCTCTACCAGGGCGGCATCGTGCCCAAGGGCAGCCGCCTGGAGCCGGCCAGGCTGCCGTTGAAGCAGCTGGCGGTCCGCAGCGGCCTGGCCACCTACGGCAGGAACAATATCACCTACATCGACGGCTATGGCAGCTTCCACCAACTGCTGGCCTTTTACAGCGAGCAGGCATTGGAGGACCATTGGCGGCCCTTGCAGATGCTGCGCGAATGCAAAGGCTGCTCCATCTGCCTGCAGGCGTGCCCCACCGGGGCGATCCGCCGCAACGACTTCATCATCGACCCGGGCCGCTGCCTCACGCTCTTCAACGAGCTTCCAGACCCCATCCCCAGCTGGATCCCGTCATCCGCCCACAACGCACTGGTCGGCTGCCTGCAGTGCCAGTTGACCTGCCCGGGCGACATTGAGGTGATCGGGGAGCAGTGGGACCTGGGCATGGTATCGGAAGCGGAAACGGCGGCG
>JBGSPO010000039.1:0-4637 GCA_041738575.1 Candidatus Aminicenantia bacterium
CGCCGCCCCCAAGCCGCGCCGTCCCACCCGTCCAGGGGCCGCCGCCAAGGCGCGGCGCCTGGATGAAAAGAAAAAGCACGGCGCCGCCAAGCAGGCGCGGCAAAAAACATACCCGGGCCTGGATTGAAGGCCGCGGCACCCGATGCCGGTCGCGGATTTGAATTTCTCCTTGATTTCAAATACAATCCAGACAGGACCCAGTTGACCGGAGGTGAAGCATGGGATTGAAACAGATATTCCAGGAAGGGATGAAGGAAAGAAAGCGCAGAAAAGCGCTGAGCAAAGTGAGCGGAGAATTCAAGGACAAGGAAAAGGTCCATGCCGGCCAGCTGACCGCCCTCGGCCAGAAGGCCTGGGAGACCCGGACCGATATTTCCGCCTACGCCGACCTGAAGGCCGCGCTCGGCGACATGCAGAAGGCCCTGGACGACCTGCGGACCCAGGCGGAGCTGCTGCAGAAGCAGAAACAAGAAGGCGAGGCGAAGAAAAAGCAGGAGAACGAGCGTCTCAACGCCGCCCTGAAGGATATCGAGGGCAAGAAACGGCAGGAGGACGGCCAGCTCAGCGAGAAGAAGAACGCCCTGCAAGGCGAACAGAAGGAATCGCAGCGCGCCCTGTCCAGGCTGGCCGCCATCGCCAGGGAAAGATCCCAGCTGCAGAACAAAAGCGCGAATCCGGCGGTGACGGACGCTGAAAAAAAGGAGATCGCCGGCGGGCTGGAGCTCCTGGCCCGGGAAGAGGAGGAACTGAAGTCGGCCAACCAGGGGCGGGAAGCGGCCGGCAAGCCCCTAGCGGCAGCGATCGCCGCCCTGCAGGAGGAGTCGGCCCGCCTGCAGAAACTGCTTGACGAAATGCGCCAGGAGCAGAAGAAGGTCAACTCCGAGCTGGACAAGCAGCTCACCGCCCTGGCCGGCGAGCTGGCCAAGGTCAAGGAAAAAACAAAAGAAGCCGAGGCCCGGCAGGGTCTCCAGTTCAAGGACCTCGGGGAAAAACTGGCAAACGCCCAAGGCGTGGCCCCGGACATTGCCAGGGAAATGGCCGCGGTGCTGAACGCCCGGACCGAGATGCAGGGCGTGCAGTCCCTGATCGGGGGGCTGGAGCGGCAAAAAGACCAAGGACAGGCCAGTGCCTACAAGAAGATGCGGGCCATACTCATCGCCGCCGTCCTGCTGGTCGCGGCCCTCGCCGTGGCGCTGTTCCTGCTGCTGTCGCCCAAGAAGGAGGCGACTCCCCTCGAAGCGCTGCTGCAGGGAAGTGGGGAAACGGCGCAGCAGCTGGGCAGGATCGCCGACGAGCTGGAGAAGAAAATCAACGAGCAGAACACAGCGGCAAAGGCCGGCAGCGTTGCCCCCGACGCCGGCAACCTGATCGTGGACGAGATCCTGGCCGCCTTCGACCAGTGCGTGGCCGAGGCTGCCGCCCTGGCCAAGGACAAGCCCGAGGCCGCCGTGCTGCTGCCGCAACTGGAGAAACTCTACGCCGGCTACGGGGTGAAGATGGCCGCTTTCAACACCCGCTTCCTGGCCCTCAGGGACCGGGACATCTTCGCCTTCCGCCGGGCCAACGGCTACATGAGCGACAATCGGCCCAAACGCGTATTCGCCAAGGACAACACGCTGAGCCGGGCGATCGCCTATTACAATTTCGAAAAGGGCGAACAGGCCGTCGTCGACATGCTGTCCAGCAAGATCGTCAAGCTGCTCGACGAAGCTGTCAAGCAATAAATCGAACTATAGTGATTAGTAATTAGTGATTCGTGATTAGCAGAGAGCATTAGTCGAAATCGGATACAGATTTCTACTTTCACTATCTGCCGTTTGGCAAGTGCTTTTTCTTCACTTTTGCCTGTTGCCTTTTTTACCTATAGCCCCTAGCCTCCAGCCCATCACCCAATTCTTACTTTTCCCTTTTTCCTTTTACCTTTTACCTTTAAAGCGCTTCCGTCTCTTGACATTCCTTTCCTCGCGGCGATAGAATGAAGTGCGGGAGGACAACATGGCCTTTAAAAAGATCTTCATCATCTGGTTCGTGATTTCGATCGTGTCCGGGGGGCTGTTCTATGCAGTTAATACCGTGTTCAGGGGGCATCCCCTTTGGCCATGGGCTATTCCCTACATGTATATCGGGGTGTTGATCCTCTTTGCGCTTTACGTGCTGACCGCCAAAAAAAAGGACTGAACCCGGCTTCACAAACTCTCCGCCGTTCATGATGATCACCCGCGTAGCGGGTGGCGGTTACAAAAAATATCGGCTTTCCCGGTTGACAGAAAGGCAAATCCGCGCTATTACTATAACAATGAAATATGTAACCATACTAATCTCATTAATAGTGACCGCCGCCCTGGTTATGCTCACGGCCAGATCCGAGGTGAACATGCCCGACAACAAGCTGACTCCCGAGGAAGAGCGGGTCATGGTGCGGAAGGGGACCGAGCTCCCTTTCACCGGCAAGTACCACGCCTTCAAGGAAAAAGGCACTTACGCCTGCAAGCGCTGCGGCACTCCGCTTTACCTTTCCACGGCCAAGTTCGATTCGGGCTGCGGCTGGCCGAGCTTCGACGAGGAGATCCCCGGGGCGGTGCGGCGCCAAACCGACGGCGACGGGCAACGTACCGAGATACTCTGCGCCGCCTGCGGCGCCCACCTGGGGCACGTTTTTTTCGGCGAGGGCTTCACGGCCAAAGATACGCGCCATTGCGTCAATTCCATTTCCATGAACTTCATTCCCGCCGATGCCCGCAAGACCGAGACGGCCATTTTCGCCTCGGGCTGCTTCTGGGGCACCCAATACCACCTGCAGCAGGCCAAGGGCGTTCTGACCACGACCGTGGGCTTCACCGGCGGCCGCAGCAGCCATCCCACCTACGAGGACGTCTGCAGCGGAGCGACCGGCCACGCCGAGGCCGTGCAAGTGACCTATGACCCGGACGTCATTTCCTACGAGGACCTGGCCAAGCTTTTCTTCGAGACCCATGATTTCACACAAGTCAACCGCCAGGGACCGGACATCGGCACGCAATACCGCTCGGAGATCTTTTACAGCGGCGACGTCCAGCGCCAGGTCGCCGAGAAACTGCTGGCCGTGCTCCAGGCCAAGGGCTTCCAGGTGGCCACGCGCATCACGGCGGCAGCTGAATTCTGGCCGGCCGAGGCGTACCACCAGAACTATTACGTAAAAAAAGGGGGCAGCCCCTATTGCCACGTCTACCGGAAAATATTCTAAGACGGCTGACGGTTATTTAGGACGACCTTTTCGATCTGGCGCACCTGGTCGCGGTACAAAGCCATCACCCGCGTGCCATAGTCGGCGATCAACTGGATGATATCGCGCGGGCTGTCGGGGCGGTCGGGGCCGTTGATGCGGTCGCCGGCGTCGCCCAGTCCGGGCAGGATGTAGGCCATCTCGTTCAGCGCCGGGTCCATCCACAGGGTGTAAACCTCGGCTTCGGGAAGGGCGCGCACGATGCGCAGCGCCCCCTTCAACGTGGAGACGACGTTGAAGAAACGGATGGAGCGCGGCGCCACGCCCTGTGAGCGCAGGTACTGGATCACCGTCACCAGGCTGCCGCCGGTGGCATTCATCGGGTCGGCGAAGAAAAGATCACGCCCCTGCAGCTCGGCCAGGGTGAAATAGGATTTGTTCAGGTCCAGGATATAGGCCATGTCCCGCTCGCTGCGGCTTTCGTCGCGGCTGATCTTGAACAGGGCAAAGGGCGTCACGGTATGGCGCGAAGAATACTCCTGGATCTCCTTGGCCACGATCATCGACGGCAGCAGCGCCGCCCGCAGCATGACGCACATGACGCTGTTCCGGGTCATGGAGTCGATATCCGGGATCTTGTGCACGGCGTAGTTGGCCCGCGGCACGGTGACCGGCGTGCGCACGAAGATCGGGTGGCGCTCGAGGCAGTGCGGCCCGGCGAACGCCAGGTTGAACAGCATCTCGTAGGCGCGCTGGATGTAGTAGACGAACTCGGGGTTGGCGGTGCGCTCGTCGCGCAGCTTGGCCACCAGGCGCGAGGCCTCGCCATGGATGAATTCAGGGGTTTCCAGGGAATAGACGTGGATGCGCTTCTCGCCGGCGACCACCGCCTGCATCCGCTCGCCGAGCTCGTTGAAGCATCCCAGCAAGCGCTCCTCGGCCCCGGCCCGCTCCCCGGCCCCGCCCTGCTCCAGAACGGCGGAATCCCCCAGGGCGCGATCGTAAAGCTTGCCCAAGCCGGCAATGGCCTCGTTGTCGACGGCGGTCAGATAGCCGTCGAGATCGGCCGCCTGCAATACGACCTTGTCCATGACGCAGCCTCCTCTGGAACGCTTTGCGGCAAGGAGTATACGCCTCGGGAAAGGAACTGGCAAGGAGACCGCGGCACCCCGGGGCCGATCAAGGCAAGTTCAGCAGGTGCACCGCCGTGGCCTTGAAGGTCAGCGCCACGCCGCCGCCCGGGGCCAGGCCCATTTGCGAGCAGGAGATGCGGGTGAGGAAAACGGTGAAGGCGATCCCCGAGCAGTCGACGCCCAGGGCCATGACCGCGCCCAGGTCGGAGACCGAGCGCACGGTGCCGCGGAACGAGTTGCGGGCCGAGGAGTCGAGCGGCTGCAGCGAGACCAGGATGTCTTCGGGGCGGATGACGGCGGCC
>JBGSPO010000119.1:0-4778 GCA_041738575.1 Candidatus Aminicenantia bacterium
GGGCAGCGGGGCTACGCCTTCGGCTTCCACCGCGCCGCCGATACGGCCGGCGCTCTCTGCGGACTGGTCATCGGCCTGGTCATCGTCTGGCTTTTCCAAGGCGGCAGCGGCGTGCTGCTGTCCGGTACGTTCCGCATCATCGTCCTGGCCAGCCTGCTGCCGGCCTTTGTCGCCGTGGCCGTGCTGGCCTGGGGCGTCAGGGAAACCGCCGTTGCCGGAGCCGTCGCCCGCCCCAAATTCGGCTTCAAGGCGCTGGGGAAAGATTTCCGCTGGTTCATCGTCATGGTCGGGATCTTCGAGCTGGGCAACTCATCGGACGCCTTCATTGTCCTGCGCGCCCAGGAGCGCGGCCTTTCGGTGGTCGGCATCTTTGCCATGCTCATCGCCTTCAATTTCGTCTATTCTTCGCTCTCCCTGGCGGCCGGGAAGCGCTCGGACCAAGTCGGCCGGCGGCGGGTCATCCTGGCCGGCTGGGCGCTGTACGCCTTGACCTATCTTGGGCTGGCGGTCGCCCGCTCGGCCGTGCACATCGTCTTGCTGTACATCGTTTACGGTGCCTATTACGGGCTGAGTTACGGCACGGGCAAGGCGCTGGTGGCCGACCTGGTCCCGGCCGCGTCGCGCGGCATGGCCTACGGGACCTACAATGCCGTGCTCGGCCTTACCGATCTGCCGGCTTCTTTCCTGGCCGGCATCCTCTGGAGCGGCGCGGGCAGCTGGGCCGGCTTCGGCCCGGCGGCCCCTTTTTTTTTCGGGGCCAGCATGGCATTTCTGGCCTTGCTGCTTTTCGTCTTCTGGAGGCCGTCCCGGCCTGCGCTTCCGGCGGCTTAGGGCGGCCCGCCGCCATATCATTTTCCCCGGGACTATGGTATCTTTATACGGGTTCGTAGGGAACAGCCAGCGAGGCCAGGAGGTCATGTCATGGAAGAGAAAACAGTCTGGTCGGGAACTTCTTCGCAGATCATCAATTTCGGTGTCTTTGTCCTGTGCGGCCTTGCTTTCGCAGTGCTGCTGGCGGCATTGGTTCTGCTCTGGCCCAGGCTGGAACCCTTGGGACCGGCGGCGCTGGCCCCGGCCTTCATTATTCTGCTCCTGCCTCCGGCCTATGCCCTGTTCAAGGCGATCCTGCTCAAGGCCGTGCGCTACGAGATCACCAGTGAACGGATCAAGATCAGCAGCGGCATCTTTTCCAAAAAAAACAGCGCCATGGAGCTTTACCGGGTGAAGGACTATACCATGGATGCTCCTTTTTTTTACCGCCTTTTCCACCTGGGGAACATCAACATCATCACTTCCGACCGCTCCACCCCGCTGATCACGCTGCCGGCGGTGCCCCGGGCCGCGAAGTTGATGGATGACATCCGCTCCCACGTGGAAATGCGCCGTGACCAGAAGCGGGTGCGGGAAGTCGATTTCGACCAGGCCGATGAGATTGTCGAGAACTGAAGCCGGAGCCGGGAAGCGGGCAGTGTCGCAGTGTCATCCCGGAGTGCAGCGATAGTTCCATGAACAAGCGGCCGCGATCTTCGCCAAAGCGCTTGCTCCTGCGTTTGGCCGGGCTGGAGAACGCATGGCCGCGGCCACAGCCGTTGCCCGGCGACTTGAGGGAATTTCACGTCTCCCGGTCCAGCCGCAACCGCTTCCAAATCAGCCAGGCGCTGTTTTCCCTGTCCGGGAACGTGGTGCTGGCCGATTACCAGGCCGTGCGCGTCCTGGCTCAGAAAATGAATGCTGCCCAGGACTTGGCGCGATCCCCTGGGAAAATGGTCCAAGCCGGGGCATTGAACGCCATGGGGCTGATCGATGAGATCCTGCATTACGTGGTCGCCCTTTACCAGGCGCAGGTCAAGCCGCAGGCCTTCAACAAGCTCCTGGCCGATCTGGAGCAGGACCCGGGCGGCCAGCCGCTGCGCAAGACCCTGGTAGGTTTTTGCAGCGAGTTCCCGCCGCAGGCGGTTTATCAGGAACAGGTCAGCGCCGAGGACTATCTGCTGGGAACGAGCCAGGGGATCTCCCACCGCGAGACGGCCATGGAAGAGATGCTCCTGCTCTGGCTGGCCAATGCCAACCCGGCCTTCTCCCCGTTTCGCGAGTTGTTCGACGACAGCGCCCTGGCCGGGGCAACGGATTACAGGAAACTTATCAGCGGGAGCAACGATTTCTTCTCCCGCCTGCCGCCGTTCGGCCCGGACGGGCAGAACCTGGTCGACATGCTGCGCAGCCCGGCACTGGCTTTCCCTGATTCGCTGTCCGGCCAACTGCGATTCATCCGCGAAAAATGTGGCTTGCTCCTGGGCAAGTATCTCGACCGCCTCCTCTCCGGCCTGGATTTGATCAAGGAGGATGAAAAAAAGTATTTTCCCGGCCCGGGCCCGGCAGCGGTTTTTGAGGCGCGGATCGACCCCAGGGGCGGCGTGCCCGGCGGGGAGGAAGAAAAGTTCTCCGCCGACCGGGAATGGATGCCCCGCCTGGTGCTGATGGCCAAGACCGTTTATGTGTGGCTGGACCAGCTCGGCAAAAAGTACGGCCGGCCCATCACCACCCTGGCGCAGATCCCGGATGAGGAATTGGACATGCTGGCCCGCTGGGGTTTCACCGGGCTCTGGCTGATCGGGGTCTGGGAGCGCAGCCCGGCCTCACGGCGCATCAAGCAGAAATGCGGCAATCCCGAGGCCATGGCTTCCGCCTACTCCCTGTACCGCTACGAGATCGCCGCCGACCTGGGCGGGGAGGACGGGCTGCAGAATTTAAAAGCGCGCGCCTGGGACAGGGGCATCCGCCTGGCTTCCGACATGGTCCCCAACCACATGGGCATCGATTCGCCCTGGGTCAGCGAACATCCGGAATGGTTCGTTTCGCTGGACCACAGCCCTTTCCCGTCCTATCGCTTCACGGGCGAGGACATATCCAGCGACCCGCGGGCGGCGATCTATTTGGAAGACCACTATTATGACCGCAGCGACGCCGCGGTCGTTTTCAAGTGGGAGGACCGCGGCAGCCACGCGGTTCATTACATCTATCACGGCAATGACGGCACGCGCATGCCCTGGAACGATACGGCACAGTTGAATTACCTGCGCGCCGACGTTCGGGCGGCGGTCATGCAAACCATCCTGGACGTGGCCCGGAAATTCCCCATCATCCGCTTTGACGCCGCCATGACCCTGACCCGCAAGCATTACCAGCGGCTCTGGTTTCCGCAGCCGGGCGGCGGGGGCGACATTCCATCGCGCACCGGCCAGGGAATGAGTCCGGAGCGCTTCGACCAGGCCATGCCCGCGGAATTCTGGCGTGAGGTGGTCGACCAGGTGGCCGCGGATATCCCCGACACCCTGCTGCTGGCCGAAGCGTTCTGGCTGATGGAATCGTATTTTGTGCGCACGCTGGGCATGCACCGCGTCTACAACAGCGCTTTCATGAATTTCCTGAAGATGGAGGAGAACGCCAAGTTCCGCCTGTCGCTGAAGAACGTGCTGGAATTCAACCCAGAAATACTCAAGCGCTACGTCAATTTCATGAATAACCCCGATGAGGAAACGGCCGTGGCCCAGTTCGGCAGCGGCGACAAGTATTTCGGCGCCTGCACCCTGATGGCCGCCCTGCCGGGTCTGCCGATGTTCGGCCACGGCCAGATCGAGGGGTTCACGGAAAAATACGGCATGGAGTATCACCGGGCTTACCTGGACGAGCGCGCCGACGAGGACCTGGTCCGCCGCCACGAGCGGCAGATCTTCCCCCTGCTGCGCAAAAGGGCGCTTTTTTCCGGGGTGAGCGATTTCCTGCTCTACGATTTTTATGGCAGCGGCGGAGCGGTGGATGAGAATGTCATCGCCTTTTCCAACCGCCATGAAGGCGAACGCTGCCTGGTCGTGGTCCACAACCGCTTCGCCTCCACCTCCGGCTGGATCCGGGTCTCGGCCGCGTTCTCCACCATGGACGGCGGCACGGGCCAGCGCGCCCTGACCCGGCAGGACCTGGGGCACGGATTGGGCTTGGTCGACCTGCCGGGAAGGTTCGTGGTCTTTCGCGACCAGGTCTCGGGGCAGGAGTATATCCGCTCCTGCCGGGAATTGTGCTCCGCCGGGATGTTCATCGAGTTGCATGCCTACCAGACCCATGTTTTCCTTGATTTCCGCGAAATGACCGATGGCGCCGATGCGCGCCTGGAGCGGCTGACTGGCTATCTGCGGGGCAGGGGAGTCGCCAGCATGGAAAGGGCTGGCCTGGAATTGTCCCTGCAGCCCTTGCACGGCGCCTGGCGCGAGCTTTGCCGTGCCGATCTCCTGCAACGGCAATTGGACATTTTTCACGGCCGGCCGGGAAGCAAAAAAGAGGGCACCTTGTGGCAGGAGCTGGAGGAAAAAATAATCGCTCTGCTCTTGCAGGCCGGCGGCGCTGCCCGGGCCGTGGACGGCGCCCCCAAAGCCAGCGAACCGCTCCTCGATGACCTTCTGGCCATGCGGGCTCTTTTCCGGCCGGAACGCGGGCGGCCGCCAAAAAGGACGAACGATGCGCCGACAGCCAAGCAATTCCTGCAACGGCTGTTCCGGGAGAAAGCGGAACTGGAACGGCTTTTCCTGTTATGGCTATACGCGCGACGCTTGGTGGAAGCAGGGAGCGGCGAGCGGCCGGATGACCGGACCATGTTCTCCCAATGGCTGCTGGACGGCGTTCTGGCCGAAAGCCTGCGCGGCTGGGGATTTGCGGAGAGCCGCGTCGAGCCGGCCCGGCTGATGATTCGCAGCGCCTGCGGCTTGCGAGCCTGGGTCCAGGCGTTC
>JBGSPO010000128.1:0-7489 GCA_041738575.1 Candidatus Aminicenantia bacterium
TCGGCGCGCCGCCCGGCGGCGGTGATGCCCGGCAGCAGCGGGTGCTCCGGGGCCAGCACAAGGAAGGTGGCGCCGAAAAGGGTGTCGGGACGGGTGGTGAAGACGCGGATGGACGCACTGCCGCCGGAGACGGCGAAATCGACCTCAGCCCCCTGGCTGCGGCCGATCCAGTCGCGCTGCATCTCCTACATGCCCTCGGACCAGTCGAGCTTTTCCAGGTCGGCGAGCAGGCGGTCGGCATAGGCGGTGATGCGGAAGAACCACTGCGGCATCGGCTTCTTCTCTACCGGCGTGTCGCAGCGCCAGCAGCGGCCGTCCTTGACCTCCTCGTTGGCCAGGCCGGTCTTGCAGGCGGGGCACCAGTTGATGGGCGCGGTGGCCCGGTAGGCCAGCCCCTTGCGGTGCAGCAGCAGGAACATCCACTGCGTCCATTTGTAGTAGCCGGGCAGGCTGGAGTTGATCTCGCGCTGCCAATCGTAGGAACAGCCGGTCTTGACCAGGGTTTCGCGGTAGGTGGCGGCGTATTCGGGCACCATCTCGCGCGGGTTGCGGCCGCGGCGGATGGCCTCGTTCTCGGCCGGCTGGCCGAAGGCGTCCCAGCCCATGGGATGCAGCACGTTGAAGCCCTGCATGCTTTTGAAGCGGCAAAAGGCGTCGGTGGGCACGTAGTTCTTTAGGTGGCCGACGTGGAGTCCCGAGCCGGAAGGATAGGGAAACATTTCCAGGCAGTAGTATTTTTGCCTTTTTTCCTCGGCCGCAGCCCTGAATGTCTGCTTTTCACGCCAGATGGCCTGCCACTTGGCCTCGATCTCCCTGAAGTCGTAGTTCATTTGCCTTCCTTGATCACCGGTCGAATACCCATTATACCGGAAATCTCCCGGCGCGACAATGTCATCCGGAGGAAGGCCATGGCTCTGCCCGCTCGCCCGGCCGCTGCCCGGGGAATTGAACAAAATACCGTACAAAGCGTATAAATGAACTCAGGAGCAAGGATGAAAAACAGGAAAAAGATCATTATAGGCGCCGGCTTGGCCGTGGTGGCGCTGATCGTGCTGGTCAACGTGCTCGGGTCGGGCAACGGCAAGAGCCTGGAGGTCACGGCGGAAAAGGTGCAAAAACGGGACCTGGTCGAAAAGGTCTCGGCCACCGGCGAGATCAAGCCCAAGAAGAACATCAACATCAGCACCGACGTGGCCGGCAAGATCCTCAAGATCCTGGTCGAGGAAGGCGACGTGGTGCAAAAGGGGCAGCTGCTGATCAAGATCGATTCGGCCATCTACGAGGCCAATGCCGACCGTGACCGCGAGATCATCTCCTCGTCCCAATCCGACCTGGTCACCCAGGAAGCCAACCTGAAGAAAGCCCGGCATTACTTGGAACGGCGCAAGCAGCTTTACGCCGAGGGCTTGATCTCCATGGAGCTCTACGAGGACGCCGTGATCCAGCAGGAGATCGCCCAGGCCAACCGGCAATCGAACCTGCACCGCATCGAGCAGGCCCGGGCGTCCCTGAAAAGCACCAGCGACGCCATCCGCAAGACCTCCATCGCCTCGCCGATCGACGGCATCGTCACCAGCCTGAAGGTCGAGGAGGGCGAGGTGGCCATCATCGGCACAATGAACAACCCCGGCACGGTGCTGCTGACCATCGCCGACCTGTCGGTCATGGAAGCGGAAGTCCTCGTCGACGAGACCGACGTGATCAAGGTGAAGACCGGGAAAAGGGCCGAGGTGACGGTGGACGCCATCCCCGGCAGGACCATGGACGGACGGGTGACCGAGGTCGGTAATTCGGCCATCACCGCGGCCAGCACGGCCGCGGCCGAATCCAGGGACTTCAAGACCGTCATTACCCTGGACAAGCCGCCGCTGACCCTGAAACCCGGATTCTCGGCGACGGCCGACATCGTCATCGAGGAAAAGAAGGGGGTGCTGTCCGTGCCGATCGCCGCCCTGGTGATCCTGGAACGCGATGACCCCGGGAAAAAGGGGGCCAAGGTCGAGCGTGAAGGCGTGTTCATCGTCGCCGCCGGCCGCAGCGCTTTCCGCGAGGTCAAAAAAGGCATCGCCGGGGACATGTACATCGAGATCGTTTCGGGCCTGAAGGAAAAGGACGAGATCATCACCGGCCCTTTCGCCATGCTGAAGAAGCTGCAGGACGGGGACAACGTCAAGCTCTCCAGGAACAGGAAATAACATGGCCGCCATCATCGAGGTCCGGGGCTTGGGCAAGACCTACGAGGTGGGCAATGAAAAGATCTACGCCCTGAAAAACATTGATTTCGTGGTGCAGCGCGGCGAGTTCATCGCCATCATGGGCCAGTCTGGGTCGGGGAAATCCACGCTGATGAACCTGCTGGGCTGCCTGGATACGCCCAGCGTGGGGCAGTACTTCATCAACGGCCAGGAGGTCAGCTCGCTGTCCGAGGACGAGCTGTCGGCCATCCGCAACAAGGAGATCGGCTTCATTTTCCAGGTGTTCCACCTGCTGCCCCGCTCCACGGCGCTGCACAATGTCGAGCTGCCTCTCATCTACAGCGGCGTCAAGAAGGCGGCGCGCCTGGACATCGCCCGCCAGGCCCTGGACTCGGTGGAGCTTTCCGACCGCATGGCCCACAAGCCCAACGAGCTTTCCGGCGGCCAGCGGCAGCGGGTGGCCATCGCCCGGGCCCTGGTGAACAAGCCCTCGCTCATCCTGGCCGACGAACCAACCGGCAACCTCGATTCCAAGACGGGCGAAGAGATCGTCGGCGTATTCCGCGGGCTGCACCGCCAGGGCAACACCATTATCATGGTCACCCACAACCAGGAGCTGGCCGACCTGACCCAGCGCATTTTTTACCTGAAGGACGGCGAGATCGTGAAGGAAGAAAAAAAAGGGAGGACGGCATGAACGAATTCATCAACGATTTTATCGGCGTGATCAGCAATCCCGCCCAGACCATAGCCCGGGTCATGGAAAAGAAGCGCTGGAAGGCGGCGCTGGCCGCCATCCTGCTGGTCACGGCGGTCGCCACCTACATCACCTTTCCCGTCACCAAGGTGGAGCAGGCCAAGCTTGTCCGCGACTCGGCGATGGCCGACAGGCTGAGCGACGAGCAGCTGGCCGGCCTGGACCACTTCAGCCCCGGCCAGCGGTTCTCCAGCTCCCTTTTTGCCGCCGCTTTTGCGGCGCTGGCGCTGGTCATGGGAGCCTTTTTCGTCTACCTGTTCTTCAAAGTGGGCGGAGCCGAGGGGAATTTCGTGCACTATTTCTCCGGGGCGGCCTCGGCTTCCATCCTGGACATGGTCCTGGGCGGGGTCCTGAAAAGTTCGCTCATCCTGGTAAAAAAATCGATCCTGGTCCATACCGGGCTGACCATGTTTTTCCCGGGAATGGACTTTCGCAGCCTGCCCTTCATCGCCCTTTCGCAGTTCGACTTCTTTTCCATCTGGTACCTCGCTGCCCTGGCCCTGGGCATTGCCGCATTCGCCCGCATCAGCCCCAAGAAGAGCTTCATTATCGCGGCCATGTATTTTGTCTTCAAAAGCATTATTTTCATCGTTTTCTCTTACTTTACCATGAAAATGATGGGGATGTAGAGCTGGCGGCTCGTGAGGAGCGGAATGTGAAAAATGAAAAGCGCAATGCAGTGCGACGAACCATAGCGCGCTAAAATCCCCGTTTCATTTTTCACAGTTCACTTTTTATACTTTCCCTTGTGTCATCGGCCTTCTGGCCATTGCCGTGCGCCGGGGCAAGGCAGGAAAACCGCGTAGGCATTGGTGCTGAGAGCCCTGAAAACCTCGAAACACTTGACAATTCTATATTTTTGATTTATTAATTTGATTGCTATGGGAAGAAATTTCGCAGTTCGGCAATTTCTTAACAGGAAAGGGAGAAAAAAATGAAAAAGTTTCTCGTTTTTGTCTTTTTTGTAGTTTTGGCAGCCGCGTTCATGCTGAATGCCCAGGAGAATAAAAAGATCCTGAATATACAAAAAGCCTATGTTTTTCTCGAAGAAGAGATGCTGGTGAACGAGACCGACCTGAATTGCTCTCATTTCATCAGGGAGGACGTCCCCAGGGATATCCGCATCATTGCCGAGCACATGGTGACTCCCGAGCGCATGGATTTTACCGACTTTGACGAGCTGGTGATCAACCGGGGATCGAAGGACGGGATCAAGGAGGGCGACCTGCTGATGGTCATGGCGGAAGGCCAGGTCATTCGCCACCCGCGCAATCATGACCGCCTGGGGCGCCTTTTTGTGAAGAAATCCCTGGCCCAGGTCACCTGCCTCTACGAGGACAACGCCGTGATCCGCCTGCAAAAAGGCTGCAACCCCGTAAATATCGGCGATTTCGCGATCCTTTTCAAGCCGGAGCAGACCGTGTTTGAAAAGAGGTTCGACTACACGCTTTGTCGCATCCCCGCCGGCGCCGTCACCGGCCAGGTGGTATATCTCGAACTGGCGATGGGCATCCCCGGGGACATCTCGTCCGATACCCAGCACGTTTCCGTGGACCTGGGGGAAGGAGTGGTCGGCAAGGGAACCTTCCTGCTCATCTATCGCCGGCTGGCATCCGACCTGCCGCCGCTGATCATCGGCCTGGGCATCGTTGTCCACAGCGAGAAAACCAATTCCACGGTGAAGATCCTGGACTCCGCCTCGGACATCCGCCTCGGGGACCAGATGCTGGTCCTGCCCAAGTCCGTTGCTCTGCCGGGCCAGGGTGAAAAGGAAGATATTCCCATCGTGGAGACCCTGCCCCCGGGCGAGGGCCAGGAGGGAGCGACGGAGGGTGAAGGCGCAGCCGCGGACGGAGCGCTGAACATCAGCGTGCTGTTCGAATTCGACACCACCAAGCCGGTCGCCGACCATGCCGCCGACTACGCCGCCATCAAGAATTTTATCGCCGACAAGGCGGAATACCTGGTGACGCTGCGCGGCTACACCTGCAGCATCGGCGGCGACGAGTACAACCTGCGCCTGTCTTCCCGGCGGGCGGAGGAGATCAAGAACATCCTGGTCAGCCAGTACGGCATCGACGCCGCCCACATCGAGACGTTCTTTTACGGCGAGAAGGATCCCCAGTTCGACAACAGCAGCGAGGCCGATCGGCGCAAGAACCGGCTGGTGAAGATCGAGGTCAACGGCAAATGAAATTCGCCGCGCTGGTCTTGCTGGGTTGCTTTTTAGGCGCGGGGGCCTCACCGCTCCTGCTCCACGGGGTCGACCTGATGGCGCTGAAGAAGCAGGAAGAGGAGCGGAGAAAAAAGATCGCCAAGTCCAAGCTGAAAGTCACGGACACCAACCTGAGTTCGGTCGTTGTCGGTGGCGCGAAATACGGCTTCGTGCAGATGGAGCCGGAAGAGGCCGGTGCCGGGGAAGAGGCGGCGCCGCCGGCTGAGGGCGCCGCCAAGAAAGAGGACGTGACCCGGCAGCCCGATTTCTGGAAAAGGCAGCAGGCCGACATCGAACAGCGCATCGCCACGCTGCGGGATGACATCGAGCGCGAGCAATCCGAATTGAACCGGCTCTGGTCCGATTTTTACATCAAGACCATCGCAGCCGAGCAGGAGGCCATCCGCGCCCAGATCGCCCAGCTGACCAACCAGATCGAACAGAAAAAGCTTTTCCTCAGCGAGTCCGAGAGACAGCTTGAGGACCTGTTTGAAAAAGCGCGCAAGGCCGGTGTTCCTCCCGGCTGGCTGCGCTAGCCTTTATCGCCTTGAATTCCGGCGCCTGCCGCAGGCTGTTGCGGCAGGAAACCAGCCTGAGAAGCGGTTGCTAAACCCGCCAGCGGGTGGTAAAATAGCCCCGCAAATGGATTATCGCAAAATTCAGGAACCGGTCCTGCCGTTGCTCGGGGCTGCGGAAAAGGTTCTGGCCCGCAAGATCGGCAGCCGGGTGGGATTGATAGCGGAGCTGGGTCGCTGGACCCCGGTCGGCAAGGGAAAGAAGATCCGCGCCACTTTCTTTTTCCTGCTGGCGCGCTTGAACGGCGCCCGCGTCGATGACCTGCCCAGCCTGGGGGCGGCCATCGAGATGCTGCACCTGTCCAGCCTGGTCCATGACGATATTGTCGACCATTCCACGCGCCGCCGCGGCGAAAAAACCGCCAACCATCATTTTGGCGACACCCTCTCCGTCCTCTGGGGCGACTTCCTCTTCATCAACTCCATCCGCATGCTGACCCGCGACGGGCATGGTGCCGCCATCGGCATGCTGGCCGAGGCTTCGCGGCAGATGATCGAAGGGCAGATCCTGGAGTTCGAGAACAATTTCAACTACCGCCTGGGCACGCGCACCTACTACGACATCATCCGCAAGAAGACGTCGAGCCTGTTCAGCGGCATCGCCGCCCTGGCCGCCGGGCTTCCCGGAGGGGATGCGCGCCATGCCGCGGCCTTCCGCCGCTTCGGCCAGGATTTTGGCATGATCTTCCAGATCAGCGACGATCTGCTGGACATTTTTTCCCAGCGCTCCGGCAAGGGACGCTTCCAGGACCTGAAGGAAGGGAAAGTGACCCTGCCCTACATCCTGCTGATCGAGGGCGGCGCCCTGCCGCTCATGCGCAAGTTCGAGCAAACCGGGCCGGGACCGCTGCTGGAACGCTGCCGCAACCTGGCTGTCCAGGAGCGCTCGCTCGCGGTCATCGACCGCTATCACCGGCGCTGCCGGGGCTTCCTGCGCTCGTTCCCCTCCGCGCCCTGCCGCGACTCCCTGGAGGACCTGCTGGAGTTCGTCCGCTACCGTGAATACTGAAAAGCGCCTGGAGATCGAGGTCAAGGTCCGCGTCGCCGCCCTGCCGCCCTGCCGCAAAAAATTGCTCGCTCTGGGAGCGGAATTGGCGCAAGTCCGCATCCGGGAGCACAACCTGGTCCTGGATACTCCCGGCCACGGGCTGAAGCAACAAGGCATCCTGCTGCGCCTGCGCCGCGCCGGCAAGCTAAGCAGCCTGACCATGAAGACCCCCGTCGGCCAAGCCTCGGCTTACAAGGTACGCGCGGAGACCGAGACCGTTGTCGCCGATTTCGCCGCCATGAAAAAGATCCTGCGCGGCATCGGTTTGCGGACCGTTTTTACTTATGAAAAATACCGGGAAACCTTTCGCCTGGGCGGCGTGCTGGTCATGCTGGACCAGACGCCGATCGGCGATTTCATCGAGATCGAGGGCCTGCCGCCGGCCATCGACGATGTGGCCTCGCGCCTGGGCTTCAGCCCCGCCGACTATATCACCGACTCCTATCGCCAGCTTTTCCTCGGCACCGGCCGCTCCGGCAACATGATCTTTGCCCCATGAAGTTCTTCATCCTGGCCGGCGGCTACGGCAAGCGCGCCGTGCCACTCTCCCTGTTCAAGCCGAAGCCGGCTTTTCCCCTGGACGGCAGGCCGCTGCTCGCCCTGCTACTGGAGCAATTGCGCGCCCTGGGCTGCGCCGAGGGCTTCGTCAACCTGCACCATCTCGGCGACCAGGTGGCGGCCGCCGCCGGTGACGGCGGC
>JBGSPO010000133.1:0-7479 GCA_041738575.1 Candidatus Aminicenantia bacterium
GGCGTAGGCGCCGGCCAGGGTGCCGGCGGCCTTGTTTGCCGGCCGGGTTCCCAGCTTGGCGGCCAGCGGGAAAGCGAAGCCGCTCCAGGCACTGAGAGGAAGCATGAGCAGGGGAATGAGATAGAAGGTCTTTCCCAGGGGCAGCAGCATGCCCTGGGGCATGGCGCCGAGGCGGTGCAGGCAGCGCACGGCGGCCAGAAGCAGGGGAGCGCAGAGGCACATGGCCAGGGCCGCCAGGGAAAAGGCGCTCGCCGTGGAACTGCGTCTCCTGGTGAAAAATGCGCCGGCCAGCGAGCCGGCGCCGACGCCGAGAAGCCAGCCGGCCATGGCGATGCCGAAGGAGATCTCGTTGCCCGCCGCCACCACGAAGAATTCGCGCAGCAGGATGGTCTGCATGACCATGGAGAATGCGCCGAGAGAGGCATAGGCAAGCGGAATAGCGAACGGCATGGAGAAATTATAGGCGGAAGCCGTTCGCGAATCAACGAGTTCGTAATTCGTGATTCGTGATTCGAAAGAGAAAGGCCATCGTGGTCTATGTTATGCGGGAATGAGCTTCCAGAACTCCGTTATGCGTTATGAGAAAGAGAAAGGCACTGTCTTTTCTTTCAAATAACGCCTAACGCATCACGATCGCCCCTTCGGTTTCTTTCACATCACGTGTCACGCGTTACGCGTCACGGTTTTTAGAACGGCCCCCAGTTCATCAGCACCGGCGGGATGAGCAGCAGCAGGCTCAGGCCCACCAGGATCAGCATCAGCGGCAGGAACCACTTGGCCCACTTGTCCCAGGGGATCTTGGCCATGCCCAGCACGCCCATGGTCACGGCCGAGGTGGGCAGGATGGGGTTCACGAACTCGCAGAGCTGGTAGGCGAAGACCGTGGTCTGGCGCGTGATGTGCACCAGGTCGCTCAAGGGGGCCATGATGGGCATGGTCAGCGCCGCCTGGGCTGTCCCCGAGTGGACGAAGAAGTTGATCACGCTCTGGGTGAGGAACATCATCTGCGCGGTGACGATGCGCGGGAACATGGAAATGAAGTTGGAGGCGGAGAAGAGCATCGTGTCCAGGATCTTGGCGTCCTGGGCGACGATCAGGATGGCGCGGCCGCAGGCGATGACAAAGGCCACGCCGACAAAATCGCGGGCGCCGGCGACGAAATTTTTCGCGATCCGGCTCGGTCCCTGGCCGGCGGCGAAGCCTGCGGCCAGCCCCATGGCCAGGAACAGGGCGGCGATCTCCTCGATGTACCAGTGCTTGATCAGGATGCCCGCGACCAGGAGGACGATCCCGAGCCCGAAGACGGCCAGCACGGCTTGATGGCGCCAGTTCCATTCGGCCATGTCGCCTCCGCCGGACGGGACGGCCTCGGTCCGCTCCCTGTCCAGCTCGTAGACCGGGCTCTGGGTCGGGTCCTTCTTGATCCTGGCGGCGTAGGCCATGACGAAGGCGATGGTGATCGTGGTGCCGATCACCCATACGACCAGGCGGTAGCCCAGGCCGGAGTACAGGGGCAGGTTCGACAGCCCCTGGGCCACCCCCACGGTGAAGGGGTTGAAGTTGGCGGCGGCGAAGCCGGCGGCGGCGCCCAGGAAGGGGATGGCCACGCCGACGATGGAGTCATAGCCCAGCGAGATGGCCAGGGGGATGAGGATCAGGATGAAGGGGATGGTCTCCTCGCACATGCCGAAGACCGAGCCGGCCAGGGAGAAGACCAGCATCAGCGCCGGGATGATGAAACGCTGCAGGCGCGGCCGGCGCGAGAAAGCCGCGGCCATGCGCTGGATGGCCAGGTTGATGGCGCCGCTCTCGTTGATCACGTTGAAGGCGCCGCCGATGATGAACAGGAAGACGATGATCAGCATGCCGTCCTGGAAGCCGCGTATCGGCGACAGCAGCAGGGCCTCAAGGCCCGCCGGTTGCTGGGCGACACGGTGGAAGGTGCCGGGGACGGTGACCAGGCGGCTGCTGCCGCCCACCTTGGTCTCGACGCGCTGGAATTCGCCTGAGGGGATGACCCAGGTGAGGATGACCATCATGATCACCAGGACGTAGATGAGGACGATGGGGTGGGGCATGGCGAACTTGGATTTCTTGTCAGGATTTGTCATGGGCGGATTATAAACAAAGTGCTTTGGGAATGCAATGAAACGACGTGACGCGTGACGCGTGACGCGTAACGTGAAAGAATCATAAAAAATCAAATCCCAAATCACAAGCCCCAAATCACAAACAAGCACCAAGCTCCAATTACCAAATGACCAAAACAAAGAAAATTTCTGGCTCTCTGCTCGGGTAGGGAACGCAAATTTGCGTTCCCTACTGAAGAAATCTTTAATGGCTTCGTTTCGGTCATTGCAATTTGGTGCTTGGAATTTTATCTCTTACATGTCACGCGTCAGGGAGCTCAGACTTGCCAATATGCCGCGTAGTCCTTGGCGCCAGGCACTTTCAATGTCAGCGGCGCGCCGGCGGGGATGGCCTGGAAAGGCTGGCCATTGAAGGACCAGAACATCTGCAGTTGGACCTCGTCCCCTTCATTGGCCCCCAGGGCGGCGAGCGGGACCCGGCATTCGATGATGCGGCCCACCGCCGCGGCGCTGCCGGCGGGGATATCCTTCATCTCGGGATCCCGGCCATTGAAGCCGATCTCGCCCTGCCAGCTCGCAGCGCCGCGCTGCAGGAGCAGGCGCAGCGCGACACCGGTTTCGAAGTAGGTGCGGGCGTGCTTCTTGGCGTCGATGCGCAGGAACAAGTGCAGTGGGTCGAAGCCGAAATAGAGCGTCTTGACCAGCGGGTTGGCGATGTTCATGGCACCGCCGTAGGACAGGATATCGACGCGGCCGGAGTCGAGCCACTCGAAGTAGTCGCTGACTTCGCCGTCGACGCGGGCTACCATGGCGTCGCGCGGCGGCACGACCAGCAGGCGGTCGGCAGGGACCGCGGCCGGGACCGGCTGCAGCAAATTTTCCGGGGCCGGTTGACCCAGCAGTTCATAGATCTTTTGCAGATTGAGGCGGAAAAGGCTGTCGAAAATATCGATGTCCGGGGTGAAATTCTCCCGGCCGTACCACCAGAACCAGTCGCTCCCTTCCGCGGCGTGGAGATAGCCCTGGATCGCTGCCACCTGAGCCGGGTCCAGGCGGCTTTTTTCAGCGCTGAAGGCGTCGCGGGCCCCCTTGAGGAGCTCCCAGGCCTTCTGGTCATCGCGATCCCCGATCCAGATGTCGAAGTTGCCGTTGATCCAGGAGCCGCATTTCAGCCGCGCCAGCTCTCGCGCCGGCGCCGCGGCGGCTTGGGAGAAGGTGACCGTCTCGATCCCGGGATCGTCGCAGACCAGGCGATAGAACGCGCGCAGGAAGTCGCGTCCCGAGCCAGGATAGAATTCCCAGGCGTTTTCGCCGTCGAGGATAACGGGGATGGTCAGGTCTTGCGGGCCCGACGCCGCGATGGCCTTGATGCGCGACAGCAGGTCGAGCGCGGCATCCTGGGGGGAAAATTTCTGGTAATAGAATCCGATCAGGTCGGAAAGCAGGTGGTCGCGGAAAAAGATTTTCAGCGACTGCCCGGCGAGGGAATAGGAGGTGTAGAGGGCGCCGGGGTCGGTGACCGCCAGGCGGGCGTCGCGCTCCAGGGGGCGCGGCAGCGAGCGGCTGAGGACCTCTTCGTCAGAGGCGGTCCAGGCGATTCCGGCAGCGGCCAGAAGGCGCAGCGTCGCTTCCGAGACGCCGCCCTCGGGGGGCCAGATGCCGCGCGGCCGCACGCCGAACGTCTTTTCCATCAGGTCGAGGCCGGCCTGCAGCTGGGCCCGGGCGTCCTCTTCCCAATTGAAATCGAGGTCGTAGGGGGCCAGGCGTTCGTTGGCCTTGCGCCCGGCCTGGGGATCCAGCAGCAGGGGCAGGATCGGGTGGTAGAAGGGGCTGGTGCAAAGCTCGGCCTGGCCGTTGTCCTGGAATTTTTTGTATTCCGGGACCACGCGCCGCAGGATCTCGGTCTCCACGGCGCTCAGCGTCTCCTTGTCCGCCTCGGAAAAATTCTTGCCCTGGCGCAGCAGCGAGACAATGCGGGGGTCGCCGCTGCAGTAGGATTGATCGATGTAGGCCAGCTGGAACCAGGCCTGGATGTCTCGCAGCTCGGCGCTGTTGAAAACCTGGAGCCAATCAGGGTCGGAGCGCCGCGACAGCAGGTCCATTTTTTTGCGGTATAGAAAATCGTAGCGCCGGTGGGGCTTGATATGGTTCTCGTACTGGATGGAAAAGAAATGGCGGACCATGAACTGGACCTCATCAGGCGCCAGGTCGGCGGCCGGCTTGCGGAAGAGGTCGCTGAAAATGTCGCTTTCCCCCTGCAGGTACTGTTCCAGGCCGGCCAGCAGTGACGGCACCAGGTTGAAGGTCAGGCGCAGGCCGGGGAACTCCTCCAGGATATGGACCATGCCGAAGTAATCCTTGAGGGCGTGCAGGCGCATCCAGGGCAGGTCGAACCGGCCGCTGCCCGGGTTCCTGTAGCACGGCTGGTGCATGTGCCACAGGATGGCCAGGCGGACTTTACTTGGCATCCCCTTTCTGCTTCAGCTCGTACAGAACTCCGGAAAAACTCTTGGGGTGGGCGAAGGCGATCAGGGCATTGTGGGCTCCACGGCGCGGCTCACGGTCGAGCATCTGCACGTTCTTTTCCTGAAACCGGCTGATGGCGCCCTGGATATCGTCCACCTCCAGGGCCAGGTGGTGCAACCCGCCGCCTTTCTTTTCGATGAAGGCGCTGATCGGGGAATCGGCGGACAGCGGCTCGAGAAGCTCGATGAGAACATCGCCGACCTTGAAAAAGCCGACGGTGACCTTCTGTTCGGCGACCACTTCCCGGCCCAGGAACTCGAGGCCCAGAACGTCGCGGTAGCGGGCGATCTCTTCCTCAAGGTTCTTCACGGCGATGGCGATATGGTCAAGCTTTTTTATCATGACGGCCTCCTTTTTTCAGAATCTGCACGATCTCTTCGGCCAGGCGATAGGGATTGGCCCCAGCCGCTCCCTGCAGCAGGGTGGCGATGTCTGGGTCCAGGCGCATCTCGTCCTGGAAGCGCTCGGCGACGATCTTTTCGATGAAGCTTTTCTTCATCCTGGCGCTCTTTTCCCGGATGCGGCCGCTCTCGCGGCCTTGAAAACCGCGAATCCCGGCCAGCAGCTCGGGGATACCCTTGTCTTCCTTTACCGAAGTGGGGAAGACCAGGGGATCGCGTCCCGAGTAGGCGAAATAATTGCGGATCTCGCCGACCTTGTTTTCGCTTCCCCCCAGGTCGGACTTGTTGACCACGAAGATGTCGGCGATCTCGATGATACCGGCCTTGAATATCTGGATCTCGTCGCCGCTGTCGGGATTGATGACCATCAGCACGACATCGGCGACATTGACGATGTCCACCTCGGATTGCCCGACCCCCACCGTCTCGATGATAATGACGTCCTTGCCTGATGCCTGCAGCAGGTCGATGATCTCGTGAGTGGAGAGGCTCAAGCCGCCGAGATGGCCGCGATTGGCGATGCTGCGGATAAAAACATTGGGATCGTTGCTGTGTTGGATCATGCGCAGGCGGTCGCCGAGCAACGCTCCGCCCGAAAGGGGCGATGACGGGTCTACGGCCAGGACAGCGATGGAAAGGCCCTGAGCCTTGAGACCGGCGATCATTTTCTCGATCAGGGAGCTCTTGCCGCTCCCCGGGGCGCCGGTGATGCCTATCTTCAGGGAGGTCCCTGGCAGGGGATAGATCGATTCCAGGATCTTTTTATAGTCTTTCCTGCGGTTTTCCACAATGGAGATGGCTTTGGCCAGGGCGACCGGGTCATTCTGGCGAAGCCTGGAGAGCAAATCCGTGATGTTCATCACTGCAAATGATAGCCCAATGGCGGATGAAAATCAAGAGGCAAAAGCAATTCTAAATTGATAATAATACGCTAAGATATATTTAATAAAAAATTAATAAGATTATGTTGACAAGATGGAGTTTTAATATTATATAATTCCTGAAAAAAGGAGGTTACAATGAGAATAACCAAATGGCAACCTTATTCCGAGCTGGTCAATATGTATGACCGCTGGAACAGGCTTATTGGAGAGGATTTCTTCGATGAATCCTCCAAGAACGGCTTGACGCCAAGCGCCTGGCGCCCCATGACAGACATCTACGAGACCAAGGAATCGTATATGTTCAAGGTCGAGCTGCCGGGTTTCAAAAAGGAGGACATCAAGGTGGAGTTCTCCGGCGAGACCCTCACCCTGCGTGGTGAGCGCAAGCAGGAGGAGGAGACCAAGAACGAGAACTGCCACCGGCTCGAACGCAGCTACGGCCTGTTCGAACGTTCCTTCACCATCCCCAAGAACGTCGACGCCAAAAAGATTGACGCCGCGCTCAAGGACGGCATCCTTTTGCTGACCATCCCCAAGGTGGAGGAAGCGCAGACCAAGGCCATTCCCATCACCGTGAAGTAGCGATCTAAAAAAAATGGCGGCTTTGAGAAAAGCCGCCCTTTTTTTCGTAACGCGTAACGCGTGACGCGTAACAAGTAATGGCACTCGGCGAAGTATTGTAACTCGTTGTGAATTGGGAATTAAAACTTAGAGTGAAATATTATCGGAATCATGCAATTCTCCATAATTTCGTTTCATTTTTCGGAAGTTCTTGCGATTGCGGCTACTCGTCACGCGTTACGCGTTACGCGTCACGATAGTTCGATCTCATTTTTCTCGTTACTTGTTACTTATTACTGGACTCGGTATAATTCATTTATGAAACGGGAACTTTTTGTAGGCTCAGTTGGGATCGGCGGCGAGCATCCCGTTTCCATCCAATCGATGACCAACACCGCTGCCGCCGATGTCGCCGGGACGCTGGCGCAGATCGGCCGGCTCAAGGCTGCCGGCTGCGACATCGTGCGCGTCGCCGTGCCGCAAAAATCGGTCCTGCCCTCATTCAAGCGCATCGTCGCCCGCTCGCCCCTGCCGGTGATCGCCGACATCCATTTCGATGCCGCCCTGGCCCTGGGTGCCCTGGAAAACGGCGCCCATGGCGTGCGCATCAACCCGGGCAACATCGGCGGCAACCAAAGGCTGAAGGCGGTCATCCGCCTGGCGGCAGAGAAAAAGGTCCCCATCCGCATCGGCGTGAACGCCGGTTCGCTGGAAAAAAAATACCGCCGCCCCGGCCTGGCCGCGGCCGCGGCCATGGTCAGTTCTCTCCTGGACAAGGTCAAATTCTTCGAGGACCAGGGTTTCCTGGATCTGAAGCTTTCACTGAAGTCGCATGACGCCAGGGAAACGGTCGCCGCCAACCGCCTGGCTGACCGCAGCTGCAATTACCCGCTGCACCTGGGCGTGACCGAGGCCGGTTCCTATTTCGCCGGCAGCATCCGTTCGGCGCTGGGCATCGGCAGCCTGCTCCTCGACGGCATCGGCAACACCATCCGCGTTTCCCTGACCGCCGACCCG
>JBGSPO010000150.1:0-4217 GCA_041738575.1 Candidatus Aminicenantia bacterium
CGGGCGATCCGCTGGGCCTGGCGGTAACTGGCCAGGGGAGCGCTGGGGACCCGGCGGCCTTTGACCTGGACCGAGCCGGACTTGAGCTGCTCGTAATTGCAGCGCCCCAGGGCCGGCCGGCGGCTGGCCGGCACGGCATAGTCGATGATGTCGGTCTCGATGTCCCGGTCGCGGACTGCCGTCTTCAGGGCCATGCCGGCATCGAGCAGCGGTATGGGGATGCCGATGCCGACGTACAACGACGCGCCGTAGCCATGGAACAGGGCCGCCCGCAGGAATTCCGGGCTCATGCCCTTCAGGTCGCCCTGCACCATCAGGGTGGCGAAGCCGTTTTCCGGGGCGTGCTGCGTGCCGGGGCCGGTGACGTAGCCGATGCCCCCGCCCAGGAAGATGCGCGTGCCGATGCCGATGGTCTCCAGCCCGGGATCGTTGGCCAGCGGCGACAAGCCGCCCGCCCCGGAGAAGGTGACGTTGCCGCATCCCGGCAGCAGCTTGCCCATGTAGGTATGCAGGACGCGGGGGCCGGAGTTCGTCGCCGCGTTGTATTTCTGGTAGGCGTTGCGCGGGTTGCTCAGCACCGCCTGGTTAAGGCCGGCCATGGTGACCTCGGTGATGATTTCCTTGCGCGGATAGCAGTCGGTGCCGTAGGAGACGGCGCGCAGCACCACTGGCCGGCCCAGCAGCAGGTCCTCAATGACGTGGGCGCCGCCATAGCCCATGCCCAGGGTCTCTGAGTCCTGCGTCGCGCCCAGGTAGGCGTCGACGGCCGCCACGCCGGCGTAGGCTTCGACGTCGTTGAGCCAGACGCGCGTCATTTTGATGGGCGGGTCGGAGTGGCCGAAATTCAGCCAGGCCCCGGACGAGCACATGGCGCCGAAGGTGCCGGTGGTGACCACGTCGACTTCGGCGGCGGCGCGCTCGGGCCCCAGCTCGGCGACGATCTCCGGCATGCGGTCGGCCGTGACCACGCGCACAGTCCGGTTCAGAATTTTGCGATTGATTTCCTCGACAGTCTTGGACATGATAAGCCTCCGTTGTTGGTTTTTGAAAGGGTGGAAGTTGGAGTTTCCCGAACCAGCGCTTTTAGATCAAAAGCGCCAAGCCCGGGCCGGGCATTATCATGCGGTGCGAAAAAAAGTTATTTTGGCACATGGCTGTCAGCCGGGAGTTTACAACAAGAAGCCCGGCCTGTCAATCGTCTAAAAAAAATGTTCGCCGCCATTTGCATGTTGGGGGAAAGCATGGTAGATAATGCGCACCCGCGTTTTGCCGCGCTGCGGGCATGGAGAAACTCATGGCCCTGTTCACGAAAGCCCTGGTGAGAAAACCCTGCCGCAACCTGGTCCACGGCCTCTCGGCCGCCGGGCTGGGCCGGCCCGATTACGAAAAAGCCTTGGAGCAGCATGCCGCCTATATCGATGCGTTGCGCTCCTGCGGCTTGGAGGTCACGGCGCTGGCGGCCGACGAGGAATACCCCGACTCGGTCTTCGTCGAGGACACGGCGGTGCTGAGCGAAACCATGGCCATCAGCACCCGGCCCGGCGCCCCCAGCCGCCGGGGCGAGGAACGGTCGGTGGCCGCGGCCCTGGAGGATTTCTATCCCCGGCTGGAGGCGATCCTGCCCCCGGGGACCCTGGAAGGCGGCGACGTGATGCGCGCCGGCGATCGCTTCTTTATCGGCCTGTCGGAACGGACCAACCAGTCCGGGGCAGAGCAGCTGGCCGCCATCCTCCCGCGCTACGGCTACGAGGCGGTGCTCGTCCCCCTGCGCCAGGTCCTGCACCTCAAGACGGGCGTTTCCTACCTGGAGAACAACCTCCTGCTGGCCGACGGGGAATTCCTGGGACAGCCGCTGCTCGCTGACTTCACGGCCATCCCGGTGCCGGCAGCCGAGAGCTATGCCGCCAATTCGCTGTGGCTCAATGGCCGCGTGCTGGTCCCCGACGGCTTCCCGCTGACCCGCGCTGCCATCGAGAAGGCAGGCTGCGAGGCCGTGCCCGTCGACGTGTCGGAATTCCGCAAGCTGGACGGCGGCTTGAGCTGCCTATCCCTGCGTTTCTGAACTGTCGCCGCGGTGTACAAGCGCCGGGATTATTGTTATAATCCGGAGTCAAGGAGACGCACGTGATCGACAGGTACGAAGCGGCGCCCATCGCCCGCATCTGGAGCGAAGAGAACAAATACCGCAAGTGGCTGGACGTCGAGCTGGCCGTCACCGAGACCTGGGCCGAGATGGGGCAGGTGCCGGCAGCCAGCCTGAAGCGCATCCGCAGGCATGCCGCCTTCGACTGCGCGCGCATCCGCGAGATCGAAAAGAAAGTAAAGCACGACGTCATCGCTTTCCTGACCTCGGTGGAGGAGGCGATCGGCCCTGACTCGGCCTACCTGCACAAGGGCATCACGTCCTACGACGTCGTGGACACGGCCCTGTCGCTGCTCATCCGCGAGTCGCTGGCCGTGGTCCTGGCCGGCTGCCGCGAGCTGGAAAAGGTACTGCTGGAAAAGGCCTTCGCCTACCGCGACCTGCCGGCCATCGGCCGCACCCATGGCATCCATGCCGAGCCCATCGTCTTCGGCTGCAAGTTCCTCATCTGGCACGAGGAGATGGCGCGCGACCGCCAGCGGCTGCTGCGCGCCGCCGAGACCATGGCGGTGGGCAAGATCTCGGGCTCGGTGGGCACCTATATCCATTTTCCCGCCGCGGCCGAGAAAAAAGTGCTGCGCCGGCTGGGCCTGGAGGCCTGCCGCGTTTCCTCGCAGATCATCCAGCGCGACCGCCACGCCGAGGTCATCACGGCGCTGGCGCTGCTGGGCACCACTCTGGAGAAGATCGCCGTCGAGATCCGCCACCTGCAGAGAACCGAGGTGCTCGAGGTCGAGGAGCCGTTCACCCGCGGCCAGAAAGGGTCTTCCTCCATGCCGCACAAGCGCAACCCCGTCCGCTGCGAGCGGGTCTCCGGGCTGGCGCGCATCCTGCGCGGGCATGCCGCCGTGGCGCTGGAGAACAACGTCCTCTGGCACGAGCGCGATATTTCCCACTCTTCGGCCGAGCGCGTCATTTTTCCCGATTCGTTCCACCTGGCCGTCTTCATGCTCGACGACATGACCGACGTGCTGAAGAACCTGGTCGTCTACCCGCGCAACATCCGCCGCAACCTGGACCTGACCCAGGGGGTCTACTTCTCCCAGAAGGTGCTGACCCTGCTGGTCAACAAGGGCGTGCCCCGCCAGCGGGCCTACGAGCTGGTGCAGGCGCAAGCCATGAAGTCCTGGCTGGAGAAGCGCAGCTTCCGCGAGCTGGTGCTGGCCGACCCGGCCATCGCCGCCGTCTGTTCCGCTTCCGAGCTCGAGCGGGCGTTCTCCCTCAAGGACCTTCTGGCCGGGACGCGCGACATCTTCAGGCGCTTCGCGCGGAAAAAGTAGCTGCCGCCATGGCCCTGGCGACGATCGATTCGGTCCTGGGACAGATCGACGACCTGGTGCGCAATGCCGGCGACGGCGGCGGCATGGCATTCCGCCTGGGCCTGGAGGAACTGGTCCGCAAGGGGGGCCACGACACCGAGAACGCCATCGCCCATTACATCACCGGCACTTATATCAGCATGGCCACGCGCATGAACCTGGTGCGCATGGCCGGCTACATCGGCAGCGACGCCTTCCTGCTGCCGCTGAAGAAGGTCATCGAAATGGGCGAGGACGAGCTGCTGCGCGAGGAGGCCATTCTCAGCGTGGCCAAGTACAACGACCGCCGCGCCCTGGACATCCTCGCCGCCGCCCTTAAAAAAAATCCCTCGCCGCAAATGCAGGAGGCCATCACCCGCGCCATCGGCCGCATCCGGGAGAACAACCCGTTCCTGGCCATGCTGCCGCGCTTCCTCCTGGGCGGCAAGAACCGCGACCTGTTCCAGATCACCCTGAAGGTATTCAAGAAGATCCTCAGCCCGGCCGATGCCCGGTCCCTGATCTCCTACCTGCACCACGGCGACCAGCTGGTGGGGGAAGGGTCCTTCGAGATCCTGTGCTTCCGGGGCGACGAGGCGGTGTATTTTTTCGTGGCCGAGTATTTCCGCGAACACAGCCGCCTGCTGCAGCGGTCGGCGGGCAACGTGAGCGCCGCCAGGATGGCGGGGCTGGTTGCCGCCCTGCACGAGTACCTCAAGCGCTACCCGCAGTTCTTCCCGCAGCTGCGCCCCGATATCGCCGCCCTGCGCTCCCAG
>JBGSPO010000190.1:0-8395 GCA_041738575.1 Candidatus Aminicenantia bacterium
GGGCAGCATCCTCCGCGCCGCGGGCCGTCACTTCCGGCTCAACCGGCGCCGGCGCGCGTCCAGGTTCCGGCGCCACAGTCGGTTCCGCTGTCTGCTTTTTCGCAAATTCAGGCATGCCGGACCGCGCGCGGCCGATGAACATATACCCGACCGCCAGCGCAACCAGAAAAACGGCGGCGACACCGAAAGCCAGGCGCAGGGGCATTACATTTTTGTTGCTAGCGGCATTCATTTGCCGGGGATTTTCTTCCGCAAGGTCAAGGGCGCGGCTGAGGAATTCCTGCGGGACCTCTGTCCGCTTGCTGCAGATCTCACCGATCTCGATCAGCGCCTGGCGGCACTCGCGACAGCGGCAGAAGTGGGATTCGGCCTCCTGTCGCGCCCCGCTCGGCAGCGTCCCGTCCACATAAGCCGCCAGGACCTCAGCGGCGATATGCTCATTCATCGGCTTCTCCTTCCAGGGCGCCGGCGACATCGACCCGGCTGAGCCGCTGCGCGCTTTCCATCTCGGCGCGGATCTTTTTCAAGGTGCGGTTGAGGAACTTATAGGCGGCGGGGAGCCGGAGCAGCCGGCCCGCCTCGTTGATCTTCATTCCCTGGAGATAGACCAGTTGCACGGCCAGGCGCTCGCGCTCGTCCAGTTTCTCCATGGCGCAGTGCAGGCCTTCCTGCAAAACCCGACGCTGTTCCAGCTTTTCGGTTCCCGCCATCACGGTTTCCGGGGTCCTGGCGTCGGCCAGCAGCTTCGCGTACCCGGACTCTTCGTCGATGGAGACGACGCGAATCTTCTTCAGCTCGAAATCGCGGCCGTAGCGCGCGCGCAGGAAATCGATGGCCAGGCGCCGGGCCACCACGGTCAGCCAGGTGGAGAGCTTGGCCTGGAAAGCGAAGCGGCGCAGCCGCTCGAAGCGATCCTGGCGCAGCTTTTCCAGGACATGCAGGTAGACGGCCATTTTTTCGTCGTAGTCGTCGGTGTACTTGACGATGGCGCCGTAAATGAAGCCAGAATACTGCAGGATGAATTTCTGCCAGGCAGCGGTATTGCCTGCCAGAATGGCGCGCACCAGGCGCTCATCGCTCTCCCGGAACAGGTTCATGACCCCGATTATAACCAATAACGCCCTCGGCTTGTCAAGTTGCCGGGCACCGCCCATGCCCGGTCCGCGTGGGTCAACAGGATTTCCGCATAAAACCAGCTCCATGCCATGCCTCTTTGCCGCCGCAAGAGGTTAGACGGCATGCCTCCGGCGATTGCCTCAGCCGTCGGGAGCGCTGTTGACTTTCGTCCCGGTTTTCCCGATAATCAAGCCTGGCACGGGCTTGAGAGGAGAAGACATGGAATACGCGGAGATCGGAATCATCGGCGGCAGCGGGTTCTACGACCTGGAAGGCCTGGAGGACGCCCATACCGTGCAATTGCGCACCCCTTTTGGCCCCCCCTCGGAGAAGCTCATGCTGGGCAAGCTGAACGGCCGCTCGGTGGCTTTCCTGTCGCGCCACGGCCACGGCCATCGCCTGAACCCTTCCGAGGTGAACTACCGGGCCAACCTCTTCGCCATGAAGAAGCTGAAAGTGGAGCAGCTCATCTCCATCACCGCCGTGGGCTCCCTGAAAGAAGAGCTGAAGCCCGGGGAACTGGTCATTCCCGACCAGTACGTCGACCAGACATTCAAGCGAGAGAAGACCTTTTTCGAGGACGGTATCGTGGCCCATGTGTCGCTGGCCGACCCTACCTGCCCGGTCCTCAGCCGGCTCGCCTTTCGCCTGTCCGGCGAAGCAGGACTTCCCGCCCACCTGGGCGGCACCTACTGCAACATGGAGGGGCCGCAATTCTCCACCCGCGCCGAGTCGCTGGCCAACCGCCAACTGGGCCACGCGCTGATCGGCATGACCCAGGCGGTGGAAGCCAAGCTGGCCCGCGAGCTGGAAATGTGCTTCCTGCCGCTGGCTTTCGTCACCGATTACGATTGCTGGCACCAGGAGGAGGAGCCGGTCAGCGTGGAAATGGTCATCGCCAGCCTGAACCAGGGCGTCGCCCGCGTCAAGCAGCTGCTGCCGCGCCTCATTCGCGAGCTGCCGCTGCAGCGCGACACCTGTTCCTGCGCCGGCGCCCTGGCCATGTCCATCATCACCGCCCCGATCATGATCCCGGAGAAGACCTACAAGAAGCTGGAATTCATCATCGGCAAATACATCAAGTCCCGCATTTGAGGAAACGATGCCCCAACAATTGATCCTGGTCATCAACCCCGGCAACACCTCGACCAAGGTAGCGGTCTACGACGGCACGGCGCCCGTCTGCGCGGCGTCGATCAAGCACGCGGACGGGGAGCTCGCGCGCTTTCCCGACATCAACTCGCAGAAGGCTTTCCGCGAGGAGCTTATCCTGGCTTTCCTCCGCGACCAGGCGATCGCTACCGGCGCCATCAAGGCCGTGGCCGCGCGCGGCGGTTTGCTCAAGCCGCTGGCCAGCGGCACGTATGTTGTCGACCGCAAAATGGTCGACGACCTGGTCGCGGCCAGGCAGGGGTCGCACGCCTCCAATCTGGCCGCGCAGATCGGCCATTCCATTGCCGACAGGCTGGGGCTCACCTGCTACATCGTCGATCCCGTGTCGGTGGACGAGGCCGAGCCCCTGGCCCGCTATTCCGGCCACCGCCTGTTCAGCCGGGTGATGCTCACCCACGCCCTGAACATGAAAGCCGTTGCCAAGCGCTTCTGCGCCGAGCAAAAACTGCGCTATGAAGAGGTCACGCTCCTGGTCATTCACCTGGGGACGGGCAACTCGCTCTCGCTGCACCGCAACGGGCGCATGGTCGACGCCGTCAACCCCTCCGAGGAGGGCCCCTTCTCCATGGACCGCAGCGGCGGCCTGCCCTTGCTGCAAGTGGCCCGCCACATCTGCGAGAACAACCTGGAATTCAAGGAGTTCGAAAAAATGGTCTTCGGCAACGGCGGCCTGTTCTCCTACCTGGGCTCCAAGGATTTCCTGAAGGTCAGGGACAAATACCTGGCGGGAGACCCCCAGACCGTGGAGGTCGTGCAGGCCATGGCGTACCAGGTGGCCAAGGAAACCGGGGCCCTGGCCACGGTAGTGGAAGGGAAGGTCGATGCCATTCTCATCACCGGCGGCATCGCGTTCAACGATTTTTTTACCGAGTTGATCCGCCAGCGCGTCGAATTCATCGCACCGGTCCACATTTTCCCGGGTGAAGACGAAATGCGAGCCTTGGCCGAAGGGGTCATTCGAGTTTTAAACGGCGAAGAAGCAGCTAAAACATATTAAAAAAACAAAAAATGACGTTATTAAAAGCATTTTTGGTGAGATGGGAAAAAAATGCCGTTAGATGAGCGCTTGAACCCCTCCGCGACCGCCACGGAAAAGCAGATCGCTGAACTGGAAAGAAAGATCGACGACCTAAAAGCCGAATATATCCTGTTTTTCAACGGCGAAACCAAGATGCCGCCGGAAAAAAAGCGCGAAGACCTGGAAAAAGCGGTACGTAAAATGATCTACGGCGGATCGAAAACCGCCAGGATGGACCTGATCATCCAGAACCTGGCCCAGCGCTTCAGCCTCTACAACAACATGTGGCTGAAAAAACTGAATGAAATGGAGTTCGGCACGCCGGCCCAGCAAAAAAAGAAGCGTTCCCAACCGCCGGTTCCGGCGGCGTCCAAAACGGAAAATGGGCAACGGGAGATCTACCTGACCCTGAACGACGAGGAAACATTCGAGCGCTTCGCCGCCGCTTATAAAGAAATGGTTCCCGAAAGCGGCAAGTCCGCCAAGGAGCGGGACACCCTCATCGAAAGCATCAAGGCCAAGATGCTGACCAACAACCTGGTCGAAGCCCGCGTCACCTTCAGCATGCAGAAAGGCAAGCTGAGCATCAGGATCAAGAAATAAGGGAAAGCGCGGCCCGGCTCGTGTGCGGTGGCGCCGGCACCCGGGTCAATGGGTGTAGAGGTAGCGCTTGATCTTGCTGGTGGCGGTCTTCTGGAAAGGCTCCTTATGCTCGACAAAACGCCCGAGTTGCGAAAACGCCGACAATTGGGGATTGATGGTCTCTTTCAGCCGCTGCAGCACTTCGTCGATGTATTCGAGTTTCTGCTGCTGGTTGCGGCCCTTGGTCTCCTCATCGATCAGATCATAGTCCAGGTAGACCCAGGCCTCCAACTGCCCATTGTCCTCCATGACCAACGACTCCACCACGTGCATGCAGGAGTTGATCTTGTCCTCAATGGCCTCGGGGTAGATATTTTCGCCATTGGACTTCAGGATCATGTTCTTGGAACGGCCGCGGATAAAAAGGTTGTTGGCCTTGTCGAAGTTGCCGAGGTCGCCGGTATGGAGCCAGCCCTCGTCATCCAGCACCTCGCGGGTGGCCTGGGGGTTGTTGTAATATCCCTTCATGACGTTGGGGCCGCGGGCCAGGATCTCGCCGATGCCGGTGCGGGGATCGGGATCCAGGATCTTGATCTCCACCCCCGGTATGGGCTTGCCGGTCGAGCCCACGGCGATGGTCGGATCGGCCCAGGGGCCGCCGGCCAGCAGCGGCGACGACTCGGTCAGGCCGTAGCCAATGAGGTAGGGGAATCCCGATTTTTTCAGGAAAAGCTCGGCTTCGCGGTTGATGGCCGCCCCGCCGATGGCCATGGTCTTCAGTTCGCCGCCGAAAAACTCCACCAGCTTGTCGGCGATCTTCTTGTAGATCCGGAGCTTCAGGCCCGGAACCTTGGCGATGAGCTTGAGTATGAATTTCTTTTCAAAGGCGGCCAGGACCTTCTTCTTGTAGATCTTTTCCATGATCAGCGGCACGGCAGCGATGACCTGAGGTTTCTCCACCTTGCAGATCTTCTCCAGGATGCTCGGGGTCGGCGTTTTCCCCACATAGGCGATGCGGGCACCGTTGAGCAGCGGGAAGAGGAAGCCCAGGGTGAATTCATAGGTGTGCGAGAGGGGCAGGATGGAGAGGAAGGTCCACTCGGGCTGGATCTCTAGCAGGTAGTTGGAGGTGGTCAGCACGTTGGAGATGAAATTCCCATGGCTGAGCAGGACCGCCTTGGAGTGTCCCGAGGTTCCTGACGTGTAAATGATGGAGGCGGCGTCGTCGGCCCCGACGGCGTTCGATTTCAGGCCCATCTTGTCGGGGATCTGGCGCAGGAAATTCCGCGCTTTCTCGACGAAATTGGAGATCGGCTCCACGACCAGCAGGTCCGATTCGGCCTTGAAATCGTCGAGGGTGATCACGGTCAGCAGGCTGTGGTCGCGGATGCCCAGCACCTTTTCCATCTGCCGCTGGGTGGTGAACAGGATCTTGGCTTCCGAATCGAGGAGGATGTGATGGATGTCCGTCTCGGGGAAATCCGGCAAGATCGGCACGACGATGGCGCCGATGCGCATGGACCCCAGGCAGGCGATGCACCAGTTGGGTGAGTTCTCGCCCAGGATGGCCACCCGGTCGCCCTTGCGCACCCCCTGTTTCTTCAGCATGGCGGCCATGTCGCTGACCTGGCGAAAAAGCTCGCTGTAGGACAGGGGCGCTTCCAGGGCCATGCCTAGGGCGGGGCGCGAACCGTAGCGCTCGACGCTGGTCTCCAGCAGACAGTTGATGGTATTTTCCTTCAGGAACGTGTTTCGTGCCATGGAATAACTATAACCTAAAAAAATGAAATTTCCAAACTTTTCCCGGGATGCGCCGCACTGCGCCGCTCAGGCCGGGAGGAGGGATATTTTTGGCGGGGCTACTTGACAACATTCTTTTTCTTTGCTACATTAACACTCTACAATCGAGGAGGTCCGCATGAGTGTTGACATTGGTGCCAAACAAAAATCCGAACCCAACGTTGTTCCTCTTTGCGATATCCTGCTGGTCCTGCTGATCATATTCATGGTCATCACCCCCGTCATGCAGAAAGGGATCGATGTCAAGCTCCCCGAGACCCAGCGGGACGACGGCGACGGCGGCGGAGACACGCGCGGCATTGTCCTGACCCTCGAAAGCGACCGCACCGTCAAGATCAACCAGGACCTCGTTGACATGAACCTGCTGGAAAACACCCTGCGCGACCTCTATCAGACCCGCACCGACAAGACCATTTTCATCCGCGCCGACGAGACACTCAACTACCAAGATGTGCTGCGCATCATCGACATCGCCAAGGGCGCGGGCATCGAGGTCCTCGGTGTCATTCCCGAGCGCTACAAGAGCGGCAACTAGTTTTTCGGACGCATTTTCCCCTGTTACAGGAAAAACAACCCTGTTTTTCCCCTGTTTTTTGCCGCTGGATAGGCAAGAGTTGAAAATTCCCCCTGAAAGATGTACAATAGGATCCCGGAGGTTTTACCAGCCATGAAATTGAAAGAAGAAAAGGAACTGCAGACCATCAGCGAAGAATTCGAGAAGGCGTTGCAGTCATTCCATAAAAAAAACCATGCCAAGGCCAATGAATCCTTCAACAAGATCGTCGAGACCTACAAGGATTCTGAATTTTTCAGCGTGCTGGAGATCCAGACCCGGGCCAAGGTGTTTCAGAGCATCACCTACGCCCAGACCCATCCCGTGAAGCTCAAGCTGGAAACCCCCCAGGACCACATCTGGGAAGGTGTTTTCCAGCTGAATGCCGGCCATGCCGACAAGGCCCAGGAGCACTTTTCCTTCGCCGAGAAGAATAATTACCGCGATGCCTTCCTCTTCTACCTTATGGCAGCTGCCAGCCTGCAACATGACGATACGGCCAATGCGCTGCGTTACATCGAAAAATGCGTAAAAAAAGACGAAGGCTACAAGGTGATCATCTACAACGAGCCCGATTTCGAGTCGCTGCACCAGGACCCGGATTTTCTGAAACTGGTGGAATGAACGCCGCCTTCATCGACCCACCCCGGCGCCCTGCCGGCAAAGTCCTTTTTCGCGGCCGCGCCCTGGGGTTCTGGTTGGAACACGCTCTCCCTTTTTGCCGTTTCGCCCTCCTGCCCTGCGCGGGCCACAACGTTGACCTGGCCTTCATTTTCGAAGGCCGGAGTTTCCCGCTGCTCGGCGCCGACGGCGCCAGCGAACTGCGGCGCCGACTCAAGGGCCTTGCCCGCGGAATCGGCGCTGGTTATGCCCCGGCGGGCCGACCATTCTTCATTGTTTCCCCGGCATTCCTGAAAAGCAACGGCCTCGCCCTGGAGCCGGGAATTTTTGCCCGGCTGCGCGCCCTTCCCGGCGTCCGCCTTCTGCCACTGCCGGGCCCCATCTCCATGCTTGACCCCCGCCGCGAGCCTCTGGCGGTCGAAGCCGCCATAACAGCCTTGCAGGTCGACCTGCTGGAAAAAGGCGGCGTGGTCATCGAGAACCGCAGCAACTTTTACCAGGAAGGCCTCCCGGCCATAGGCAGGGGCTCGCGGATCGGTTCCGGGGTCGTCATCAAGGGGGAGTGCCGCATCGGCCGGAACGTGGTCCTCTACGCCCACTGCTTTGTTGAAAATTCCCGCATCGATGACGGCTGCGTCATCCTCCCCGGTTCGGTCATCCGGGATTCCGTCGTGGAAAAAAACGTGCAGCTCGGCCCTTATTGCCACCTGCGCAACGGCGCGCTGGTCTGCAAGGGGGCCAAAATGGGCAATTTCGTCGAAATGAAGAAAAGCGTGCTGGGCCGCGGTTCCAAGGCCATGCACCTCTCCTATCTCGGAGACGCCACCATCGGCCGCAAGGTGAATATCGGCGCCGGCACCATCACCTGCAACTACGATGGCAAAAACAAGAACCCCACGCGCATCGGCGATAATGTCTTCATCGGCTCGGGCACGGAACTGGTGGCGCCCGTCACCGTCAACAGCGACAGCTATGTCGGCGCCGGCTCCACCATCACCGAGGATGTCCCGCGCCACGCCCTGGCCGTTGCCCGCCAGCGCCAGAAGAATATCCCGGGCTGGGTATTAAGAAAAAAAAAGAAGTAGGTTCGAAGTTCGACGTTCGAAGTTCGATGTTGAAGAATAACCAGCTTGGCAGACGGCAGACGGCAAGAAGATATAAAGCACCAATATCCAAGCAGCTAATTCCAGTTACTAAATTACCAAAATCAGGAAAGTGAGCATTTGTTGATGAGTTGATGAGTTAATGGGACAATCGCACTGACAGCGAGTTCCTTCGTCTTTCTTAACCCTTCTACCCATTTACCCTTCAACCCATTAACTTCTTGGTCTGGTCCAGTTTTCAATCTCTTTGCGCTACGATTACCCGGTCTATTCCAGCGTAATCCTGCACGCACTCCGTCTCCCGCAGTCCGGCGGTTTTCAGGAAGCCGCTCACCGGGCGGCGCTGCCCCTGGCCGATCTCGAGCAGGAGGCGTCCTCCCGGAGCCAGCCGGCGCCGGGCCCCGGCGATGATCCCCGCCAGCACTTCAG
>JBGSPO010000201.1:0-7720 GCA_041738575.1 Candidatus Aminicenantia bacterium
GAACATCGCCGGCCAGGCGCCCGCGGGCGGGCCGCTGCTCATCGCCGAAAAAAGCCTGATCGAGGGATTCGCGGGCGAGCGCGATGGCACCAACGTGATGCTGCATGAGCTGGCCCACTACTTCGACCTGGAGGCGCGCAAGGGCGGAATGAACCTGCCGGCGGAGGCGGGCGGCAGCACCCCATGGCCGGAGGTCATCGCCCGGGAATACGAGCGGCACGACTTCACCGCCTCGGTCCTGCACGGCTATGCCGCCCAGAACGAAGCCGAGTTCTTCGCCGTGGCCAGCGAGATGTTCTTCGAGAATCCGCGGCCTCTGCGCCAAATCCACCCCGGGCTTTATGCCGTGCTGGCGGCATTCTACCGCCAGGACCCCCCGGATGCGTCGGATCAGGGCAAGAGGCGGTCAGGGGAGCTTGGAAGGTAAAAGGCAAGAGTGAAGAAAACCCCGGCGTCGCCGCTTGTTTTTTTTCCATCCCGATTGTGCTATCATTCCCGGTTGTTCCGGCGAGGAGGAGCCCATGGCCAGGATAAAATGGCTGATGCTGGTGACGGCGGTGATCATGGCCCAGGCCCTGGCGGCCGCGGATTGGAAGAGTGAAACCGCCCTGCGCATCGCCCGCGAAGCCGACTACCCGGAGCTGATCGCATCCCTGCAGCAGCAGTTCCCGCAACTGCCCGAGAAGGAGCAGGCAGCGGTGAGCCTGCTCATCGGTTATTGCCAGTCCCGCTCCGGCAGCCCGCAGGCCGAGCTGTTCTGGATGAACAAGTACCTCGGCGAATTCCGCGCGCTCGCCGTCAACCTGTCTTTCCTGCCCTTGCCCGTGCGCCAGAAGGTCCAGAAGTTCAGGCAATCGTGGCAGAAGGATTTTCCCGTGCTCTGGGAGCTGTCCCTGGCGCCCGCAAGCGCCGAGGTCGCCTTCTTTTCTCCACCCTCCGAGCTGCAGCTGCGCCTGCAGGCCTCCTTGCCCTGCGATTTCCAGCTCCTGGCCCGCGACGGGGCGCCCCTGGCCAAGGGAGTGCTCGGGGCCGGCATCGAGACGGTGCGGCTGTCCCCGGGCGCGGATTTCTTCAAGGCGGCCAGCCATTCGTTCCGCCTGTTGCTGATCCCGCGCAGCGCGCCGGAAAAGACGGTCGAGAAGTACTTCAGCATCGAGCTCGAATACGCTTTCCCGGATGAGGCCGACTTCGACCCGCAGGCCGGGTCGCTGAAGCTCAAGGGGCGCGAGCCCCAGCCCGAGCAGGAGAAGGAGACGCGGGTCATCTCGCAGCGCACGCGCTTCGACAAGGGGCTCTTCAAGAAAACGGTCCTGAAGGACCTGCTGATCGGCGCCGCCTTTTTCGTGGTCAACGCCACCCTGGTCACCTCGACGATCGACAGCCCCGACGCCTCCCTGTTCGCCAAGTCCTCGCTCTTCGGCGTGCGTCGGGTGTTCGCCCTGGCCGGGATCGGCTTCAGCCTGTCGGCACTGAGCAAGCTTCCGAAGGTCCTCAAACGCGAGAGGGTCGTCGAGGAGGAGACGCGCGAGCTGCCCGAGGCGCGGGCGGCCAACCAGCAGCTGGAGCGCGACCTGGCCCTGGCGCGAGCGGGAGTACGAGTCAAGCTGGCCGTGAAGGCGATCGAATAGCGCGGGAGGGAACGATGAGCAAGAAAACGATCTTCCTGTTCCTGGGGCTCGGCCTGGCGGCCTCGCTGTTCGCCGACCTGGGGTTTTCCTTCTCGCTGCTTTCCAGCGAGCGCCTGACGGTCTTTACCAGCCAGGAGATCTGGAACAAGGCGCCGCAGCCCGCCTTCCGCGATACGCTGCTGGTCCTGTCCTCGTTCCAGCCCAATCGCCAGGAGTTTCTTGTCTTTGGCAACATCATCTCGGGGAAAGGCGTGCCCATCGAGAACGGATTGTGGGACACGAAGAAGACCACACTGGGCATGGGCCTGGGCAAGGTGCTTTCCATCCCCGTCTCATCGGCGAAACACGCCATCGCCTTTGCCCTCGATTTCTCGGCCGGGCCGTTCTTTTACTTTTTCCTGAGCAACGACTATACCCACGTCGGCGGCCAGTACAAGAAGGAGGTCGAGGAAGCCAGCATCCTGCACCACGTGCAGTATGGCCTGTACGCGACGTCCCGCCTGCGGCTGCAGGATCTCAGGAAATACCTGCGCCATATCGATGCCAGCCTCGGGTTCCATTTTTTCATGCCCTTTAGCAACCACGAACGCAACGACGACCCCAAGGCCCGTTACCACCTTTTCAAGACCTTCCTCTGCGCCGGCGTCTCATTCTGAAGCTCCCGGACCGGCCTGACGGCCGAGTCGTTTCCCGGCCTTGACGACCCACAATGGGTCAGGCTCGATGGCGCCGTCGGGCCCCGACTGCTCGCTGGCCACGGGCGGCATGACGATGCGGTTCTTCAGCTCCACGCGCTTGATGCGCAGCGGCATGAACGGGTCCATGGGTCCGCTCCTTTGCCTGGCTTCCTTTTACTGTTTTTTCCCCAGGGCTGTCAGCCCGGGAGAGGGGCAGGTCACTGCCGCCCCTGAGATTTTTTCCTGGATCTCATATTCAGCATGCAGCCAGGTTCAAGATGACCATGTCGGGGAGGGAAAAATGAAAAAAAGATTCCAATGGCTCGTGGCATTGGCCGCCGCGGCGTGGCTGCTGATTGGTTCCAACGCCGCGCCCCTGGCGGCCTGGGAAGGGTGGTGCTGCAGGGACGGGGCGCTCTTCGCCGCGACCCCGGAGGTGTGCAAGGAAAAGGGCGGCGTGTGGTTCGCCAACAAGGACGAAGCGGAGAAATACTGCCAGGCGCAACCCAGCGGTTGGTGCTGCTTGAACGGCGTGATCGTAGCCGCCACCCCTGTATTGTGCAAGGAAAAGGGTGGCGCCTGGTTCGCCACCCAGGTGGAAGCCGAGCGCTGTTGCCGGTCCGGTGAAAAGCTCCCCGACCTGGTCATCAGGGACATCATGCTCGACCGCAATTGCCAGGTGGTGGTCACGGTAGCCAATACCGGCCTGGGATCGGTCCCGGATACGGTTTGGACCGTCCATGCGCCTACCAGCTGCTCGGTCTATCTCTATATCAACGACCAAAAATGGGGCGGCAAGACGGTCTGGAACTTTGACCCGGGCAAGCTTCTGCAGCCGGCGGGAGGCACGGCGCGCTACGCCAGCAGCCTGCTCGTCAGCGCCGAGGCCAAGATCACCGCCGTGATCGATCCCACCGGCGACGTTACCGAGGCCGACGAGGATAACAACAAGCTGTCCAAGAAAGTGAAATGCGCGGTCGCCGCGGAGCCAACTCCTCCCCGCTGAACTGATTCAGCGCCAGGGATCAGTCGCCGGCTTCGGCCTGGATGCGGTTGCGCCCCAGGTGCTTGGCGGCATAGAGGGCCTGGTCGGCGCGGGAGATGAACTCGCTGGCCTCGGTGAGGGCAGGCGGGATTACAGTGGACACTCCCATGCTGACCGTGACCACCGGCGCGATCGGCGACGCGGGATGGGGAATGGCCAGGTCGGCAATGGCGCGGCGGATGCCCTCGGCGATGGCCAGTGCCCCCTCCCTATCGGTCCCCGGCAACAGGATGAAGAACTCCTCGCCGCCCGTGCGCGCCGCCAGGTCGGCCGGACGCTTGACCTGGGAGCGGACGGCCATGGCCACCTTGCGCAGGCATTCGTCACCTTGCTGGTGCCCCAGGGAGTCGTTGTAGGGTTTGAAGAAATCGATGTCCAGAGTGACCACGGACAGCGGCTTCTTTTCGCGGCCGGCCACCGCCCACTCGCGGTTAAAGACCTCGTAGAACGTGCGGTGATTGGCCAGGTCGGTGAGGCCGTCGTAGCGTGCCAAGCGCTGCAACTGCTCGGTGCGCTCGTCCACGATGCGCTCCAGCCGGCGTTCGCGCGCCTTGGCCCGCATCAGCAGGAACAGGAAAAAGCCGGCGACCAGCAGCAGCGCACCGAACACCACCAGCCAGCGGAACAGCGCCGTCTGGGTGAAATAGGGGCGCAGGGTGAAGGCGAATGAGGCGCCGCTGCGGTTCCACACGCCGTCGCCGTTGGCGGCGATGACCCGGAAGGCGTATTTCCCCGGCGGCAGGTTGGTATAGAAGGCGGTGCGGCGGTTGCCCGGCTCTACCCAGCCGGTGTCGAAGCCGTCGAGGCGATAAGCGAAGCGCATCTTGTCCACCTGCAGGAAGCTGACGGCCGTGTAGGCGATCTCGATGTTGCCTTTTCCCGGCGGTGCCGCCGCCGGCATGGTCGGGGCAAAGCTGCGGCCGTTGATCACGGCTTTTTCGATGGCCAGGGGCGGCTCGATGCGGTTGAGGCGCTGGCGGTCGGGATCGAACATGGTCAGGCCGCGGATGGTCGGGAACCAGATCCTTCCCCGACGGTCGATGCAGCCAGCCGGCTGGGCGGGGCCACTGCTCTCGGTCACCTTGATCCCTTCCGACTTGCCGTAGGCGACGCAGGGGATGCGGGGCAGGCGGCCGTCGGCAAAGGCGATCAGGTCGCCCTTGGCCACGTTGTAGATGCCCCGGTTGCTGTTCATCCACAGCCGGCCGCGCTCGTCCTCGAGGATCTGGAAAGCCTGGTCACTGTACATGCCGTCGCGACTGGTAAAACGGAATATCTTCTCGCCGCGGATCCACAGCAACCCGGCATGGTCGGTCCCCACCCAGATATTCCCCTCGCGATCGGCATGGATGACCCATACGGGCTGTTCGGAAATCTCGGCGCCCCCGAAGGAGCGGAAGCGCCCCTCCTGGAGCACGGCGAGCCCGCCGTTGTAGACGCCCGCCCAGATGCGGCCCTGCTTGTCCTCTTCCAGGGCATAGATGAAATTGCCGGGCAGGCCATGGGCAGTCGTGAAATTGGTGATCCGGCCATTTTCGATGCAATCCAACCCGCCGCCGTTGGTCCCGACCCAAATGCGGCCGCGGCTGTCGGCGAGCAGGGAACGGATGATGTCGTTGGCCACTCCCGGCACGCGGGTGAAGCCCGCAGATTTTCCGGGCGGCAGGCGAAGCAAGCCGCCACCGTAGGTCCCCACCCACAGTGTGCCGTCGCCTCCCTGGGCGATGGACCAGACATGTTCGCTGGTCAGGCCCTGGGCGCGGCCGTAGGTGAGCCATTTCCCGTTTTGGCGCCGGGCCAGGCCGCCGCCGACCGTGCCCACCCACAGGCTGCCCTGGCGGTCCTCGAATACCGCGCGCACCGGGTCGACCGGCAGGCCGTTGCGCGACCCGTAGAGGATGAACTTTTCGTCCTTCAGCTGCAGCAGGCCGTCGCGGGTACCGACCCACAGGCTGCCCTCCCGGTCTTCCAGGATGGCGCGCGCCGACATCAATCCGCCCAGGCGCTGGCCCATGACCGACGCCTTGCCATTCTTGAGACAGTTGAGGTCCTGGTTGGTGCCGATCCAAAGTACCCCGTGGCGGTCCATGAAAACGGCACGGATATCGCTGGAGGATAAGCGCTCCTCCAGGGGGGCGAAACTGCCGTCACGGTAGCGGGTCAGCCCGCCACCACTGGTGCCGATCCACAGCGTGCCGCGCGGGTCGAGGTGCAGGGCGCGGATGTCATTATGCGGCAGGCCGTTGCCGGTGTTGAATCCCCGGATCTTGCCCTGTTGCCAATGATCCAAACCCTGTCCGGTCCCGATCCACAAACCGCCGGCGCCGTCGTCGGCCAGGGAGTTCACGTAGTCGGAAGCCAGCCCGTGAGCGGTCGTGAGCGGACGGAAACGATCCTGCTCCAGGCGGTGCAGGCCGTCGGTGGTGCCGGCCCAGAGAGTGCCGCGGCGGTCGATGTGCAGGCAGAGGATAAAATGGCTGCGCAGCCCGTGGCGCTCATCAAAGCGCTCGAAACGGCCGCCGCTATAGCGCAGCAAGCCTGACGTGGTCCCTACCCATAGGCGGCCCCGGGAGTCCTCGGCCAGGGCCTTGATGCTGTTGCTCTCCATTTCCGGGGTGTTGCTTTTGTCGAAAACAGTGAAGGCCTGGCCGTCGAAGCGCGCCAGCCCCTCGTAGGTCCCCAACCACATATAGCCGTCGCGGGTCTGCGCCAGGGCCATCACCGAGCTCTGCGGCAGGCCGTTCTCGGTGGTATAGCGCTCCAGGGCGTACTCATCAAGCTCCAGCTTAGGGTCCAGGGCGCGCAGTGGGGCCAGGCATGCGGCCAGCAGCATGAGTGCCAGCGCCGGGCGTGCGAGATAGTTTTTGTCCATCCTCCGCCGTTCGGTTTAGATAAATTTATATAGTATATCCCTTTAATTTGCAAGGCCATGTCCTCTTTTTCTCGCCTGGCCGCCCCGGGTGTCCTGTTTATGCTACACAAGCAGTCCGTTCATTTGGCATGCAAAATGCATGAAAAAAAGCGGGAGTTCCGGCATGATGCAAGCTCCCGGATCACAGGAGGCAGAATGTACCTGAAAAAGCATTGGCTCTTATCCTTGTTGCTCGGATCTTCGCTGCTGGCGGGTCTGCCGGCGGCGACTGAAGTCGGCATTTACGGCCATATCTCCTTCGTCGACAGCGGGGCGACGGTCCTGCGCGAGGACGGAAGCAAGGACCCGGCGGTGGTCAACCTGCCCGTGGCGCCGGGCGACACTGTCATCACCTCCGCCGGGGGGCGCTGCGAGCTGCAGTTCGACAACGGCACCGTCGTCCGCCTGGACAAGGGCTCCCGCCTGCGCCTGGCCTCGGTGCTCGCGCCCAGCCTGACCTCGGACTGGAAGATCACCACCCTGGAGCTGGAAAGAGGGCAATTGTACGCCCTGCCGCAGTCCTATAGCCGCGAGATGTTCCAGGTCGTCACCCCCACCGCGGCTGCCAACCTCAAGAGCCGGGCACGGGCCACCATCCGCCTGGATGGAGACGGCGGCACATCGTTCTTTTCCGATGGCGGGAAATTTCAGCTGCTCTACGGGGCCGACATCCGCTCCCTGAAGATCGCCACGGTCAAGGCCGACCGCCCCCTGGCCATCGGCGCCGACAATGTCCCGGCCGCGGGGGTGGAAAAACGCGACATCGAGTTCAGGGCCTGGAACGAGTTCGTCGACAAGCATTTCAAGGAATTGCATTACGGCATCAGCAAGGTGCCGCCCAAGCTCAAGTTCGGGAACTCGGCCCTGACCTATTGGGCCGAGAAATGGTCATCTCTTTTCGGCGAGTGGATCTATGACGAATTGTTCGGCTATGTCTGGCGGCCGGCCGACGACCGCTTCGCTTTCGCCGAGCGGCCATTCTTCCATGCCGATTTCATGCGCATCGGCGACGTGCTCTTCCTGGTGCCCCAGCAGGAGTGGAGCTGGGTGCCGGCCCACATGGGAACCTGGGTGTGGATGAAGCGCGGCTGGACCTGGATCCCCGGCAACTGGTTCCACAGCGGCGTCGTCGACTACATGGGCCTGTATTCCTACCCCATCGACACCCACTACTACTCGTTCCCCACTTTCGACTATTATTGGCATCGCTATTGGCATGCGCAGCCGGGTTGGCCCAAAGGCTACCTGCATAAGCCGGGCGTACCCGCGCTTCCCGAACCGGTGATCGGGCTGCTCAGGAAGGTCGGCAAAGTCCCGGCCAGCCATGAGGGCCGGCGCCTGGCCGTCGAGAAGGTCGGGACGCCGATCGATGGCGTGAAGCTGCCCCCCGCTCCGCTCAAACCCCGGCTGCAGGCGCCGGTTACGGGTGCGGTCGTCAAGGCGGGTTCCCTGCCCGCCC
>JBGSPO010000209.1:0-7508 GCA_041738575.1 Candidatus Aminicenantia bacterium
GCGGCGCCGGAAAAGGAACCCGCGGCGCTTCTTCCTGTTGAACCTGCTCCTGGTCCTGGCCCTGGCCGCGTGGATATTCTTCAATTACGAGCGCATCCCGGGAATGATCGTTTCCTTGGCTCGCATGATATTTTCCTGGATTTCGTCCCTGCTCGCCAAGATATGACCCGAACTATCGTGACGGGTAACGCGTCACGTAAGTTCGTTTATTTACCTGCCGGCGCTAGCTTTTCAGCATGACCAGGTAAAGGCGCTTGCCATAGGCGTTGCCGTCCTGGACCAGGCAATTGCCGGTGCTGAGCGCTGTGCCGTTCTGCATTCTCAGTTTAACGGCCGCCATGACGAAGGGTTCCTCCGGCCAGTCGGGCACATCGTGGCGCACGAGGCGCAGGCCCGGCTGGAGCAGGAACTCGGGATGCAGCGCCTGGACGATCTCGCGCACCAGGCGGTCGTCGCCGCCCCTTTCGATGAAAACATGAACTTCCTTGATCATTTCACTTCTCCTGGTTTAAATGCGTTATCCATGCATGATCTCGAAGAGACCGCCGCAGCAGGGACAGGATTTGCCGCCATAGGCATTCGCCGGCGCCTTCTTTTCCAGGCAATCCTTGCAGTATTCCCGGCCGCAGGACTTGCAGCGGTAACCGCTCTTCTGTTCGATCGCCTGCGCTTCCAGGGGATTGAAATTCACGTAAACCGCCCGCTTTTGCTTCTCGATGACGGTTTCCTCGCCATAGATCGTCGAGCGGCACATCTCGCATTTCGGACCCACCGCACCCTGCGCGGCGGATGTTTTAAAAAAACTCACGATTCACCTCCTTACGCCATTCTATCCAGTGACTGCAAGAGGCATGCCAAAGGACCCGGAGCCCCCAGGTCCTTGTTTGATGCCGCTTTCGAGGACCGACGGCCCTTTTTTATGGTCCGGGGATACACGAAGCGGCATGCGGCATATCCCCGGCGCTATTTTTTCCACGCCGCCGAAAAGGCGCGGTGTTGACAATAAAACACCGCGACGATAATCTATCGTTTCGTTCATGGTTTTCCGGTCGCGTTCCAAGGAGAGATGATGACAAAAACACGCTGTGTTGTCCTATTTGCTTTATTAGCCATCGGTTCGGCCCTGGCGGCGAAAACCAGCCTTCCCACCCTCGAGAAAAAACTCGCCGGGACCTCTGGAAAGCAGAGGCTATCCCTGCTGAACGAGGCGGCCACGGCCTGCCTCAATCTCGATCCGGGCAAGCAGAAGGTCTTTGCCACGGAAGCGCTGACCCTGGCCAGGCGGTTCGGCGATCAGCATGAGGAGGCCCGGGCCCTATTCCTGCAGGGCTGTGCCCACAAGGATTTGAATGAAACGGAAAAAGCCGTGGCTTGCTTGACCCAGGCGGAGCAGATCTACGCAGCCTTGGGCCTGCCCTTGGACAAATTCAACTGCCTGAAAAACCTCGGCTGGGTCTACGAGAATACCGGCGATTTGGATCGGGCTTTGGCTTATTATCAAGGGGCGCTGCAGCTGGCGCGCGCCCATTCGCTGGCCAAGCAGGAGGCGGTGGCGCTCAGTTATATCGGCATCATCCATATCATGAAAAATCGATATGATACGGCATTGCGATTCATGTATGAAGCCCTGCCGATACTGGAAAAGCTCGGGGACCTGTCCCTCATCGCCAATACCCAGAATTACATCGGCTCCATCTATTTCGAATTGAAAAACTTCCCCAAGGCGCTCGAGTACTACCAAAAATCGCTTGCGGTTTACCGCAAGGAAAATGACGAATCCAGCATGGCCGTGGCCTTGAATAATCTTGGCTCGGTCTTTGAAAACACAAAAAAGCCCCATGCGGCCCAGCAAGCCTATGTCCAAGCACTGGAATTGTCCGAAAAAGTTGGCGATAAAATGAATATCGGTCGCACGCTGGGCAACCTGGGAGGCATCTACATCGACCTGGGCGATCTCGACAAGTCTCTGGAGTGCCGGCAGAAGGAATTGCGCATCTGGCAGGAGATCGGCAACCAGAACCTGATCAGCTCCACTTACAGCGGGATCGGTGAGACCTATTTGCAGAAAAAGGAGTATGCCCAGGCCAGGAAATACCTCGAAGAAGCGATCCGGCTGGCCAAGGAACTTGGCGACAAGAGGGGCTTGGAAGTCAGTTTCTACCACCTGTCGCGAACCCTGGAAGCCCAGGGCGATTATCGTCATGCCCTGGCGGCCATGAAAAGCCGAGTGGAAAACAAGGATGCCATTTACACCGAGGACATGACGCAATCCATCGCCGAACTGGAGGCGAAGTACGAGGCGGAGAAGAAGCAGAAGCAGATCGAACTGCTCTCCAAGGACAACCAGATCCAGAAGCTGCAGCTTTCGCGGGCGCGCTTCCGCACCGGCGCGCTGGTCTCCGGCATCGCGCTGCTGCTAATCGTCTTTTTCCTGCTCTTCCGTCGCTACCTGCACCTGCTGGCATTCTGGAAAAAGAAAAATTACGTCAGCCACTACAAGCTGGAGCGGCAGATCGGCTCCGGCGCCATGGGCGTGGTCTGGCAGGCGACCGATCTCACCGGCAAAAAGAGATCGGTGGCACTCAAGCTCATCCGCGAGGAGCATGCCTCGGATCCAGTCCAGCGCAAGCGCTTCCTCAACGAGGCCTACCTTGTCGACCAGCTCGACCATCCCAACATCATCAAGGTCTTCGAGCGCGGAGAGCATCAGCAGACGCTTTTCATCGCCATGGAGCTGCTGTCCGGTAAATCGCTTGCCGATGTCATCCGTGCCGGAGACCGCCTGCCGGTGGCTGAATGCTTGCGGATCATGCGCCAGCTGGCCGACGCTCTAACCCGCATCCACGGCCAGGGGATCCTCCATCGGGACGTGAAGCCGGCCAACGTGATGCTGATGAACGGAACGGCACCGCGCACGGCCAAGCTGCTCGACTTCGGCCTGGCGCAATCGCCTTCACTGACGCGCCTTACCGAGACCGGCGAGATCCTGGGCACTGTCTATTACATGGCTCCCGAGCTGATCAGCCAGCGCCAGGCCAGCGCCGCCAGCGACATCTATGCCCTGGGCGTCGTGTACTACGAGATGCTGACCCTGGAAAAACCGTTCCTCGGCGAAAACCCGGGCGAGATCATCCGCGCCATCCTTGAAAACGAGCCGGTTCCGCCCTCCCATTTCAGGGCCGATCTCTCTCGGGAGCAAACCGCCCTGGTGTTGCGCATGCTCAGCAAAGACCCCGGGCAGCGGCCGACCGACGACGACCTGCTGGCCTCCTTTGCTGCCGCTGGCTGAGGCCCGGGTTCAGCCGCGCCAGTTGCCGATCCCGTCCCAGCAGACCTCCAGCTCGCGCCCCTTGGTGGCGTTCAGGAAGCGACTGACGGCTTCCCCGCCCATGCGCATGGCATCCATGCCGCCGATCTCGTTCAGCTTTTTTCCGATCCCGATGGCCCGGATATTGCGCTTCTTCTCATTGAACCTGCCGCCGGCCATCAGGGAAAGAAAACCGTCTCCCCGGCCGATGTCCATCAGTTCGTTCACCATTTGTTCCATCCCCCTCACTTGCGTCTCGGTCATGTTTCCTCCTTGCTGAAATTCATTCTTCCACTTGCGCCCCCGGCGGCCAGACCTTACCCAGCTGCCGATTGCGGGAACGGTTGTCAGCCAGCAAGAGAATGAGTTCGGCCTCAGGGAGATCCCGCAGTTGCCGGGCCCAGGCATCGAGAGCCTCGGCCGGGGCTTCGCGACCGCGGTTGTGGGCCGGAAACCAGGCGGCATGCCGTGCCAGGACCTGGGAAACAATGAATTCCCTCTCCAACCGCTTTTTCCTCCCGAGACAGTTCCACATCGCTCGGCACCCTCCATGTCCCGGCGCTGTTTCAGACGACAGCGCTCAGGAATACCGCCAGCGCCAGGATCAGCAACAACAGGCCGAGCATGGCAGCCAAGAGACCTGCGGGACCCCACCTGCGCGCCCGGTCGCGCAAACGCTCCCATGCACCCCGCGGGCTGGCGAGGGAGGGAAACGTGCGCTCCACCCTTTTCGATCTGAGGACATAGGGAGTCAGGAAGAGGTTCTGCAACCCGACGGCGACCCACTGCCTGTGGGCGCCAACGCCGGCCAGGATGATGGCCAGGGTCCACGATGCGTAGATCAGCAGGTTAACAGCGGCGTAATGCCCTGGAAACCGCAGATCCCGCTTGTGCAGCAGGCGCAGCAGCCAGATGCAGCCGCAGCCGATGGCGATATCCACGTACAGTGCCGGGTAGATGATCCGGCTGTTGGCGGGGCGGTTGACCACCTCCATGATGACTTTCGCGGCCAGCAAAAGGTTGAACCACAGGATGACCGCAAGCAAGACCAGCCAGCCCGCGATCCTTTCCCTGACGATGATGTCTCTGTTTTTTTCATCATTCATGTCGAAATCTCCCGTTCGCCTGCTTACAAGCGGTAGCGCAAGCCGGCCGAGAAACGCATGCGGCCGCCCTCAAGCTCGTCCATGTCATATTCGACGGGAATGATGTAATGGAGGTCGGCATCGAGGAAGATCTGCCGGGCCAACTTGACCAGTAAGCCGGCGCCGAAGGCCGCTCCTTCAGAGCGCCGCTCATCACCGGAATAAATATAAAGATCGCTCACCACCGCCACCACCCCATATTGGACGCTGAGGCGCGGCTGCAGGAACAGGCTGCGGCCCAGGGGGTAAACGTGGATGCCAAAGGAATAAGCCAGACCCCCTTCCGGCATGTACCCCAGCCCCATGCAGAAACTCATGTATTGATGAAAGCCCGTCCCGAACTTTTCCGGCAAACGCGGGTTGAATTCGAATCCCAGGCCGATGCCGCCGTAATTCAAGCCGTAGCCGCTGCCGATGCTGAGATGGGCAGAATCAGGAACCGCCGCAGCGACAGGTCCTGCTTCCACGGCGTCCAGACGGACGGAGCAGGGAAAAAAAAGACCGGCGATCGCCAACAGGCTCAGGTAAAGATTTCTTCTCTTCATGGATTCCTCCCCCTCAATCCAGATTCCAGCGCACGCCCAGTGAAACTTTCAACCGGCCGCCGTCCCAATTGGAAGAGCTGTAGCCGAAGCGGTTGACAATGAAGATCAAGTCGGCGTCCAATGACATTTTTTTCCGCAAGCGGCGTACGATCCCGGCCCCGACCGAAAAACCGCGGTACGTGTATTCCCAGTTCACGACAAGAACGGTGCCGTACATGAGCGAAACTTTCGGCGCCCAGACCCGGTCCCGGCCCATGGGATAAAAACGGAAGCCCAGCGAATAGCCGGGCCCGGCGCCGGCATATCCCAGGCCCACGTTGAAGCTGAAATACTTGGCGATGGCGTCCGGTCCGGCACCGAGGATGGGGTTCATCTCGCAGCTCAAGCCGATGACCCCAAAGGGAATGCCCAGGCCGGCCCCAAGAGAAAAGCGGCTAGCGGCCGCGGCCGTTTCCTCCTCCTGGCCAAAAGCCGGAAGCGAGGCGATCAGGACCGCGCCAACAATCACTGCCAACAACCAACTTCTTTTTTTACTTTTCATCCGTCCTCCTTTCAACCATGAGGAAATCAGCCAGCAAAGATGATGCCAATGCGCCAATTTTTTAAAACCAATAACAGATCAGCGTTTTGAGAGAATCATGACGTGCAGGTGACCGGAAAAATAACCGGACGGGTATGGCGGATGGCCCGGGCGATATCTGCCAGGCGGGCCCGGCCGCAAATCAAAACGCTTATTTGTTTTTTTTGGGATGAATGGCGTAGCGGTGCAGCATGGAGATAAAGCGTGGATATTCCGAGTCGCGGACGTTTAATTTCGCGGCCATGGTCTTCAGGTTCTGCTCGCACTCGCTGAAGACGCTTATCAGAAAAAGCCGCACTTGCTCGCGGTTCAGGTCACGGCGGATGAAAGCTTCCCACACGGTCTCCCAAAAGCTTTTCCCGGATGATATCTCGGCGCGCCAGTCGATGCCGGCCGCCCCGTCGGGGAGTTCCTTCTCCTCCAGACCGTCCTGAAGCAGTTGGCCGATCTCCGCGCCGATGACCGGCCCCGCCAGCACGATTCCGGCCCGGGCCAGCACGTGCAACAGTTCACGGATATTTCCGGGCCAATCATGATCGGCCAGCGCCTGCCAGGCGGCGGGGCCCAGTTTTTTTCCGCGCAGCAGCCTCTCGTTCTCATGGACCAGGGACGGAATATCAACCCGGCGCTCGCGCAGGGATGGAATATGCAGCGGCAGAACATTCAAGCGGAAAAACAGGTCCTTGCGAAAGCCGCCCCGCTTCACTTCGGCGGCCAGATCGCGGTTACTGGCGGCGATGACGCGCACGGAGGCGGTGATCTCTTTCACGTCCCCCAGGACGCGGAAGCAGCCGCTCTCGATGAAACGCAGCAGCTTGCCTTGCAGCGACAGCGGAATCTCGGCGATCTCGTCCAGAAAGACCGTTCCCTGGTCGGCTTCCTCGATCAAGCCCTTCTTCCGTTCCTCAGCATGGGTATAGGCGCCACGGACATGGCCAAACAATTCGTTTTCGAAAAGGTCGGCAGGGATATTGGGCGTATGCACGACCACCAAGGGCCCCACGCGCCCCGAGAGGCGGTGGATCAGGTCGGCGACATGGTTCTTGCCAACGCCGGTCTCCCCCAAAAGCAGGACCGGCTCTTCTTCCAGCGCATACATGGCCACAAGGTCGCGGAGGCCTTGCGCCGCCGGGCTGTTGCCGGCGATGTTTCCGGACGGCCCGCTGCCATCCTTGAAGCGGTCGATGGTCTCTCCCAGCATGGAACCCATGGCGGCGATCACTTCGGCATCGCCGGGAGAAAAGCCGGCCTTGACGCCACCGTCAACGTAGAGAAAGAGGGAACGGCCGGCCGGAACGACCATGACGTTCTTCACGTAGAGCAGGCGCGCCGAATCGGGGAGATCTCCGACCGTGCGCGTGATGGCCACGCCGTCTTCCCTGGCCGCTCCCTGCTGCCGGGCCGCCTCAGCGCAACTCCGGGAAAAACCCCTGCCATCCATGATGGTCTGGCCCTTGATATCACGGCCACGATGCCAAAGGATCTGCCCCTCGCGGTCATACAGCATGGCCAGCGAAACTTCCTTGCCTTTCAAGATGTCCCAGATCTTGTTTTTAACGCTTTCGATCACAATGCAACTCTTCCTTTTCCCTGGGCGGGGCAGGCGATGGGGAAAAACCGTATTTCATTCATGATGATCGGGAATTGTATCGCATTCCCCGGCAATACTCAAACCGGCCAGGGACGGCAGGGAACAGCTTCAGGGAAATCAGGCGCCCGATTTCTGGCAGCGGGGGCAGAAGTGCGAGGAGCGGCCGGAGATGCGGATCCTCTCAATCGGCGTGCCACAAACCAGGCACGGATTCCTATAACGGCCATAGACGAACAGGTGCTCCTGGTTCTCGCCGCTGCGGTCATCCACGGAACGATAGTTGCGGAGGGTGGTCCCTCTGCGACCTATAGCCGCGCGGAGGACGCGCGGCGCGCTCCGG
>JBGSPO010000210.1:0-14580 GCA_041738575.1 Candidatus Aminicenantia bacterium
GAGCACCTGAAGGACAAGGTGCTGCAGACCGTGCCGCGCGTGCGCCTGGACGCCGGCGTGCCGCCGCTGGTCACGCCGACCAGCCAGATCGTGGGCGTGCAGGCGGTCAACTGCGTCATCGACCAGGCCAACGGCAAGCCATTCTATACCTCCAAGTCCACCCAGTTCGTCAACCTGGTCAAGGGCAGCTACGGCAAGACCCCGTTCCCGGTGGATCCCGCCTTCCGCCTGAAGATCGCCGGCACGCGCCAGGAGACCCCCTACGACACCTCCACCTACCGGAAGCAGGACAACCCCCTGCTCGCCGAGTTCGGCCACGTGCATCTCGCCCGCGATGAGAAGGAGGAGCTGCTGCTCGAATTGTTCCCTAACGTGGCCAACACATTCCTGAAGAACCTGCGCAGGAAGGAATACCTGGCCGCGCCTCAGCCAGCCGTCAAAAGCGAGGAGCCCAGCGCCCAGGACAAGATGTGGGAGAGCCTTTCGGAATACGCATAAAGACGCCTGATCTTCAAAGGTAAAAGGAAAAAGTAAAAAGGTAAAAGTGAGGAAAAGAACCATTTAAGGGAGCTTTTTCCTCTCCTGAAGTTGAATTTTTCCGACCAGACAAATATTTGCCTGAATTTCTTCTCTTAACTTTTACCTTTTACCTTTAAATTATATCTTTTCAATCCGTTGTTTATAGACCACTCCCCTGTCGGCGAGCTCTTTCAGCAGGAACTCGACGCACTGGGGCTCCTCGCCGATATACTCCGGGGCGATGATCCCCTGGCGCTTGTAGAGCCCGCGGCTGAGCATCCTCACGGCGGCCGTGGCGGTATAGCCGGTGGTGCGGGCCATGGAGTGGACGTTGCTGGCGCTGTCGAAGCGGTCGAAGAGATCGTAGGTGTAGCGCACCTTCCCGCCCCCCTTCTCCCCTTCCACCACCACCTGCATCACCGTGATGTCGGTCTCGCCGGGCTGCAGCTTCCAGATCGGGAAGAGCAGCTTGGCAGTGAAGTCCAGGGGCCGGATGCGCACGCCGTTTATCTCCAGCGGCTCCTGGCTGAAGAAGCCGGTCTCGCGCAGCACGGCGATCTTCTCGATGTGGCCGGGATAGCGCAGGGTCTTTTCCTTCATGTTGGGAATGTCGAGGGTGCGGGCCAGGGTGCGCAGGCCGTCGCTGTTGAAGGCCACCAGGGAGCTGACGCCGGGGATGTTCAGGTATTCGGCGTCGGACAGCGCCGGGCGCACCACCAGCTTGCCGTTCTCCACGTAGCGCGCCGGGCGGATGTATTCCTCGATAACGTCGAGGGGCGAAAACACGGCCTTGTATTCATAGGGCCAGACACGCGTCTCGGGCAGGCCCCCCACGTAGATCAGGGCCGACCGGGTGCTGTCCAGCATGTGGTGGACGTGGCCGACCAGCACGTTGCTCATGCCCGGGGCCACGCCGCAGTCCACGATGGCGATGACGCCGTTCTTTTTGGCCAGCTCGTCGAGTTGGAAGGGGTCCTCGGGGAAAAAAGCAATGTCGACCACGTTCTTGCCGGCCTCGATCACCGCCTTCAGGGACTGGTAGCCCAGGAAGCCGGGGACTGCGTTCAGCGCCATGTCCTGGCCCGCGACCAGCTCCTTGACCCGGGCGGGATCGGAGAGGTCGGCCTGGATGGTCTTGACAGCTGTGTTCACGGCGCATTTCTGCAGCGATTCGGCGCTGAGGTCGGCGACGCTGACCTCGAACTGGGGATCTTTGGCCAGGTCCAGCGCCATGGGCGCGCCGACCAGCCCGGAACCGAGGACGATTATTTTCAGTTTCTTCATTTAATTCTCCTTTGGATTTGATTTGATTGGCTGCGGGATGGAAAAGGAGGAGGAATTACAGGCCGCTGAAGCGGTTGAGAAAGGCGACCAGGCGGTACTGCCCCTGGCAGCGCTCGCAGAACCCAGTCGATCGATCAGTCCATATCATGCATGAATTTTACAGGATACGGACCTTTTTGTAAAGCGCCGCCGCCTGCCCCGCCATTGACGCTGGATCAGAATTATATTAAAATGTCGCTTCTGACCGTCTCAGGCCGAAGTAGCTCAGTTGGTAGAGCAATTGATTCGTAATCAGTAGGTCGCGAGTTCGACCCTCGCCTTCGGCTTTTTCCCATCCGCTTCCCCTAATTCGCAAGAGAACGACTCCGGATCATTTTATAATATTTTTCAGAAAAAGGTCGATCGCCGAACGATCGGGGGTGAAGCTCATTTCATAAGCCGGCACCCTGGCCGCCAAGCGCTTGGCGAAGGCGACGATCGGGGCCATGGTGTCGGGATCGTACCAGGGGATCGAAGCCATGGGCAGCAGGCGGTCGGCGGCAGCACCCGCGTCGAGTTTCTCGATTCGGTTGCTTTTCCCATGCTTCAGAAAAAATATCCCGGCCAGCGGCGCGCTGGCATTGCAGGCAATGCCGGCCGTGCCCGCCCAGGGCGTACCGAAGGCCTGCATCACCCCGTCGATCTCGCGGACGATGATGCGCTCGTCACTCAACATTTTTCCGGTCCCGGCCTGGAGCAACAGCCCGGAGAACGTGCTCTTCCCCGCCCCGGAGACGCCGGGGAAAATGAAAGCCTTTCCCCTCCTGGCAATGCCGGCCGCGTGGGTCAGGATGCCCTTGCGCCTGGCAAGGAAATACATTAACAGCAACTGGTCAAGGGGGTAGACCAGCGGCAGGCTGACCACCCTTTGGCCATGGATGCACTTCGCCCCGGGAAGACAGTACAGGTCAACGCGGCTTGCCCCGCGATCGAAGCGAGCGCTCCAGAGCGTTTTTTCGCTCAAGGCCGGGGCCAGGTTCAGCCAATAGCTCCTGCTGTCACGATCAAGCGACCAGGAGTCACGGGTATCGAAGACCTTCTCCAGACCATGCCGTGGAGGCCTGGGCGCGCAGATCACGCGAACGGATATGCGGGGACCGCCGGCCTCGCAGCAACAGCGTCGCAGGAAGGGCCGATAAAGGAGATTGGAAACACGCAACTTCGTCGCGCGCGGGGCGGAAATCAGAATCTCAATGCCGCCGATGCGAAGATTCCCGCCGTCAGGCAGGAATAATGATCCGCTCAACTTCCCGGGGCCCCGGCACAAACGCGGGCCACGCAAGGCTGGTCGTAGCTCACGCCGGAGTCGATCAGCTTGCAGCCGATCCCCAGCGTCTGCATGCCCGGCGCGATATTCACGACGCGCAGCTGCGGCTTCGCATATTTTTTCTTCAGCGCTTTTTTCTCTTTCTTGGGATTCATCTATCCTCCACTTGCTTTGGAAATGATCCTCGCGAACCGGCGCTGGCCGATCGCGCACATGTATTCGGAGGGGCGGGTCTCGCTGCCGTTCTCCATCTCAAAAAATCCCGGGCAATAACCGCAAAGCAGTTTTTTCTCACAGCCCCGGCAAAGGGACTGGGCAGCCGGCGCCGCCTTGCGAAAATCATGGAAGGCCCGGTCCCAGCCGTACTGGAAACGGCCCGGGCCGAGCTCATAGGCGGCACTTCTCACCATCAGGCAGGGGAACAACCGGCCCCGGGGATCGATATGGAACGTGTTCACGCCGGAGCCGCAATTGAACAAGCCATCCCCCACCGGCACCTTACGGAATGAGCGGTAGAATTCCCGCCATTCCCGGACTCGATCCGGATCGGCCATTTCCAGGTCCACGGCCCGTTTTGCCGCGACCCGCAGATCAAGCGGGCCGCGGTCGCCGGCCAGGGAGGGAAAGATCGCCGGATCGAAGCGGAACTTGATGCCGCGACTTCTGGCCAGGTCCTCGATGGCCGGGAAATTTTCATCATTCAGCGTCATCAGGACGCTCTTGAGCCGCACAGGAATCCCCTCAAACTGAAAAGCCTCGATCCCCTCCATGGCCTTGGCGAACGATCCCGGGATGCCGGTGATGCGGTCGTGGATCCCGGCGGAAGCCCCGTAAATGCTGACCTCGACCAGGCGCGGAGGGAGATCATGGAACAGGCGAAGGATGCTGTCGCTGACCAGGGTGGCATTCGTGAACAGGGTCACCAGGAAGCCATTCTTCCTGGCGAAGGAGTAGATCGCCGGAAAATCATCGCGCAGCAGCGGCTCGCCGCCGGTCAGCAGCAGAAACAGGCAGCCTGCCTCTTTGATTTCGGAAATGATCTTCAGCCACTGGTCGGTGTTCAACTCCGACCCGGAGACATTTTCTCCTGGCTCCTCCCTGGCATAGCAGTGAACGCACCTGAGATTGCAGCGATGGGTCAGCGCCAGGCTCCCCGAAAAGGGGACGCGCTGGCCGGCGATCTTCTCCGACAGTACGCGCCAGAAGTGCCGGTCGTCCCCTCCGGTCGCCTGTTCGCAGATCGAGTTCATGCCACTTCTTCCGCCAGGCCCCGCTCCAGCAACTGCCCGACAAACTCGCCCGCGTCGGCACCTGCCTGTTCGGGCGCAACGTCGAACTCGGCGATGATCTCAGCGACGATCGCCGCCAGCGTCCGTTCGCCGTCCAGTCGTTCCCAGATATAATCAGCCAGAGGATTGAGGACAAAGATGTTCTCCAGGTCGACCGGGGTGCCGACGACCGGGATCAGGAAGGACTCGCCGGCGATCCTGCGCCCGGCGATGCTCCCCTTCCTGCGAAATTTCCCAGTCGGGTTCATTTGAAAGCCACGGCCGGGTCGCCGAGCCAGTTGTAAACGTTCAGCAGCGACGCCTTGCCTCCCTGCAGCATGTAGTTTTTCATGGCTGTGCGCAGCGCCGTGCCGACGGTCGCGGCCTTGCCAGCGAACACCGCCTTGTAAAACTCTTCGGCCAGGCGCATCGAATCGGAGTGCAGCGCCGCCCCTGACGGCATCAGCCCGCCGGCCATGCCGCCGTCGGCATTGAGGAGCAGCGCCTCGCCCAGGGATGTGTATCCCGGCAGCTCGAATCGGCCGGCCGCGCAGGTGAGCATCACCGCCAGCGGCAGTTGGTCCCCGTTCCGCAAGGCTGCGGCGGCGGCCACATCAAAAATGTTCTCCACCGCCAGCTGGCTGATGCCGGCATGGCCGCAATAATTGACCAGCCCGGCCCCTGCGTTCCAGGCGGCGATGATCCTGGCGCGGGTCTCCGCCGTGGAGCCGGCGAGATAGATCTTTTCCGCCTGCATGCCCGTGGCCAGCCCGGCCAGCTCATTGCAGCCGGCAGCAAAATCTCCCCCGCTGTCGGCGTTGTCGGCGATCATCAGGGCTTTGTCCAGCCAGGCGCCCTGGCCGTTCTCATACGCCTTGACCTTGTCGATCATGGCCTTGAGCTCGGCCGAGGTCAGCGCCGGCAGGCGGCCGATGGCGATCTCGGGCACGCCATCCTTGCCGGTCACGTCGCCGAATATCTTGTCGGCGGCGCAAAGGCCCTCCGGCGTCCGGCCCAGGATCACCGGCACCAGGTTATCGCCATGGCCCTGATAATCGATGTAGTCATAGGTCCCCTTGCCGGCCAGGACCGCATACCTCACCTTGTCGCCAGACCACTTTTTATGGGCAAAGGCCAGGAAATCCCTGATGGCATACGGGCTTGGCACGCCGAAGCTGAAGGCATCATAGATGTCTTCCAGGGAAACGACCCGTGTCTTGAGCCCCTTCTTTTTCCTGTAGTTGGTCAGTTCCTTCGCCGCGGTCCCGAATTCCTCGGGGGCGATGACTACATATTCAGCTGACTCTGCTGCATCCTTGAGCTTCGCCGGTTTGTCCCCGACCACAGCCAGAGGACGGAGAGCCGCGTTGAGTCCGTTCACCAGGTAAGTGGCGCCCGGATCGCGAGGGACGAACGTGACGCGTCCCGACACGTCCACGGAGACGCCAATGACCTGCCGGGGCCGGTCGGCAGCGGTGATGTCAAGCACCAGCGCCTGCGGTTCGGTCAGGCCGACGACCGTGACCATCGGATTGCCTCCGCCGCGGCAGATCAGGCTGTTGCCCACGGCCCGGTAATAGCGCGGATAACTCAGGTCGAACGACTCCACGTAGAAGACACTGTATGGAGCTCCCGTGTCCAGGGCCCCGGAGACCGAGATCGTGTTGCCCCCCTCCTGGAGCAGCGCGGCATCGAACTCGATCTTGAAAGCATGGGCCTTGGCCCCGCCCCACGTCGCATCGCCGATCTCCCTGCCGTTGAGCGCAACAACGGCGTGGTGGTCGTCGCCGGCAGCCGTGTCGGTAGCGCCCTGCAGGGCGACTCTCAGCGTCGCCATGCCCGTCGACGCGATCCCGGGCACCTGGATGGTGAACGGCTTGGCGGCGACACCGGCGACGACATAGTCCCAGAACCAGATGTCGCCGGCAGGGTCCATGGAGGAGATCAGCAGCGGATACTGGTTGCCCTCGAAATGAGGCGAGTCCACGTAGGATTGGCCGCTATCGGCAGTGCCGGCATTGCCGCCCCTGACCGTCTGCATGGCCAAACCGTTCCCACCCTCCAGGAAATAAACATTCTTATCGAAGTAGTCGGTTTCCTTTCCCTCGTTGTAGAAGAACAGCCCGGCCCCATTGGCGTCGGCCAGCCAGGCGATCTCCCGCCCCAGCCCGGTCAGCTTCAGGTTGTGCCTGCCGATCAGCGTCGCCGTAACGGCCTTCGACAAGCCCAGGCTTCTGGCGATCTGCCCCGCCGTCACGTAGAACAGCCCGCGGCCCTTGACCGTGATGCGCGCGCGTTCGTTTTTCTGGCCGGCGGCGAGAACCATCCCCCGCTGTTGTTCCAGCCGCCGCTCCTGCAGGCGCACTTTCTCGGTTAGCGACTGCTCGCGCGGGAAGCGTTGGTAGCCGTAGACATCGCCCGGCTCCTCTTTTCCCATCCTGGCGCCGGGGTCGGCGGCATCCTGCTGCGGCCAGGCCCCGAACGTGATGGAGAACGGGCCATAGGTCAGCGAGCGACCCCTGGCGTCGATCTCGGCGAGCTGGTAAACGGTGGGCTCGCCCGGGAAAGCCCCGGGATCGGCCAGGCGGTAGATGCCCCCCTGTGGGGAGTTGGGCAGGGCCGGGAGGAAATTAGGATTGACCAGCTCGAATTCCCTGGTCCTGTTGTCCTGGCGGAACAGGGCGAAGCCGACAGCTCCCATCTCTGACGCCGTGTGCCACTCGACCGCCGGCCGGCTCTCCTCGTGGCACGCGCCAAAGCGGGAGACAGCCACCCAGGTCGGAGTTTCATCCAGGATCACCGGCAAGAGCGCCGACCAGGCGGACTCTACGAAATGGGTGGAACAGCGGGCCACGGCCCGCACATTGTAAGTGCCCGACGCCGACCAGCTGTGCGCGGCGCTCAGGGTGCCCACCGGCAGCCAGATGGAATAGGTCCCGTCGCCCCAATCCAAGCGGTATTGTATGCTGTGTCCAGAAGAGGAAGAGGAGCCGCCGGTAGTATAAGAATAACTCACCCCCTCCATGCCAGTCGCCGGGCCCGAAGGCGTGTTGGGCGTTGAGATGGTTTCGGTCGTGCTCGCAATAATGGAAAAGACCGTGTCGCTCGTGTCCGAGGGCTCGTGGTCCGAGTTTTCCCAGATGCGGATCAGGCAATTCGTGGAAGGAGTGACCGTGGGCACGGTCCATGAGTGGACACCGTCGTTGGCCGTGTTGGTGACGACACTGGTCCAACTGACGCCGCTGTTGAGCGAATAATAAATACCGACGTTGCCCACGGTCCCGGTCGTAGTCCAGGCAATATTGTGGCTCGTCCCGATCATCCAGACCTCGCCGCCATTGGGCGAAGTAACGGCGATGGATGGGCCCGCTGCAGGAGTATATTCGTAAGCTCCAAAAAGGTTCAAGCGATTTCCGGACAATGTAGTCGTGTGCAGTGAAGGGATGTCATCGCCCCCATAAAGGATCCGTTCCTTCCTTTGTGCCACGGTCTCGCTGGGGAAGATCGAGGCGAGGTAGGCCACGGCACCGGCTACGTGGGGCGTTGCCATCGACGTGCCGTTCCAGGAATCGTAATACGTGTTCGCCAGGCCGATCCCGATATTGTCGATCAACCAGCCGATCCAATTCGTAGTGTTATCGGAAGTAAGCCGGAACCTCATCCTGAACTGAGTGGTTTTATAGGCGTCGGGGATAAGCCAGGACCAGCTGCTCCAATAGAATCCCGAGTCGGTGAAATCTTCCAACGGGTACCAGGAGGTGCCGCCGTTTCCGGAAATTTCCACGTAGCCATGGTCATTCACATCAATAGCGTACGCTGAGCCGATACCGAGATAAAGATCCTGCCCCACATAGCCCGAAAGATCGATATTCTGCTCATAGACCAGCCAGGTCTCCGATGAGTTCGCATAGTTTGCGCCGGGGCGATCGCTCCAGAAATGGGTCGGGCTGGGGACGGGGAAATTCGCATTAAGGAACCCTTCCTGGTTTTCCGTGATGGCCCAGTAGTCGGTGTCCCCGCTGGCCGCATAATGTCTCCAGTTGCCGGCGCCATTTTCGACATTGTCAAAAAAAATATCGCCCGCCTGCGGGACGTAAATGGGGGGGATCGTGCTCATGATGGCGACCCCGGGCGCGCCCAGGTCGCACGAAACAGCGCCAAAGTTGGAAAAGGAGCCGAGGGCGTCATTGCGGTCGGTGGCGGCGACGGCAATAATGCCAGCCAGGGTATAATCGGAGGGATAATGGTGCAAGCCATTGTCGTTGTCGTCGCCTGCCGCGTCCGCATCGCCGTTGCCGTTGCCAGAGGCGGCGCAAAAGACAATGCCGGCGTTGGTCGAGATCTCAATAGCATTGCGCAGGGCATCGATCGGCTCAGGGGCCCCCGCGGTCTCATAGCCTCCCCAGGAAGCGTTGATGGCCACGACGTTCTGGCCGTGGGTTTTCTGGTAGACGGCATACTGGATGCACTCGATGGAATCGGCGTCGTAGCCGCCATCGCCTGCGTCGTCGAAAAACTTCAGCCCCATGATCTTGACATTCCAGTTGACGCCCACCACGCCGAGCGAGTTGTTCCCCCTGCCCCCGATGCTGCCGGCGCAGTGCGTTCCGTGGCCGTAGCCGTCCATGGGGTCGGTGTCGGGGTTATTGGCCGTGTATACGGCCCCGCAGGGATCGATGCCGTAGACATCATCGATATAGCCATTCTTGTCGTCGTCAACGCCGTTTCCAGCAGTCTCTCCGGGGTTTTTCCAGGCATTGGCCGCCAGGTCGGGATGGATGTAATCAAAACCAGTATCAATGACGGCGACGACGACGCTCGAGGAGCCGGTGCTGATATCCCAGGCCTCGGGAGCGTCGATGTCGGCGTCGTTGGTGCCGCCGTTTTGCCCGACATTGTTCAATCCCCACAAATACCGGTAAGGAAGGTTATAATACAGGTCATTCGGGTCGGTCACCGCCAGGAATCGCTTGTAGTTCGGATTGGCATATTCCACATTGGGATATCCCCTCAGCATTTTTGCCAACTCTTCTGCATCGACATTTTTCGAGGACTTCAACAACACGAGCTCCTGGTTCATCATTTTCGACAGAAGCTTGTACTGCTTCTTCAGGCGCAGGGATTGGCCTGCAGCGAATTTCTCGATGGCGGCCAGGTCGATCCCCTGCTTGAACTTGACCAGCACTTCGCTGGCGGCATATGATTTCTTGAAGACAGTTCTCTTTAATGGAATTCTTCGCGCCGAAGCGCCCGCAAAAACAAGCGCTCCGACGAAAAAAAAGATTGCTAAGATCAGGATTATCTTACTTTTTTTAGACATGAACCCTCCGCCCGTATATATTTCCCTAAATAATTCAAAATCTTGAATATACCCAAAACGAGCTCTTGTCAATAAAAAACTCAGAGAACATCGGGGGCAACGATCAAATTTCAGGACTTTTCCGGGCTCAAAAAAAAAGGCGGGAGAAAGGTCCTCCCGCCTCTGGGTTCAGTCCAGGTACTTACAGGTTGAAGGTGTAGCCGATGCCGGCCGCCAGGCGCATGCCGCCCAGGTCCACCTCGGTGTCGATGGGCTTGACCTTCAGGGGCACGCATTTGATCTCCGCGGCCAGGAACAGGTCCTTGATGGGGTAGAACTTGGCTCCAGCGGCCAGCGTCAGGGATGACTTCTTGTCGTCCACCGTGGTCTTGCCGCTGACCACCTGCTGGTAGGAATAATTACCCAGGCCCAGCTTCAGGTAGGGCGAAACCTTTCCCAGGTCGAAGCGATAGCCGGCGAAGAACTCCAGCCCGGACACCTTGAGATTCGAATCCTCCTGGAAGAGGCCGATCTTGCCGTCGCGGTCATAACCGCCCTCGTAGCCCAGGCCAGCGAAGATTCCTTTCCAGAACGTGACGGCCACATAGGGGAAATAAGCGGTGCCGTTGCCGTAGACTTCCCTGATCTGCGCATCCTTGACCGAGCGGGTACCGAAAAACAGGCCCAGGTCGAGATCGACCGCCTGCAGCCCCCAGGTCAGCACTCCAACCAGGACGATGAATAAGATGGTTTTTTTCATTGGCAGGCTCCTTTAATTGCCGACCACGACCGGGTCGCTTTCCTTGCCGCGGGTGCTGACCGCAATGATGCGGTAGGTGAACAACTGCGACTGGGCCAGCCCCTTGTCCTCATAAACGAAGACCGTGGGGGCCAGCGAGGCCAGGAGGGCGTAGGTGGAGTCGTCGGCGCCCTTCAGCTTGCGGTAGATCTTGAAGGCCGCGATGGTGGACTTGTTCTCGGGGTTGGCGGTCCAGGTCAGCTTGTTGATGTATTCCTTGAAGAAGATGAAGTCGTTTTCCAGGCGCTGCAGTGCGGCACCCGCCGGAGGCAGCACGGGGTAGAACTTGGAGGTCACGGAGGCCGTGACCATGGTGCTGTCGAGGTCGCCGTCGTTGACCACCAGGCCCACCCAGTAGGTACCGGCAATATTGGGGTCGGGGGTCAGGACCGCGCTGCTGCCGGCAGGGGTCAGTGTCGCCGAGGCGCCGGCCGGGGCCGAGACCAGGCTCCAGGCGTAGGTCAGGGGAGAACCTTCCGGATCATGGGAACCGCTGCCGTCGAAGGTCGCGACCTCGTTGATGTCCAGGATCACCTCGGGCTTATCGACGCTCACGACCGCGACCGGGCGCCGGTTGGGCGGGGTCGGGGGAAAAGCGATGCCCACGGGGATGACTTCATCGATATAATCACTGGGATTGCCCGGGTCCGGGGGATCGGGAGGATCGGGATAATCCCTGGTGGGATCGGGGTAGTTCTGGGGAGTACCGATCTGCTTGACATGGGTGAAGCTGCGGAGATTGACGACGTCGAGGGCTGGGCTGGCGCCGGAAAGGGTGGGGTTGGTCACGTAAAGGAAGCCGCCGTCCGGGGTGATGGCCATGGTGTCGACGCCGAAGAGCTGGCTGGTGCCGCGCTCGGTCGGCAGGTGCAGGGAGCCGGTGTGGCTGACCTGGCCGGGGCCGGTGATGGACAGCGCCTGGACCTCGGAGTACATCCAGTACTCGTCTTCGTTATAAATTTCGGGCTCTTCGTCATAGTATATGGTATGCAGATACGCCCTGCGCCCGTCGGCGGAATAGACCAGGGTCTGGCCACCGCCGACCTCGAAGGGCATGATGACGTCGGGATGGCGCACAATGTGGCCCGGCCGGTCGATAGTGAACACCGGGATGCTGCAGCCCTCGAAGATCGCATCCGGGTCGCTGTCACCGGGATTGGTGCTGCGGACGCAATTGACCGCCATGACGGTCCGGCCGTCGGGCGAGATGGTGACGTTGACCGGGCGATACAGGACAGGGAAGGCGGCGGTCTGGTCCGTGCCGTACTTCCACAGCCATTCCGTCTGCTGAAAACTCAGGGCGCCGGTGGCCGGATCGAACAACAGGACATGGAGGGCCCCCTGGAAGTAGTCGGCGACGATGACGGTGCGGCCGTCGGGGGCGATATCGATGGCGTTGCCGTAACGCCCGTAGCCGGGGTAAAGCGGATCATCCTCATCTTCAATAACTTCTTCGGGCAACTCATAACTCTGGGGAACCGGCGGATCGTCGTTGGACATCCCGGCCGGGATCCAGGTGCGGGTGGGTATGTGGAGGACCCCGATACGCGTGGAAAAACCGCCGTTGGTCACCAGGGCCCACTCGTTGGAGGGATGAATGTCGATGTCCTCGGCGAAGAAATCGAGCTGGGCCATGCCGTCGACCACGGGCGTGCCTGAGCGCAGGTTGATGAAAAAGACCTTGCTGTCGCCGAAGTTTGAGATCAGGGCTCGCCTGCCGTCGCTGGTCATGGCCAGGTCGAAGCGGCCGCCGCCCTCGGAACCGAGCAGGCCGCCGACGGGGTAATCGGTTTCCGGGTCGATCGTGTAGTCGAACTCATTCAACAGCACCGGCGAGATGGTGTGGGTGCGGGGGTTGATCAGGGCCACGCCGTTGGTGTTGCTGTAGACCACCAGGCCGCTGGTCCCGGGCTTGAAGGTCATCGGGACCGGCTCGTAGGGGGGATTGGGCGGGATCGGGAGCACTGTTGGCGAGACGAGTTTTTTGGGCAGGATCGGGCCGCCGGCATTATCGGGGCTGCCCTTGAGCTGCACCATTTCCTTGGGGTCCAGGCGCTTCTTCTGCCCGGGAGATGCGGTAAAAACTACCGCGGCGCCCAAGAAAAACAGACAAAGAAACCTGAGCGATACCTTATAATAGTAGTGTGTGTTTTTCATGGACCGATAATAACATAAAATAAAAAAATTCAATCAATTTTCTGAAGTTTATTTATTCCGGATACTTGCCATTTACCGCTCAAGAAATGGATGCTTAAAAAAAGGAAATAAGGCCTTGCTAAATCTGCGCGCAGAAATCCGCCCACTTCCTCTTGGACAGCCCGAAGGCCAGGATCGAGTCGGCGCGGGCGACGATCTCTCCGGCGGCAAAGGCGATGACCGTGGGCACGGCATGGATGCCATAGCGGCCCCATAGCGGGTTGCCGGGATCGTCCAGCTTCACGCGCAGGAAATCGAGGTCGGCGGAGCGCTCGCGCGCCAGGTCGGCGAAGCGCCCCTTGGATGCGAGGCAGTAGGGGCAGAAGGTCATCTCGAAGAACACCACCGTTTTTTTTGCGCCGGAAACGTGCGCCGCGATATCGACGGGATCGGCCAGCTCCTTCGGCTTGACCGTCCCCTCAGGCCCGGCGGCGTTCTGGCTCCGCCCCCAGCTCAATTGTAGCTCTCCATGACCGCGCGGTCCTCGGCCAGCAGGGCCGGGACGAGATCGTCCATCCCGGCCTGCTTCCAGAACGGCAGCTTGCGGTGGTTCTCGAGGTACTTGAGCGGGATGGGATGGGTGCCGATCACCACCGGCAGCCCGTAGGCGGTCTCGATGAATTCCTTGAATTTGCGGATATTGGGGCAGGGCGGATAGCCGACCACCAGGCCGGTGGCCAGGTGGATGACCTCGGCGCCGTTCTTCTTCAGTTCGGCGGGAACGTACTCGATGTTGCCGCCCGGACAGCCGCCGCAGTTGGCGAAGCCCACGACCTCGACCGCTTCGTCCTTGCCATAAACCGCGAACGCCCCGGCCCGCTCGCGCAGGGCGCGAAAGCACTTGCCGCCGCCGCACGACAGGTAGCGGCCGCAGATGATGATGCCGATCTTCTTCATGAGTCCTCCACTGGTCGCCGGGAATATAGCCCCGATCCGCCTGCTTGTCAACCCAAGGTCGGCCGGTGATCCCCGGCGCTACTTGATCTCGGCGTTGATCACCAGCACCAGCGACTTGCCCTCGCTGCCGATGCGCGAGACGCCGGCCACCAGGTAGCCGTCCTCGGCGATCTCGGTCTCCGCGCTCAGCAATTCCTGTTTGTTGTTCAGCTGCTGCACCGAGAATTCCAGCTTGACGGAACGCTTGCCGCTGTTGGCGGTCAGGATGGTCACTCCCTTGTAATCGAAGCGCAAGCCGTCCGGGATGGGTGAAGAGAGCGCCAGCCTGCCGGACCCGGCGCCGTCGCGGACCGTGACCGCCGACGCTCCGTCCAGCACGTAGGACTTGAAATTCAGCAGGTTGCTGACCTCGGCGAGGACGCGCTTCAGGTCCTTGTTCTCGATTGTATCGCTCTTGCCCTCCTTGCCGGCAATGACGGTGAATACGCGCAGGGTGATGGTCTTTTTTTCCACGTCGAGCTTGCGCAGCTGCTCCTCGAACTGGGTGACCTTGCTTTTTTCCAGCACCACCGAGATCAGGCTGGATTCCCGGCTGTAGGAGCAGTTCATGAAATATACCCTCAGGGCCTCGCGGATGAACTCCGGGGACACATAGCGCAGGGTATAGGTCCGGGTCACTACGCCCGTCTCCCTCTGCGTCTCCCCCGCCGGCGCCTCTTTCTGCTCTTCGGCATGGACGGGCACGGCCAGGAACACCAACAGCACGATCAATACAAACAGCATTTTTTTCATTTCAGCCTCCTGTTTTTCGATTTATTTCCAATTTTTCACTGGCGAGTGTCAGCCTTCCATGCCGGCGAGCAGGAAATCGTCTCGCTGCACCCAGATGATCCTGATGTTCTTGTCCGGCAAGCTGAACTCGGTGCGGATCTGCGTGATCTTCTTCTCCGCGGCCCGGGGCGGGTAAAGCAGCGGCAGGGAGAAGGCGACGATCAGCGCGGCGGCGGCCAGG
>JBGSPO010000020.1:0-8781 GCA_041738575.1 Candidatus Aminicenantia bacterium
TTCGCCCGCGACAACGCCAACGCCAACAGCGCACTACTGGTCGGCGTCACCCCGGCCGACTTCGGCGGCGATCATCCGCTGGCCGGAGTCGAATTCCAGAGGATTTGGGAAAGGAAAGCGTTCGCTTTGGGCGGGAACAACTATTTCGCTCCCATCCAACTGGTGGGTGATTTTCTGGCCGACCGGTCGTTAACCGCCTTGGGAGATATCCAACCTACCTACCGCCCCGGCTGGCGCTTGGTGCGATTGGCCGATTGCCTGCCCGACTATGTTTCCGAAACCCTGCGCCAGGCCCTGCCTTTCTTCGCCAGGCGGCTGCCCGGATTCGACCGCCCCGACGCCATCCTGACCGGGATCGAATCGCGCAGCTCGTCGCCGCTGCGCATCGTGCGCAATGCTGCCTTTGAATCCAACATCAACGGCCTGTATCCCGCCGGCGAAGGCGCCGGCTATGCCGGAGGCATCATGTCGTCGGCCGTGGACGGCCTGCGCGCCGCCGAGGCCGTGATCCGCAAATATGCCCTGCCGTCAGTGTAGAGGCTATTTTTTCAGCAGGAAGAACAGCGCCCCCTTCTGCTTCATGCCGCCGGCGATGAGTTCGCTCAGCTCGCCGTGGCCGGTGAAGAGGTCGACGCGGTCGGCGCCGCGGATGGCGCCGCCGGTATCCTGGTTGAGTACGAAGCGGCTGAAGCGCTCCCAGCCAATGATGCGCTTTTCGGCGTCGAAGACCGGCTTCTCACACTCGATATAAGCCAGGGCGCCGAGGGGGAAGAGGCGCGGGTCGCTGGCGATGCTGCGATTGGGCGTCAGGCGCGTTCCGAAGGTGCCGGTGGCGCTCTGCTCGTTGATCTGGAAGAAAATGTAGCTGGGATTGGAGCTCAGCGCCTCGGGTATGGCTTCCGGGTGCTCTTTCAGGAAGGCCTTCATTCCCTGCAGGGAGAGCTGGCCGCGTTCGATGAGCTGCTTGTCCAGCAGGTACTTGCCCAGGGAGCGGAACGGAAGGCCGTTCTGGTCGGCGTAGCCCACGAAGATGCGGCTGCCATCCTCGAGCTGGACGATCCCCGAGCCCTGGATATGCAGGAAGAAAATGTCGACCAAGCTGTTGATCCAGATGATCTCCAGGCCGCGCCCGCTCAGCCTGCTCTTGAAGTCGATCTCCTCGCGGGTGTAATAGGGAATGAGGCGGTTGCCGTCGACCCGGCCCTTGATCTGGGGCAGGCTGGGATGGTCCTTGTAAAAATAGAACTGCGGCTGGTCCACGGTCACCAGGTCGCCCGGCCGGCCGTAGAGCGGGTAGGGGTAGTGCGGCGATTCGCGGCGCGAGCCGCGCAGCAGCGGCTCGTAATAGCCGGTGAACGTCACCTGCGGCGCGGCGCTGGAATAGAAAACATAGTTCTCACGCAGGTAGTTGGAGAATTCCTCATTCAGCCCGGTTACGGCCAGCTTGGCGCGGAAATCCTCCATGCTGGCCACGACGCGCGCGATAGGCACGGCTTCGGCGCCGAAGCGGAGAATGGCGGCGTTGTCCATGGCCGCGAACCGGGCCAGGCTGAGGTCGATGGCGTCGAGCAGCGTCTGCGCCGCTTCGTCGTCCCTTAGCTCCGGCAGAAAATCCGCCACCCTCAGCGAATTTTCAGCTGTCCAGACGGCAGGTGGCGGCGCCACGGGCGGCAGGATGGCCTGGTGTGGCGGTTTGACCACCGGCACCTTGGGCGCCACGTAAATCTTTTTCTTCTGCGCGCAGGAGAGGCTGAGCAGTAGTACGATGATTATGGCTATATATTTTGTTCTGTATTTCATTTACTTCTTGAATATACCACAAGTTCGGTCACAATATAAGAGAAGAGAGTATAAGAGGTGAAGAAAAAAGAGGCGCTTTAAAGGTAAAAGGAAAAAGGTAAAAGGTAAAAGTCAGAGAAAAGCACATGGAGTTACAACGATTGAAGAAAAAAAGACAAAAGGCAAAAGAGAAGAAAAATCACTTGGCATACGGCACACGGCGTGCGGCAGACGGCAAGAAAAAGGCAAAAGTATGAGAAGGGCAATAGGCAGGTGCAGCGGCAATCCTCCCCCGAGGGGACGCTTCGCGGCCGGAACGCCTTGTGGACGTTGATTAGACGGCCATCGGTTCCCGGAGGCCTCGGCGCTCCGGGAAAAAGTGAAGGGGAATGGCGCGAGAGCCTGCCTAGACTGAATTTGTTCTGTTCTTCAACTTCGAACCTCGAACGTCGAACTTCGAACGTTGAACCTCGCCTTATCTCTTACTCGTCACGCGTCTCGCGTCACGATAGTTCGCTTTTTTCTTCCTCGTCACGCGTCACTTGTTGCTTGCCACTGGGCTATGGATCAATAGCGCCACCGCGATGCCGCCGTTGCGGAACAGGATCTTTTTCTCATGGGGCAGTCCCAACGCTTTCTCGAGTTCCAAACCCGGCACGATGATGGCGAAGCCGCAGCCGGCGTAGTCGCGGCGGACCTTGTCTCCAATGCGCCGGTAGAGGGCGGTGATGTCGGCGCCAGGCTCCTGGCGGGCGCCGTAGGGCGGGTTCATGGCCAGCAGCACGCCGGCGGGATCGCAGTCGGGCGCGTGGAGATGGAAGAAGTCGGCCTGGTCGACCTCGGTGATAGAGGCCAGGCCGGCGAGCTCCAGGTTGTGCCGCGCCGTGGCCGCGGCCTTGGCGTCGATGTCCGAGCTGTAGATCCTGCGGGCGCCGCCATGCATGCGCTCGCGAAATTCTTTTTCCATTTCAACCTTGAGATGCTGGAAGCGCGCCGGCTTGAAGGCCGGCCAGCCCTGGAAGGCGAAGTCGCGGTCCAGGTTGACGGGGCGGCCGCTGAATATGGCGCCGGCCTCCAGGGCGAAGGTTCCCGAACCGCAAAAGGGGTCGACCAGGACGCGGTAGTTCCCGATGCCCGCGGCGCGCAGCATGGCGCAGGCCAGGGTCTCGCGCAGGGGGGCCTGCTCCACGAATTTTCCGCGTCCGCGCCGGTAAAGAAGCGGGCCGCTCGCATCCAGGCTGACCTGGCAGCGGTTCTCCTCCACGCGCAAATAGGCGGTCTGCCTGTTCGTCGTGTCGCCATCCGCCTTCTCGCTGAACTGCGCCCTGCGGCCATAAGCCAGCAAGCGCTCCGCGATGGCCCGTCCGGCTTCCTCCGCGAGCTTGCCTTCGTGCCAGAGCCGCGAGCGGCCGGCCTGGATGGAGAATGCCATCCGGGCGGCTTCGGCGATATGCAGTTCCCAGGGAAAGGCGGCGAGCTTGGCGCGGAATTCGCCGAAGCCGGTGGCCTTGAACTCGCAGAGGCGCATGAGGACGCGGCTGACCGTGCCGGCGCCCAGGTTCGCGCGCCAGGCATCCTCGAGCTTGCCGGTGAAGGCGACGCCGCCGCTCCCCGCGATCCGCGGGGAGTCGATCCCCAATTCGCGCAGCTCCTGTTGCGAGACGGCCTCAAATCCGGGATGGACCACGGCGAAAAAATCGTGGCTGCTGCCCAGCACATGGTCCTTGATGCGCCGCGTGAGCGCCTTTTCATTGACGATGGGCGCGTCCGTCATTTGACCTTCCAGCCCTTGCCGCGAAAGATGTTGTCCATGGACTCCTTCCTGTGGCGCGTCTTGCGCTCTTCCCAGGCGCCGGCCACGGTCGCGAAATGGGCCTGCGCTTGCTCGAGGGTGCGGAAATGGAACAGGACGACCTGGTCGTCCTCGAAAGCCGGCGCCGAGTAGAATTCAAAGGCGGCGTTGTCCTTGCCGTTGCCGCCCTGGAAGGCCAGGGGGAAGGGGACCTCCAGGACGTCGCCGACCTGGACGTTCTTTTTCGCGTCCTGCCATTTGCGCTGGAATATCTGCTCTTTCAGTAGGTCGTTGTAGGCGGCCGCGGCCTCGGCCCAGCCGCAGTATTTCTCGCCTTGCAGAAGGAAGCCAGGCGCTTCGCCGCTGGGCAGGCGGACGTCGCCTGACTCCAGGCGGTGGAACTGGGCATGGTCCAGCTGCAGGAACGGCCGGCCGTCGATATATTCCACCGGGATCCGCATGTCCTTGATCTCCAGGCACCCGGGCCAGCGCGCTTGCTTCAGCTTTTTCAGAAAGCGAAAGGGGAGGAGCTGGCGCAGGCTGAGTTGTTGCAGGGCGGGGTGGAACTGGAAAAAGAAGCGCAGGTCGTCGATCTTCAGGCTGCGGCGCAGCTGGCGGTAGAGGTAGTCGCGCAGCGCGGGAGCGAACGGCGGCAGCTTTTCCCCCAGGGCGCGCTCGGCCTCGGCGAACCAGGCGCGGTTCTTCTCGATCTCGCCGCAGCCGGGGAGCTGGGCGTAGTTTTTTTCGAACCAGCCGATGGCCAGGGTCAGGAACTGGTGCTGCTCGCCCGGTCGCTGCCAGTCGGGCTCCACGGCCACGGCCTTCACCAGGCGCGAGCCGAAGAATATCTCTTCGCTGACCTTGAGCTTGTCCTCCTGCAGGGTGATGCGCCGGAGTTTTTCATAGCTGAAGGGCTTGAGCTCCTCCAGCTGCTGCAGCGAGATCTCCGAGCAGAAGGTGAGCAGCGGGATGTACTTCTCCTCCTTGCTGCCGGTGCGCGGGTCCTCGCGGTTGATGACCAGGTCGAAGGGCAGGCCGACGACCATCTCCGGCCGGGCCCCGTTCAGGATCGAAGTGCGCTCGATCTGCCGCTCCTCGCCCTCGCGCCAGTAAATGCCTTCGCCCTTGAAATAGACACCGTCGCAGAAGCCCGACAGGATGGCCCGGAATAGGTGCTTCTGCTCGTTCGGGGCGAGAGCGCCGCGCGCCGGCTGGATGTTGAGGCGTTTCTTCAGCTCGTTGTAGATCTCGCGGGCCAGCGCCGACTTCTTATTCGAGACGAGGCGGCCATTGCGCCGCTGGTCTTCCCAGAGGTCGAGCTGGTTGAGCAGGTCCGACTTGAAGGGCGACGGGGAATAGCACTCGCCGGCGAACTCCTTGCTGACCACTCCCCGGGTCTCGAAAATGGCGATGACCTTCAGGGCGCGGTCAACGACCCGCGGCCCCCCTTTTTCGGCTTCCAGGAGCAGGCGGGCGCTGCGCAGCGAAAGCGGCAGGTCGGCCATGCGCCGGCCATCGGCGGTCACGCGGTTCTCCGCGTCCGCGCTCAGGGCGCCGAATGTCCTCAAGCTCTGGATGGCCTTGAGGAGCAGGCCGCGGTTGGGCTTGTGGAAGAAGCTGAACTCCAGCGGCGACAGGCCCCACTTGAACATGCGCAGCGCCACGCTTTCCAGGTTGAGGCGCCGGATCTCGGGCTCGGGGAAATCCAGGCGGTCCTCCATGCCCCGCTCCGAGCAGAGGATGTAGTAGCCTTTCTTCACGCGCCCGGCGCGGCCGGCGCGCTGGCGGCACTCCGATGCCGAGATCTCGGTGGGGTACAGCCCCTCGATGCCGCTGACCAGGCGCACTTCCTTCTTGATGCCGCTGTCGATGACGGCGTCGATGTCGTCGATGGTCAGGCTGGTCTGGGCGATGTCGGTGGCCACCACCGCCTTGGGCAGCGGGTAGTTCCTGAAAACCTTTGACTGCTCGCTGATGGACAGCTCCGAGTGCAGCGGCAGTATGACCGCCTTCCGGCCGTCGTGGTCCAGCAGCTCCCTGAGGTTCTGGATGGTGTCGTCGATCTCCTGCTTGCCCGGCTGGAAGACCAGGACGTTGTGCCCCTCCTCCAGCAGGGTGGCGGCATCGGGCAGCAGGAAACAGGGATGGCGCCGCTGGCACTCGACCGGGAAGCCGCGGCCGGGGACGGTGATCACCGGGGCGTGGTGCAGGAAGGCGGAGATCTGCTTGGCCTTGAGCGTGGCGCTCATGATCAGGGCGCGCTGGCCGCTGCGGCGGAATACGCCCTCATCCAGGTTCTTTTTCACCTGGCCGACCAGGACCTCCTGGTTCAGGTTCCACTCGTGGATCTCGTCGAGGACCAGCACGTCGTAGTCGCGGTGCCCCTGGATCTCGCGCACCATCTGCACGCCGTCGGTCAGGTAGAGCAGCGTGGTGGCCGGCGACTTGTTGCTCTCCAGGCCGGTCTGATAGCCGATCTCCCGTCCCCAGGCGACGTGACAGCAGCGGGCCAGGTAGTTGGACAGGGCGCGGGCGGCGATGCGCCGCGGCTGGGTGACATGGACCCTCTTGCCCGCCTGCCAAAGCCACCAGGGGACGCGGGTCGATTTGCCGGCCCCGGTCTCGGCGGTGAGGACCACCACCGGGTTCTCGGCGATGGCGCGCTCGATCTCGCGGCGGTAGTCGTCAATAGGCAAGCGGGAGCTGAAATCCATAGTTCATTATAACAGATGTTCTCCGTGACGCGTAACGCGTGACGCGTGACAAGAAAGACAAAAAATTCAAATCCCAAGCACTAAATCCCAAACAAGCTCCAAGTGCCAATGACCGAATGATCAAAACAAGGAAAATTACTGACTCTCTGCCCGGTTAGGGAACACAAATTTTCGTTCCCTACCCTGTTGAAGCTATACCATCTTTTTATTGTTATTGGAATTCGGCGCTTGGATTTTTCCCTCTTACATGTCACGCGTCACGCGTTACGCGTCACGTATTTCGTTTGATTCCCTTGTTTTTGGGCGAAATTCGCGCTACAATCGTATAACTCCCCTAAGGAACATCAATGAAAGGCAAAATATTCCTGATACTGCTCTTGTCGCTCTTACTGTCCGGGGCCATGCAGACCGGGACCACCTCCCCGGAGCGGGAAAAAGCCCTGAGCAAGATGATCGCCAACTGGCTGGCCAACTGGCATTACAGCGGCAAGAAGATCGACGACGATTTCTCACTGAAAAGCTTCGCCCAATACACGAAATACCTGGACAACGGCAGGAATTTCCTGGTCCAGGCCGACCTGGAGACGCTCAAGGCCTACGCCTTGAAGGTCGACGACGGCCTGCTGCAAGGCGACTTCTCCCTGCCGCGCCTGGGACGCCAGCTCCTGCGCCAGCGCGTGCAGCAGGTCCAGGGCTTTGCCAGGGATATCCTGGCCAAGCCTTTCGACTTCACCCTGGACGAGCAGATCGAGCTCGATGCCGACAAGCGCGAGACCAGCCACGACCTGGCCCAATTGCGCGCCTGGTGGAGCCAGTGGCTGAAATACCTCACCCTGACCCAGTACATCAACCTGCAGCGGGCGACCCTGAAGGCCGCACCGCCCCGCTCCGACGGGGCCGCACCGCCCCGCTCTGACGGGGCCCCCGCCGAGGAAGCTTCCGGGCAAAAGAACGGCGCGGTGAAGCCCTCTGAAGATTTTTCCCCCCAGCTCGAAGCCAAGGCGCGCCAGGCGGTGGGCAAAAGCGTGGAGCGCCTTTTCAGCCGCCTGCTCCAGGAGAGGTCGGAGGAGATGCAGTCATTGTTCTTCAACTCCCTGACCGCCATCTTCGACCCGCACAGCCAGTATTTCCCGCCGCGTGCCAAGGAGGATTTCGACATCGAGATGTCGGGGGCCCTGGAGGGCATTGGCGCCCTTTTGGGAGATGACGACGGCTTCATCAAGATCTTCGAAATCATCCCCGGCAGCCCGGCCTGGATCCAGAACATTCTCAAGGCCGAAGACATCATCCTCAAGGTCGCCCAGGGCGACGAGGAGCCCGTTGATGTCGTGGGCATGAGCGTTTCCGATGCCGCCCGCCTTGTGCGCGGCAGGAAAGGGAGCCTGGTGCGGCTGACTGTCAGGAAACCAGACGGCCGCATCCTGCCGGTCTCCCTGGTGCGCAACGTGGTCGAGTTGAAGGAAACCTATGCCCGCTCGGCGCTCCTTGCCCATGAACAGCTGAAGCGGACATTCGGCTATGTCTACCTGCCCAAGTTCTACCATGATTTCAACCGCAGCGGCGGCCGCAACGCAGCCGATGACGTGGACAAGGAGGTCCGCAAGCTGGCCGACATGGGCGTGGAGGGGATGATCCTCGACCTGCGCGGCAACGGCGGCGGCGCCCTGGAGGACGCGGTACGGCTCTCGGGGCTGTTCATCGAGAAAGGCCCCATGGTGCAGGTGAAGGATCGCCATTCCGCGCCCCAGGTCTACGAGGACCGTGACGGCAAGATCAGCTACCGCGGGCCGCTGGTCGTCCTGGTCAACTCATTCAGCGCCTCGGCTTCGGAGATCGTTGCCGCCGCCCTCCAGGATTACCGCCGGGCCATCGTGGTCGGCGACCAGACCTTCGGCAAGGGGACAGTGCAGGTCATGCTGGACCTGGACCGCTTCATTTCACCCGACATGAACCACCTGCGGCCGTTGGGGGCCCTGACCCTGACCGTACAGAAGTACTACCGCATCACCGGCGGCTCCACCCAGTATCTGGGAGTCGCCCCGGATGTCGTGTTGCCCGATATCTATGCTTATCTCGCGGTGGGCGAAAAGAGCCAGAAGAATTCCCTGCCCTGGGACACCGTTCCCTCCCTCTCCTTCCCGACTTGGGACAAGGCCGGCCCCGGCCTGGCCGAGATCCAAAAGGCAAGCCGGCAGCGACTCGCGGCCAATCCCCGCTTCCGCCTGATCGAGGACAATATTACGAGGCTGAAAAAGCAGCGGCAAACCACCCAGTCGACCTTGAACCTGAATAAGTTCCAGGCCGAGCAGGAGACCCTGTTCCGGGAAGCGGAAAAATACAACCAGCAGCAGTCCGCCTATCCTTATTTGCAGGCGACCCCGGGCAGCAGCGCCCCTGACCCGGCCCTGCCCCAGGATGAAAAGCGGAAAGAGTGGCTCGAGGGCCTGGTCAAGGATCCGGTCATCGAGGAAGCCATCCGCATCCTGGACGAGCTGC
>JBGSPO010000118.1:0-4127 GCA_041738575.1 Candidatus Aminicenantia bacterium
GCGGATCGGAACGCGCCGCGCTTGAAAGGAGTGCTGTGGCGCAGCCGCGGCGGCTCGCTGATCAACGGCGATTGCGGCGAATTCTATTCCCGCCTGCGCCTGGAAAAAGGCGTTTACACCCTGGCGGAGCCCTTGCGGATCAATGGCCCGTGCGACGTCACCCTGGAGGCGCTCGACCTTTCCGACGTCAGCCACGCCGTTGCCCCCTACGGCCTGGAGGCCAGCTTGAACGGCCGGCTGGTCTTCCGCACCGCCTTCGATTCCCTGAGCCGCGACGACAACAACCAGCTGGGCATGCTCTATGACATGGCCTATTCGAGCCCGTCCGCCTATTTCTTCAACCTCTGTTCCCGGGACGGTTTCGCCCTGGAAACCTCCGGCATGCGCCTGGCCGACGAGCTGCAGCGTCTGCCGCCCGGCCTCCATGAAATCAGGGTCGTGGTCAGTGACCGGCAGCAGAACCGGTCGCTGGCCGTCCTGCCGCTATTCAAGGCCCCGGCCGGCGAACCCCGCGCCTTTGACCGAAAGATGGCGTCCGGAGCGACACGGAACGGGCTGATGCAGATGAGCGAATTTTCCACTTTCCTCAACCTTGGCGACGTGGTGGTCAAGGTGAAGGATCTCCCGGTCCCGGCCTCGCGGCTGAAGCTGAAGATCGTCCAGGGCAATGCCGGGCAGGTCGTCCAGGCCCGTGAATACTCGCAGGGGGCCTATTTTTGCTTCCAGCCGCTGAACCATGAGCCGCGCCTGCTGCTGCGCTTTGAATTGTCCGAAAACGGGCAGGTAGTCGAGGCCAGTCAAAAGACGCTCCAACTGGTGTGGCTGAAGAACAACCTGGCGCAAACGGCGCGCCTGGGCGATTTTGCCGCCGAATTCGGAGCCACCTCCGTGCGCGAGCCGACCGTGCTGCTGCTGGAGCCGGTGGCCCTCCGGCCCGAGTTGCCCATGCTGGGTATCCCGGTCCGCTCGGAGCCGGGGCATTTCGCTTTCCTGGACGCGGTTTTTTACAAGTTCCGCGTTCCCGCCGGAACCGAGCGGCCCGAACAGCTGGGGATCTTCAAGTACCGCCCGGCGACGAAAAAATGGAACTATGTTCCCACGCAGAAAGACCATGAACCGGGCTATCTGCGCTGCCGGGTCCTGAGCGCCGGCACCTTTGCCCTGCTGCGCGATATTTTCCCGCCGGCCGTCTCCCTGCGCCGGCCGCGCTCGAGGCACCTTGGCGGACTGCGCACGCTCGTGATCCGCCTGAGCGACAAGGGCAAGGGCCTCGATGACGCCACCCTGTGCGTCCGCCTCAATGGCCGAAAGCTCGAGGCGGAATTTGACCCCGATTGGGGGCATGTCGTGCTGGATGAACTGTCCAGCTTGACCAAGGGCCGGAACGAACTGCGGGTCAGGGTGGGGGATCTGGCCGGCAACATCAGTGAAAAGCGCTTTGTTTTTTCTCTTAAATAACATGAAATCCAGTGCCGGTTGCCACCACTGTTCCGCCCCGGAATATTTTAAGCAGGAACTGTGGAAATCTTGTTTTTGAACTGTATAGAATCTCGTGGAATATGGATTTCTCCGGATTGCATACTTTTCATCCGCATGAAATGCCTATAATAGAAGAGAATACCAGAGACAATCACTGTTCAACGGTCCGCGAACTGCAACCGCTTCAATCCCGGTTCCGCGCGCCGTTGACAGGCGGGGCACGGCGTGCGACAATCATATGCCCCGCCCGGGTTCTGTGTAATTGTTATACATGTTCTTGCCGGGCAGGGTGATGCCGGAACTGGAGTTGCTTGAGCCAAACAGAAATCGCTATGCCGGAAAGTGACCTGCTCTTCATCCGCCTGCGTCTCCTCGGCGATATCATTTTCACCATCCCCGCTATCCGGCTTTTTAAAGAGCATTTCCCCGCCAGCCGCTTGCACTACGTGGTGGAGGAGCGCTACCGCGAGATCGCTGAGCTGATCCCGGGCGTGGACAGCATCATCACCGTTCCCCGGCGCCGTGGCTTGCGGGATGTCCTGGCTTTTCGCCGGCAGGTGCGCGCGCTGGGCATCCGCACTGCCGTGGATTTTCATTCGGGCCCGGGATCGGCAATGCTGACCCTGGCCAGCGGGGCCTGGCTGCGCCTGGGCTATCGCACGCCCAACCGTAACTGGGCCTATAACCGCCTGGTCGAACGCCACGACCCCGCGCGCTCGCCGCATTCCGTCGCCAACCAGGCCAGGCTGCTGGAGCCGCTGGGCATCCGCAGCCTGGAAATCCCCCCGTATCCGCCCATCGACACGGGCGCATTCCCCGTCTCTTCGCGCCTGGTGCCGCTCATCGGCATGCAACCCAAGGTGGTGGTCCACCTCGGCGCCGGCAACCGCTTTCGCGACTGGGGCGAGGACCATTTTTCCGACCTGGTGCAGCGCCTGGTCGCCGGCAAGATAGCCGTCGTGCTCATCGGCGGCAGCCGAGAAGAGCAGGAGCGCGCGGCGCGCCTGGGACGCATTCCCGGGGTTCATGATCTTTCCGGGCCCTTGCCGCTGCGGGAGCTGCTGGCGCTGATCTCGGCCTCTGCGGCCTATGTCGGCGCCGATTCCGGCCCGCTGCACCTGGCTTCCCTGACCGCCACCCCGTTGGTGGCCCTATTCGGGCCCAATCGCACCGCAATCAGCGGGCCCTGGCGGCGAGAGGCGCTGGAGGTCATCGAGCTGGAAATGGATTGCCGCCCGTGTTCACAAAGGAGCTGCAAGTATGGTACAATCCCCTGCATGAGGGACATCAGCACGGATCAGGTCCATGAAGCGGTCAGAAAGTTCATCCACTGAACCGGCGTTCGCCCTGCTGTTGGCCTTTCTTTTCCTCATCGACATTTCCATCGCCGCCTGCTACATCCTGGGGACGATCATCCTGGCCCTGTTCCTGCTGCACCTGCTGCGCGGGGGAAAATTCCCGGCCCTGCCGTCCTATAATTATTTTTTCGCGGCCTTTATCGGCTGCACCCTGCTGGCAACGGTCTTTTCCCTGGATCGGGCCGCCAGCATCCGGGACAACAAGGAGCTGCTGATCTTCCTGCTGCTGCCGGTCTATGCCTGGCTGCTGGATTCCTGGAAGCGGGTGCGACTTTCCCTGTGGGCGGTCCTGGTCTCGGCGGCTTTTTCCGCGCTGGCCGGGATCTTCACGGTCTGGCGCCAGGGCATTGTCCTGAACGACCGCCTGACCGGGTTCACCTCGCATTGGATGACCTATTCCGGGCTGCTGATGCTGCCCTTCATTTTCTTCACCGTGCGCCTGGTGCTGCGCCATGACGACAAGAAGGAGGCCGGGGCGGTGGCCCTGGCCCTGGCCGCCATGCTGGCCGCCATCGCCTTCTCCCTGACCCGCAACGTCTGGCTGGGCATCGCCGTCGCCCTGGCATTGTTCCTGGTTTTTTTCAAGCCCCGATTTTCCCTGGCGCTGGCGCCCCTGCTCCTGGTGCTGGCCCTGCTGGCGCCGCCGGCGGTAAAAAGCCGCGCGCTCTCCATTGTCGACCTGCACGATGAATCCAATCGCGACCGCATCTACATGGCCTGGTCAGGGCTGAGGATCTTCCAGGACCGCCCCTGGACGGGCGTCGGCAGCCACAACATCGAGAAGGCCATCGCCGGCAACGAGGCGCGCTACCGCCACCCACTGGCCAGGAAGATCAACCCCCATCTGCATAACAATTTCCTGCAGATCCTGGCCGAGAGGGGAATATTCGCCCTGGCCAGCTTCATCCTGGCCTGTTTGTTCATCATCCTGCAGATCCTGCAGCGGTTGAAAAAGCAGGCGGGCGAGCGTCGGGCCGTCAGCGCGGCCGTGCTGTTCGCCTTCGTCGGCTTCCTGGTCGCCGGCATGTTCGAATACAACTTCGGCGACAGCGAGATCAAGTTCATGCTGTTTTTTTTCCTCAGTCTGCCATTTTTGACATTGCCAGGGGAGGCCCATGTTCAAGTCAAGCCGGATCGCTGAGATCTGCTCCCGTTTCTCCGGCAAGAAGATCCTGGTCTACGGCGACGTCATCCTGGACCGCTATATCTTCGGCCGGGTCGAGCGCATTTCGCCCGAGGCCCCGGTGCCGGTGATCACGGTCGAACTCGAGGAATCGCGCCTGGGCGGCG
>JBGSPO010000129.1:0-28799 GCA_041738575.1 Candidatus Aminicenantia bacterium
CGACCAGGTCGTCACCGGCCTGGCCGGCTTCGCCGCCGGCCGGCAGGTTTGCGGTCAAGGGTTGCGGATCGGGCCTGGCCTTCTTGCCCTGGCGGTGGTTGAGGCAGGAGTTGACCGCCAGGCGATAGAGCCAGGTGGCGAACGCCGCTTCGCCGCGAAAAGAGCCGGCATGACGCCAGGCCTTGAAAAAGATCTCCTGGGCAAGATCTTCGGCATCCCGGCGGTCGCGGGTAAAGCGGTAGGCCAGGTTGAGTATCTTGCCCTGGTGCCTGCGTACCAACTCGGCGAAGGACTGTTGGTCGCCGGTGGCCGCCAGCGCGAGCAAATCCTGGTCAGATGCTAATGCTGTCATGGTTGAAGATCTTCCCCATGGTGACGAGTCGGTTGATTATAACAAATTCTGCTGAAAAAGGGGATAAATGTGGTAAAATCGCCCCATGCAGCAAAATATCCTGGAAATAAAAAACCTGAGCAAAAGCTACGGCGAGACCATCGCCCTGGCCAATTTCAGCCTGGACCTGGGAAAAGGGGAGGTGCTGGGCCTGCTGGGCCCCAACGGCGCCGGCAAGACGACACTGATCTCGATCCTGTCGGGCACGCTGCGCGGTTTCACCGGCAGCGTGGCGTTCAAAGGCCAGGACCTTTTCGCCGACCGCAACCTGAAGAGCCTGATCGGCATCGTCCCGCAGGAGATGGCTTTCTATGAGGACCTGAGCGCCATGGAAAACCTGATGTTCTGGGGCGGCCTCTACTCCATCCCGGAAAAAGAGCTGAAAAAACGGGCTCGGGAATTGCTGGCCGTGGTGGAATTGGGCGGCCGGGCCAGGGAGCCGATCAAAAAATTCTCGGGCGGCATGAAGCGGCGGCTGAACATCGCCATCGGCCTGATCCACCGGCCGGAATTGCTGCTGCTGGACGAGCCCACGGTGGGCATCGACGTCCAGGCCAAGGTTAACATCCTGGACATCATCCGCAACGTCGGCCGGGGGGGCACCTCGGTCATTTTCACCACCCACCAGCTGTCCGAGGTGGAGCAGACCTGCACGCGCATCGCCATCATGGACCAGGGTGCGATCCTGGCCGCGGGGACGCTGGCCGAGCTCGTGCGCATCGTCGGCGAAAAGGAGATCGTCGAGGTGAGCGGCGAGTTCAGCGCCGGCGCCTTTTCAGCGATCATCCAGCAGTCCGACGGCAACGGCATGGAGATCCTGTCGGTGGCCGACAACCAGGCGCACCTGGCCTTCGCCGACTCCGAGCGCATTCCGGCCATGATGCAGCACCTGTTCCAGCACCACCTGCCCATCGCCGACCTGAAGATCAAATCGCCCAACCTGGAGGCGGTGTTCCTCAAGATGACCGGCAGGAGCCTACGCGATTGAGACGCACAATCCTGATCATCCGCAACGATATCAAGCGCCGCCTGCAGGCGCCCATGGCCACAATCCTGTTCCTGGTCATTCCCCTGGCCATGACCGCCCTGATCGGCGCCATCTTCGACCCCGGCGCTGGCGGCGAGACCAAGCTGCCGCCGATCAAGCTGCTGCTGGTCGACCAGGACAAGGGGCTGGCTTCCAAGTTCCTGATCGGCGCTTTCGACCAGAAAGAGGTCAAGGACATGTTCCAGGTGACGCTGGTTGACGAGACGGCAGGCGAAAAGCTGATGAAAAAAGGCAAGGCGTCGGCCATGCTGGTCATCCCCGAGCATTTCAGCGACGACCTGGCCGACCAGAAGCCCACCGCCCTGGAGGTCGTTAAAAATCCATCCGAGGAATTCCTGCCCGGCGTCGCCGAAGAATTCGCCGCCACCATGGCCGTTGGTTTGTCCGCCGTCTCCCAGGTATTCGCCGACGAGCTGAAGGTCATCAAGAGCGCCAGCAAGCTGGAACTCAAGGACATCTCTATCGCGCAAATGACCCCATTTTTGGAAATGGCCAGGGTCAAGATCATCGCTCTCCAATCCTACCTGTCGCCGCTGCTGCTGCAGCTGAAGACCAGCACCCTGGCCAAGCCCGGGGAAACCGCCAAACCCCAGGGCTTCAATATTTTTTCCTACATCATGCCGGGCATGCTGATCATGTTCCTGCTGTTCATCGTCGAGGCGTTCATGCGCGAGATCCAGAACGAGCGCGCCGACGGCAAGATCCGGCGCATGATGTTCTCGCCGCTCTCCACCCGCGAGCTCATCACGGCCCGCCTTTTCAGCGGCTGGCTGATGGGCGTGCTGGTCTGCTCCCTGGCCATGGGCGTGGGTGCCCTGCTCTTCCGCATTGATTGGGGCAATATCCCGCTGATGTTCGTCCTGGTCGTGGTCAGCTGTTTCTGGTGCGCCGCGTTCTTCGGCATGCTCAACGCATTTTTCAAGAACAAGAACCAGGCCGGCGCTTTTGCCAGTCCCATCATCCTGGTGTTCGCCGCCTTCGGCGGCAGCATGCTGCCCCTGGAACAGATCCCCCAGGGCATGCGCTGGCTGGCCCAATTCACCGTCAACAACTGGTTCATCATGGGCTGCCGCGAGATTGTCGAGGGAGGCGTCCCCTACCTCTCCTTCATCGTACTGTCGGTTTCCGGCCTGGTTTTCGCCGGCGTGGCCATGGTCGCCCTGCAGCGCCGGCTCAGCGCCTGATCCCCGGCAAGGAACGATCATGAAGAAAATATGGCATATCGGATTTTTGGACCTGAAGCTGACGGTCAAGGACAAGGCTTTTTTCTTCTGGATGCTGGCCTTTCCCATGGTTTTCATCCTGATCTTCGGCAACCTGTTTCAGGGGAGCAAAACCGACACCAAGGCCTCGCTGACGGTTTTGAACCAGGACCAGGGCAAGTGGGGCGCCTATTTCATCGACAAGCTCAAAGCGCCGGGCATCGAGCTTACGGTCGAAGCGGCGGAGCCCAAAGAGTACTTTCGCATGCTGGTCCTCCCGGTGGATTTTTCGGCGAAGATCGAAAAGCGGGCGGCGCAGACTTTGGAACTCAAAAAAAACTCTGATGCCAACATGCAGGCCGGCGCCATGGCCGAGACCAAGATCGCCCAGGCCATGGTCAAGCTGATCGCCGAGCTGGTCCTTTACGGCAACCGGGACATGAACGCTTTTTTCGCCGCCCGTAGCCCCTACCGTGACCTGGTCCGGGTCAAGACGCGCCTTCCCCAAGGCACGATCACCAAGGTGCCTTCGGGATTCGACCACGTCATCCCCGGCATCCTGGTGCAGTTCGTGATGATGATGGTGCTGATCTACGGCGGCATTTCGGTGATGGAGGACCGCAAGCGGCGGGTGCTGGCCCGCATCCTCTATTCGTCGGCGTCGTTCGCCGAGCTCTTCGGCGGCAAGTTCCTGGGACGGGTGCTCATGGGGCTGCTGCAGTCGGCCATCCTCATCGTTGCCGGCAAATTGTTCTTTCACCTGAACCTGGGCAACATCTGGCTTGTCGGATTGAACATCCTGGTCTTCACCCTGGCCATGGCCTGCCTGAGCATTTTCGTCGGCTCGGTGCTGAGAAAAGAGGAGTTGATCGTCGGCGTCTCGGTGTTGACGGCCAACATGTTCGCCGCCCTGGGCGGCTGCTGGTGGCCGGCCGAGATCGTGCCGCCCGCTTTCAGGACCATAGGCATGGTCTCCCCCGCCTACTGGGCCATGGACGTCTTTCACAAGGTCATCTTCTTCGGCAAGGGCTTCGAAGCCGTCTGGCCCAACTTCCTGGTGCTGCTGGCCTTCACCGCCGTGTTCATGATCCTGGCCTTGCGCTTCTTCAAGATCAACGAATAAATAACGAGACGATCCCCTCAGGGGTGCGATGATGGCTACTGCGATCCGCCCCTGCAAAAATGCTTTTTGCCATACGGAAGCTGCAGGACCACTCCTATTGACTTTCGTTTCCAGCAGTTTTATAATTTCTTTATATCATCACTTTTAATGATATAAGGAAACAATATGGATTTCAGGAAATTCAAGGAAAAAGTAAAGGACATGCCCTTTTTCAGCAGCGACGTGGCCGAAATCCTCAGCACCTCGCCGCTGATATTGAGAAACCAGTTTTCACGCTGGAAAAAGCAGGGCCTGCTGGTGGAATTGAAAAGGGGCTTGTATATCCTGGGCCAGGGGGAAAGGCAAACCACCCTTTCCCGGCAGGCGATCGCCGCTGTTTTGTACCCGCCGTCGTACATCAGCCTGGAGTCGGCATTGAGCCATTACCAGATGATCCCGGAAAGGGTGGACACCGTGATGTCCGTCTCTCCCAAAAAGACCCGGGTGTTCCGCAATCCGCAAGGAACGTTCAGTTATCGAAATTTGCAAACCTCATTGAATTTCGGCTTCCAGGCCAAAAAGGACGAGAATGGCTACCCCTATTTTATCGCCGAACCGGAAAAGGCCCTGCTCGACTACCTGTACCTGAACCTGGGCGGACTTGACCCCAAAGACGGCGATATTCTCGATCGTTTTCTCCGCTTGCAAAACCGCTCTATCATGAACAAAAATAAACTGTCTTCCTATGCCCGGCGCTTTGACGTAAAGAAACTGCATGCCATCCTGGAGGAATTGAAATGAAAGAATTGCTCAGGAAAAAACTGGCCGCCTTCAGTCTCCGGGAAGACAAGCTCAATTTTGCCCGGGAATTTCTGCAGGAGATGATCCTGCAAATCATCGACAGAAAAGGATATTTCAAGAACCTGGCGTTTGTGGGTGGGACGGCGCTGCGGACGATTTACGATCTACCCCGCTTTTCTGAAGATCTCGATTTTTCATTGGTCAACTCCAAGGGCTTCACTTTCAAACGCATGCTGGCAACACTAAAAAAGGAATTGGAACTCAGCGGTTTCGCGGTGGAAGAAGCGCGTGGCAAGGAGAAGACCGTCCAAAGTGACTTTATTAAATTTAAGGGATTGCCGTATGATTTGGGGCTGTCGGAACATAAGAATGAAAAACTGTTCGTCAAGCTGGAAATCGACGCCTTGCCGCCGCCGGGATTTGTCAGCGAAATCATCATGATCAACAAAAATTTTCTCTTTAAAGTCCGCTGTTATGCACTGCCTTCGCTTTTCGCGGCCAAGCTGCACGCCGTTTTATTCAGAAAGTACACAAAGGGGCGTGATTATTATGACCTGCTCTGGTTCATGACCCGCAAAATCCCGGTAAACTATGAATTGCTAACCAATGCCACTGCCCAAACCGAAAAGGAAATGTTGCCCATGAATCCGGAAACACTCAAGCGCCTCCTTGCTGTAAAGATCGATCATGTCGATTTCAGCCATATCCGCAACGATGTGCGGCCGTTCCTGGCCAAAAAGGAAGAAGGAGAATACTTCAGCAAGGAGTATTTCCTGGCGGCGCTCGGACAATACTTTTCATGAAGGGTACGACCTCATATCAACAAACGGACCTGGCCGTGGTGCAGAAGAATCCCTCCACCTTGGCCCGGTGAAAGTATAGTTGTACCAACAATTTCAGCCCAATTAGGGTATACCCTAACTTGTCGTTGACCAGAGTAATCTTGGCCATAAAATTGTCTTTCAATCTGGGGGAGTTGGCTGGCTCCGTCAGGTATAATAAAAACTTAATGATGTAATTAAGATAAATAGTGGAAAAATCGATCGGGAAAACTCGGAAAGGCATATGGGAAAAGGATGAACCCTGATTGCACAAAAATGGAGCAGGAAAAAACGTGCTAGGACGCCCTACAATCGACGATCTCAAACGGGCTAAGGCAGAACACCAGGGAAAAGGCCCTGGTGGAAATGCCGGCGCTGTTTCGGGCGAGCCGGCAGCTGAGAAATGACCAGGAATGATCCTACAGGGCCAGCAAGGGATACAGGACGCACCAGGATCGATTCTGAGGCGCGATCTGGAGAAGGCCCGAAAGGAGATAAAGGATTTAATGGTGAAGTGGCCGCTGGCGGCTGCCATCACCTTTAGGTATATCCCGGCTTACGATCGATCGGGATCTGCAGAGACGATATCACGTCTTTGAAAGGGTTTTTAAAACTGGAAAGCTTTTACCCAGGTTTGGACTGCATGAATTTTGGTATTTTGTTGAAAAACCATATAATCGGTTGCATATGGTATATATACCATATGCAACCATACATGATAAAACCTTTAAATAACTGTTGCAAAATGATCTTAAGTATATTATAATGTTTTTATATGGAGCAGCAAGATGTATATATACATCTTGCTGTAATAAAATGCCAGTTTTAAATATAACTAAATTCTATTTAGCTAAGCAAGAAATCATTGATCACTTCAATCGTTTAGGTATAAATATATTTTCTGACACAAAACTATCTGAAATACTCTGTAATAATAGAGCTGAATGGCGATTGGGTAGTACCTGGTCATATTACGAATTCATAAATGCCATGTTAAATAAAACTCCTTTAAAAAAAATTGAGATAAAATTTCCTTCAAAAGACTATATTAGATATTCTTGGGGAGAATACTCAATATTAAACCTCGCAGCCTCCTTAAATCGCTCCGCTTATCTTTCTCATTATTCAGCTATGTTTTTTCATAACTTAACAGAACAAATCCCGAAAAGTATTTATATAAATCTTGAGCAGCCTGCAAAATCTATGCAAAGCGGTGAATTAATTCAAAAAAATATTGATCGCGCATTTTCCCAAAAACCGAGGATGACTAACAATAGCGGTATCTTTGAAGATCATAAAATATATCTGCTCAATGGGAAAAACACTGGACGATTGGGAGTAGAAGATTTTCAATTAAATGAATTAATCCCAGTAACGAATATTGAAAGGACTTTAATTGATATTTCAGTGCGACCTTTTTATTCTGGAGGGGTAAGCCAAGTTTTAAATGCATATAAATTAGCAAAGGAAAAAAACGTTTCAATAAATAAACTAACTGCGCTTTTAGAAAAAATTAATTATATTTATCCCTATCATCAAGTGATTGGATTTTATCTTGAAACTGCTGGGTATAAAGAATCTCAAATCGAACTGCTAAATAAATTTGAAATCAAATATAATTTTTATTTGACTTATAACATGATAGAAAAAGAATATTCTCCTAAATGGAAACTTTTTTATCCAAAAGGGTTTAAGTAATCTTTTGAATAAAATCTAAAACATAATCAAAATAAAAATCAAATTTATGTAATTCTTCTCCTGGCTTCAAAGTATCTTTAACCTGATCGAATCCGAGCCTATGAAATTCTCTGGAATCTTCAATTTTATTTATAAGTTCAAAGGGAACTTTTTTTATTTCAAAAATACTTTTTAGAATACTTACATCCAAAGAATTCGTTTTAATTTTAAGCTTCTTCATTAAAGTATAAATATCAAAAAAATCGTGGGCTCGAGGGGTTGGCACTTGAGCTTCCATTATCTTCAGGTATTCTTTTGTTTGCTGACAAATAGCTCTTATTTTCTCGAAAATAATCATTTCAGGAGAATACATATATATTTTAAGGCCATCAACAAATCTAAATTCCTTGCCTGTACAATATTCATATTTACTAATATCAATTGTAAAGTTTTTTTTGTGTTTCGAATCAATATCACTGGCGAGTAAACGTAATTTTGAATAATCACCCTGATTGTCATTAAATATTTGTTTATCAATAACTTTAAAATCTATTGAATAACCTCCCCAAAATTTCATTTTATCTTCCCCACTAATTTGAGGTTTCTTTTTAAACTTAAAATCAATTATTTGATATCCTTCTCCATTGAAAGTTTTATCTAAAGTTTGTTTTATCTTACTTTCAGAAACAGCAATATCTTGAAAATCTGATTGCATGGAAAAATCTAAATCTAATGAGCTTCTGGAAGAAACCCCATATATTAGATCAATCGCATTTCCTCCTTTCAATACAAGAGTTTCCATCAAATCATCATCTGAGTACATTGCCTTCAGAGTGATTTTTTTTATTTTTACGAAACTTTTTTGATCCATAACTTAATTATAATCAAAAATGCTGATAAAGACAGTAGGCAATGAAAGAAAAAGCCAATCACCCCTCTGCGGCAGGCTCGATCTTAAAAGAAGCGCGGGCAGCCACTTGGGCCGGCGCAGCCGACGCAGGGAATCCTCGGCGAATGCGGTATTTTCCCTTGAAGCGACCGAGCCAGCATTGAGGGAGCGAGAGGGAAAATAATCGCGGCCGGAGGCCGGGATGGCATCCAGGGACTGCGCCGGTTAAGTGTAGCCTGCGCCTCCCCTGCCCCGCCGGGTGATTGAGGAGCCGGAGCCTGGGACCTGGGGGCCCGAGTGGAGACCTTTTTAACAAGGGACCTGGTTGGGGTCGGGGAATTTTCTCAGAATGCCCCAGGAGGCACGATCTCCAGCGGGATATGGGTAAGAAGGCCAGGGAAAATCGCGGAATCCAGGGGGCATGGGAGCCACCTTGCATGGGATTCGGGGGCAGCGCCCCCGGGCCGCCCTCCCCTGCCGGTGCTTTTTAATTGCATTTTGTTTAATAAGGGGTCATCGCAGAATTCGGAAAAAATCGTACGCTAAGGAATTTCTGTCTTAAATAAGATAGGATTGATGGGCTTATTGGCCATCCCCCCAAAATAATCACTTTTGGTATATTCTCAAAAGAGTAGCAATAATCACGTTCTTTAGAGTGCCGATATAAATAAAATTGTTAAATTTTAAAAGCTTAGCGTACGATTTTTTCCGTTTTCTCTCTTCTCCCCAATTTGAGCGGGCCCTGATCCGTGAGCGGCAGCGCGAAGGAATCGCCCTGGCCAAAAAACGCGGAGCCTACCGTGGCCGCAAGAAAGCGCTATCGCCCGAGCAAGTGGTTGAGCTTCAGAAGCGGGCCGCTGCCGGCGATCAAAAAGCCGCCCTTGCCCGCGAGTATGGCATCAGCCGCGAGACCTTATACCAATATTTGAGAACAGTTGACTGACCAGGGAGCAAACACAACTGGGGAGTCTGTTTGCAATGATTCTGGACAAGATCGCCCAGCTACGGCTGAAGCCCGAAATCGGCTGAGATGAACATCGGGTTGGAAACAAGGGCGCTCAGCTTCTCAGGTAGAGGCTTGTCTTCAAGTCGAGAAACTGATGGGTTGTGGGGTTGAAATGTCGGAATCGAGTTTCTTTGAGCTCCAAAAAATCGGATGGAGACCAGAGTTCTTGAAAAAAACGATCCAGTTTGGGAGAATCCAATCAAAAGAGGAGGGATCGGATGCCTTTACGTGAGTCATATAGGAAATCCCGGATAAAGACGCTGGGGATACATCCAGCCTGCGATTGAATCTCCGGGCTGAGTTATTTATAATCGGCATATCTCGATATTTCGGAGAATATGTAATGAAATTTCGTAAAGATTACTTCCTGTTTCTGCTGCTCAGTCTATTGCTGGTTATGCCAGGATTCGCTCAAGGGCTGGACAAGCCGGGCGAAGTTTCGTTCCAAGCGGTACCGCAAACAAGATCGCAGATGTTGGCCAAGATTAAGGAAAGTGGAAAACCCGGTTTTATTCTCTTTACGGCTGAATGGTGTAGCGCATGCAAGCATATGGAGCGGTCCACCTTCCGCCAAAAAGAAGTCAAGAAAATTATCGAAACGCGCTATTTGCCGTTCCGGATCGATGTGGATAAAAACCCTGGCGGCGAGTTGGCCAGTTTCTATCAGATCCACGCCCTGCCGGCCATTTTACTACTGACTCCGGCCGGCGACTTGCTCGACATCCTCCCCGGCTACCAGGAAGCGGAACCGTTCCTGAAGGAGCTTGACGCCGCACTTCGTGGCTCCAGCAAGCTGGCCATGCTCAAAAAAAGTTATCGGGACGATCCGGGCAACGAAGCGAAAGCCATGGCCTTGGCGAAGTTGTATGCCGACCTGGGCAGTACTCGAGATGCCAACCCGATCTTCACAAAGCTGCTATCGATTGCCAAAGACCCCCAAAACCAGGTCCTCATTCTTTTCAATTTGGGCATGACTGCGCAGATGGAGAATAACCCGGAAGCCGTAGGCCGCTATTTCGAGCGAATCATCGCGGAATTCCCAAAATTCGACGAGATGGAGCGGGTCATATTCGCACTGGCGCATTACTACCTCAAGAGCCGGCAACCGGAGAAAGGCCTTCTGCTTATCGAGAAAGGGTTTGCAGAAAAAACCTTCCGACAAACAGAGATCGCTCTGAGGGTTGAGGTCGAATTAGCCGTTGCCGCCAAAAAATGGGAACGGGCGCTGGCCGCCATTGCCAGAATCAAAACGGGCGACGACATGGATCCACAGACCACCGCATTGTTTACAGCCCATTGCCTGCTGAATTCGAAACGGGAAATGGAAGGGCAAAGCCTGTTGGACAAGCTGTACGCCGAGGCCCACGGGAACCCCGACAAGATAATGGAACTTGCCGGACGTTGCGAGATGAGCGGCATCCACCTGGCACTGGCACTGGAGTGGACGAAGAAAATCGTCGCCGCCAGCAAATTACCAGGTTGGGATATTCGCAGTTGCTATGCGGGGCTCTTGTGGAAAAATGGGCACCGGTCGGAAGGCGAGCAGGAACTGCGCCAGGCAATAACCCTGGCTCCGGATGAGCGGATACAAAGCCGCTTGGCGCGGCTCCTGGCCGAGTGGCAGCAGGAGTCGGCGAACAAATAGCCTCAGGATGGGTGCTCGACAGACAGGGGCGACTTTAAAATGGGGTCGCCATTGCCAAAAAACATGGAGCGTACCGTGGCCGCAAGAAAGCGTTATCACCCGAGCAAGTGGTCGAGCTTCAGAAGTGGTCCGCTGCCGGCGATCAAAAAGCCACCCTTGCCCGCGAATTCGGCATCAGCCGCGAAACCTTATACCAATACTTGAGAACAGTTGACTGATCATCCACATCGAAGCTTATTGAGCCCCAAAAAATTGGTTCGGGACTGGGATTCTTGAAAAAAATCATTCAAGATGAGAGAATCCAATCAAAAGAGGAGAAAACGAATGGCTTCTCTAGAGTCATATGGGAAATCTCGGTTTAAATAATTTGCTGCAGAATCAGAGCATGGTGAAACGACCACCGCCGGCGATCCGCGCCATCCTTTGCTCCCTGCTTGTCATTTCCGCCCTGCTTCCGGCAGCCGGCTGCAGGTCCATGGCTGCCCAGCAAAAAAAGATCGACACCTATGAGGCCTCGAGCAAGTGTTTCAACTGCAAAGGCAGCGGCGAGGTCGAATGTCCGCAATGCAAGGGCCGGGGATGGATCACGTGCGCCCGGTGTTCGGGCAGCGGCAGAAATTCCGGTGTGCCGGCGACCAGCGTCGATCCCGCGAACTTTTGTCAGGCGTGCCAGGGCCATGGCCAGCTCGCTTGCCCGAATTGCGATGGCTTTTCACGCCTGAGTTGTGACCGCTGCGGTGGCAGCGGCATTGCGCCCCAAAAAGCATATTGACCATTAAATTTATGAAATTCGAGCGAGAAAGCATAAAAACATCACAAAATTCACTATATCTATGAAAAGCATTGAATGATGAGCGTTTCGAAGCCATACTTTATCACATTTTTCGCCATAGCAATTAATATCTTAATTTATAATCATCTGATTGCTAGATGAATCTCAAACTTCACTTAAGACATGGCCTTTTTGACAATCTGCTTTTTCTATATTAGAATTAAACAGGGAGATATTATGAAGAAAATTGTAAATGGCGCGATTTTTATTACAATTTTTTTTTGGTTTATCGGTTTCGTTATGGGTCAGCAGGAAATTGAGCGCGAGTACGTCCAGGTCCTGAACATCGAGATGCTGGTGCGGGTGATGAAAGACGGCCGGCCGCTGGCCGGGCTGAAGAAGGAGGAGTTCTCGCTGTTCGAGAACGGCCGCAAGCAGGATATCAACGGGTTTATTGAAGTCCATCGGAGCATCACTCCCACTGAGACGAAGGCAGAAGCGAAAATCGAGGAGAAAAAAGAAAGCCCCGGGCGCCTGTTCCTCCTCTTTTTCTGGATCAATGAACCGTCGGTCAAAGTAGATGAAGTGTTGGACTATTTTTTCAAGGACATCTACCGCGAGGGCGACCGGGTGATCCTGGCCGATCAGCGCCGTTCTATCGAGGTCAATAATGCGTTAGAGAAGGAAGCAAGGATTAATGATTTCAAAACCGGCGTCGTGGCTTTATGTCGGGATCTTCACTTTGCCAGAGAAAGAATTAAGTCTGATATTGAATTATATTTACAGGATTATATTGACGCTCCACAATCCGATAAAAATCCAACTGATCCCGATAGACTTCCTCCAAGCGCAAAGAATCTGGTATCCCGCTATTCGCAAATAATGAAGGAATACAGGATGCAGAACCAAAAGCCCAATGCCGACCGGCTCGATGCTATGTCTCGCGCCCTGGAAGCCGTCGATGTGGATAAGTGGGCGCTGGTTTTTTTCCAACACGACTCTCTGCCGCTTTTCGATATCGATAAAATGAAATTGGAGAACTATCATTTGCAATTGGGAGTTTTAATAAATGTGCTCGAAAAAATAAACCGTGATCTGATTTTCCCTATGGAATCAATCCGCATCGCAGATTCCCTGCGCACCCGTTTTATTCAAGCCAACGCCCAATTCCATCTACTGCTTCTGGGCAGTCGGGAGGCTCCGACTACAATAGACGCTTCTTCTCAGTATGGGGTAGTAAACCCGTTTCCAGTCTTTTCCAATTGGGAAGAGACCTTCCGCCAAATCACCAAGGCCACGGGCGGGGAGATCATGGACGGCAACCGCATGAAGGAAGCGCTGGCCGAAGTGGCCAACAGGGAAGATGTTTATTACGTGCTGACCTATTCCCCGACTGAGGGCAAACGCCGCGAACGGCGGGTCGAGATTCGTGTCAAGGGCGATGGCCTCAAGGTCATCCACGGCCGGCGCGTGGAGATGGAGACTCTACCGCAGATCAAGCTGGCGGCGATCGAGCCAGCCCCCGGGAAGGTAAGGCTGGAACTGAAAGATCTCTATATGATCGGCCAGGGGGAGCAGCGCTCCGGCCTGGTCCGCGTCTCGCTGTCTGTTGCTGGGGAAAATGAGAAACCGCAGGTTCTGGTGCGGGACGTGGAGATCGCAACCAAAGGCAGCTTGGAAGTCCCCATCAGGGAACTGGAGCCTGGCAGATATCAACTGGTGGTGCGGGTGGTGGATAGCCTTACCGGCCTCGAGGCTAAAGGCGAATCCGTGCTCGATGTTCTGGGCAAGGAAATGCCCGCTGAAACAACAGCGCTGTTGAATCTGGCCGCCGACTACTCCGAGCGCCTGCGCCACGCGGCGTTTCGCTTTATTTGCCGGGAAACGGTCAATGAGGATGTGCTGGTACGGGACGCGATCGATCGTTCCTCTCATAAACGAGTCAGGACGTCCTGGCTCTACGACTACCAGGTGGTGGTGCGCGAGGGACAGGTCACAGAAGATCGGGTGTTGCTGCGCAAGAATAAATCGAAAACGCGGCAGGAGAACGCGGGGCTGGAGACGCGCTTCCGCTCGCTGTATTCGGCGTTCCTGCCGGCGACGATGTTCGCCGCCGACAAACAGCCCGCTTTTTTCTACCGCCTGGAGAAGCACGAGAAGATGTACGGGCAGCCGGTGGCGCGCCTGTCCGTGGCGCCGCGGCCCGGGTTCGAGGAGTTGGGAGCAGGAACGGCGTGGGTGGACGAGGTGACTGGGGCGGTGCTGAAGATCGAGTTGGCGCAACGGGCCATCAAGGGCATCGAAGTAGCGGAGAAGCGGGCGCAAAAATCAGGAGCACGCTTGCTGGTCAGCGACGTCCATTATTACGGCATCGAGCGCGACGGTATCTGGCTGCCTAGCTCGACAACCATCTCGGAATATTATGTCATTGAAGTCGTGGCCGTGAAGGAGAACCGTAGCTTCACTGATTGGCGCGAGTCGCCCGAGACGCCCGCCACCGCCAAGTAGGGGTCAACGCAGAATTCGGAAAAAATCGTACGCTAAGGAAATATTGTCTTAAATAAGATAGGATTGATGGGATTCTTGGCCATCTTCCCAAAATGAACACTTTTTGGACATTCTCGAAAAAGTAGCAATATTCATGTTCTTGAAAGTGCCTATGTAAAAGGATTTACGAAATTTGTAAAAGCTTAGCGTACGATTTTTTCCGTTTTCTCTCTTCTCCCCTTCTAGGGCCTATTTCAAAAAAATAAAATAATTTCTCCCCTGTCACGAAGCGATAGGGAGAGACCTTCATAATAGAGGGAAGCACATATTTTTAGGCACTCCCCTGATTAAAAATATGAAAAATGAGGTGAAACAATGAAAAAAAGTGCTAAAAAGAAATTAATTGGCGCTGAAAGCACTAAAATATACGGGAAAAGGCCGTTCTCCATCGCTCGCGCCAGGAACCTGCGCCGCCTGGGGAGGAGGAAAGGACTCCTGCGCGGCACCGTTTGCTCGCCGCTGCTGGAATGGATCGGCAAGCGCCTGGGCCTCGACTGCAAATTGGCCGCAACCTACGCTGCCCTCTTCGCCGAGGCCCTCGACCACAACGGCATGGCGATCGTCGACGCGGTCGCCGAGAGGCACTGTCTGAAAGGCGAGGCCCGGCTGTCATTGACCGCTGCCGTGGAGAAACTCCGGCAGTCAGGCCTGGTGCTGGTAAACCGGGGGAAAGCGTCGCGTTCAATTCTCATGGGCTCCATGGTGGAACTGGACGCGGTCGTCTTCATGGAAATACTCAATGGCAAGGACAGCGACTCCCGCGTCGATTTCGACGACCCCCTGGCGGTCATTGGCGAAGCGGATGAGTTGCTGCAACTTTCGCATCATCGCGAAATCTCCCGGCAGATGCTCTTTTCCAGTCTCTCCCGCCTGGCCGCCAAGAGCGCCGGACGCAACCCTCTGGGGACCTGGCTAAAAGGGCTGCCTGCCGTAGAGATGGCAATCTTTTTCATGGCCGCTTCAACGGCGGCTGTCACGTACAGGGTGTACGACCTGGACGATTTCTTCAGAGACTGCCAGCTGCCCATGGGTGAAAAGGGACACCTGCTGCGCCTCATCAACGACGGCCGGTCGCTGGCCGCCAAGCGCCGCCTTGTAGAGTTCAAAAATAACGATATGTCCGAGTGCCTGGCCTTCAGGTTGGGGCCGGGATCGATCGAGAAGCTGTACCCGCGACTTCGCACTGTCGGTAGAAATGATGATACCAAGGGTGGAGAGGTCGTTGGGCTCAAGCCCTGCCCGAAAAAGCCCACCATGCTCTTCTTGCCCGCGGGGATGGTAAAAGAGCTGGCCGCACTGGAGCGCGCCTGCGCCCCCGCCGGCTTCCGCCGCTTCGCGAAGGGCCTCAGGAAAGCCGGGCTGCCGCCGGGGTTGACCATCCTGCTGCACGGCTCCCCGGGCACGGGCAAGACCGTCGCCGCCTTAAACCTGGCCCATGCCGCCGGCCGCCCTGTCCTGCAGGTCGACATGAGCCAACTGCGTGACAAGTACGTAGGCGAGAGCGAGAAGAATGTGCGCGTCGTATTCGACCGCTGGAGCGAGTGCAGCAAGGGCAACGGTCCGGCACCGCTGCTACTGCTTAACGAGGCCGATGCCATGGTCGGCCGCCGCGTCGCGGTGGGCCACAGCGTCGACCAAATGCACAACATCATGCAAAATGTCCTGCTCGAGGAGCTGGAGCATTTCGAGGGCATTCTGGTGGCCACCACCAACCTTATCGATAACATCGACGGCGCCTTTGATCGTCGCTTCCTGTACAAGCTGCGCTTCGATCTCCCCGGCAGGGAGGAGCGCCGACGCATCTGGCAAAGCCGCATGCCGACACTGGAGGAGAAATGGGCGGCACGCCTGGCCGTCTACCCTTTGAGTGGCGCCCAGATCGAGAACGTCGCCCGCCGCGCCCTGCTCGATGGGCTGCTGAAGAAGCGCCCCGAGCTGGCGGAGCTGGAAGCAATGGCCGTTGCCGAGGGCTCCTTCCGCAAAGGCAAGGTATGTGTCATGGGATTCGCGCCCAAGGATGCCAAGGATCAAAATGAAGAATAGTGAGTAGTGAAGGTTGATTTTATTGTAAGTATAATGGAAAGGCTTCAGCCCTATTTTTATTGCCCAAGTGCCTAAGACTGATAGCGATTTTCATGTCCAAGCAGATGCATATCGAGTTTCTCGGATTAACTAACTCTCCTAGTTTTTTTTAAGAGGTCAACGCAGAATTCAGAATAAATCTTACGCTAAGCTTTTACTAATTCTTCAAATCTTTTTATATAGATTAAAACGCTTACACTATTCCAGTCGTGCCATGAAGTACCAATAATCGCATCTTTTTCCCGAAATCGCTTGCCTTCATCTATAAAAACAGAATATCCAATTTTTGCCTTGTCTTCTTCGACATATTTCTTAATTCGCCCTATATCTTTTTCTACGCTATTTTCGCCTTTCCAAAACACTACAGCTTGCTTTAATTTTTTCTCCGAGAAATCCTTTCTCTTATGATCCGGCTCGTATTTGAACTCTGCCGCAAGCTTTAATTTATCACCCTGCATAATAACTAAGTCAACGCACCTGCTTCTTCTTTCTCCTTTCTCGATCGGCCAATCATTATAAATCTTGTAGGTCAGATTATTTTTTTTGATTTCGTCAATAAGGTGCATCTGTACGGTCCATACGACATCTCGCTCTGTAAAAAATTTGTATTTATCATAATTATCCCGAAGCCATTCGAGAGTTTGCATGAAAAGCTTTTCCGCATTCATCGCTCACCTCTATCCGGATATTTTTTAAATAAATATAGGACCACTGCAGTTATGACAAGATTTACCGCATTACTAACAATGAAAATAGGTTCATGTATTGCGATTGCCCTAATCAGATAACATAAAACTGTGAGGAATAGAAGCTGATAGGCGTGCAAGCTTACGCCTTTTGTGGATTTTTCTTTGATAGATTTTATGAGCTGAGGGATCGAGACTAGTATCCCTAAAACAACGCCGATCCACCCTATTATTTCACTAATCATGTTCTCACACTACTCCTCTTTGTTATGCAATTTTGACAATGATGGGTCAATGCAGAATTCGGGAAAAGTTGAATTGATACTGAATAAATACGCCCAATAACCATAAGCTTACTTTTAACTATATCCATATCATTATGAAGTGACTTTTCTGCGCACATCCGATATAAAACATAGTAGCCATATCCAGAATAAATCTCCAAGGAAATTCAATTTCCTAATGTTTGCATTTTGAGGTACTTTTATTAAAAATACAATATGCTTGTAATAAAAACTTCACGATTGCCGATGCCTGTCTTAAGAGATAAGTTTTGTTAATTCTTCCACGATCCAGATCATGCCTTCGGTATCCTGCCCGCAGTATTCCACAAGGTGCTTGCGCACTTTTTGCCTTTCTTCCTCGCTAACATCGCCAAAGGTGACACGCGCATATTCCCTGGAAGCGGTTCCGCCATCGGCAATTTCCATGCCTTCGTAACCTTTTCCTGTGAGGGCGGGAAGGACCGACTTTAGTGAGGCGCTGCCGTCCTGCTCAGGATGGTAATAGTAAAAGCTTTTAAAAGGACCCAATAGGTCAATAACGCGCTGTTTTATTCGCGCTACCCATTCACCATACTGCGGGTACGATTCGGCGCATCCGTCCAGGCAGCCGGTTTCGAAGCCGGAGTTATAGGCGATAATGGAGCCGCCGGTGCCCAGCAGCGACTTAAGTTCTTTTAGTATTTCCGGCCGGGGATCGCCTTTCCCCTCCGCCAGAAAGGAATGGTGCTCTGGTTTTCCGCCCTCTTTTCCTACAATGTGCAGCGAAAATTGAAACGGGATGTTTTGATATGGCCGTGTTCCATCATAAAAAGGAATTGCCGGAGCGACGGTTTCGAAATCTAAAAAGTATAACGGATATTGGAGAGTAGATAGAAAATTCGCAATCCCCTTTTTATCTATATGGGGCTTATTTGTTTTGGCGCATTTTACCTGAATGCTCTGACTTGAGCTGAGTATTGTACCAGGAGGAATATCCGTTAGTTTTTGGACTTCCCGCTGCAATAATTCAAACCCCAGAGTTTTCCCTCTATAAAGGGAAAAAACACTATTCTGTGGCAGAAAAGCCCAGCACATTTCCTTTAACGGGCATTCGTATGGGTTGTTGCAGTGCGGGCCAATTTTAATATCGGGGCATTCTGCGCCTTGAATGACTTTCACCATTTTCTCCAGGTTCGATTCAACCTGCAATAGCAGTTCCTGGGCCTGTTCGGTAATGTCTTCCTTTGCAAAAAGCTTTTCAGGCTCGATTTCTCGCTGGCGGACATACTGGTTGTTGATGTGCATTAAAAATATTTTGTTCAATTTTATGCCGGAGTTTTGGCAAACATAACTCTGGATAGCCACATCGGGCAGGTTGATGTCTTTTACAGCCGTACTGCTTTTTACCTCGATCAAATCCCAGCGGTTGTCATCCACCGGAGCAAGTATGTCGGCAATAGAATATGCGTTTCCGTATTTTACCGCGGCTTCGAAAATGGGTTTGCGCTCCGCCAATAGTTTTTTGGTTGGCTCAGTCATTTTTTCAGCATCTCTGTCCCATTGGATAGCCACACCTCCCGGGAAAAGGCTCTGAGCCAGCTCACCAACCTCGTGCCCCACAGCAAAAATGGCTTGAGTTGCCGCATCCGGGGCTGAGATTTCATCGGGTCGATTATAGTGGTACCAAAGAAGCTTTTGGCACTGCAAACCCGATAGGTATTTACTCTTGGAAATAACCGGTGTCTTTGTTTTATTGTTTTCCATTTTTACAACCTTTCTTTAGCATATTGTGTGGAGAGCATGTCCGCAACAGGCGCAGTACCGACCCTTGGCAAATCTAAGCGATCAGCATCCCAGCAAACACCAATTGTAGGATCGCTGCTCACCAATCCATCATTGTGATGTTCTATGGCGAAATTTAAAGTTGAAAATTGTTCAGGATCTATCTTTAGCAGCCCCTTATCAAATAATTCCCGGGCAAATTCCGCAGCCCTTTTGCCATGCTCCTTATCGACTTCTTCATCCTGCCTTTTGCAATCATGCAGGATGGCAAACAACCTCGCTATTTCTATATCACAACCTGGAGTATTTTTACCTAACTCAATTACATTCCTCTCGACCTGCTCCCAATGTTCCGGACCATGGATGCTTCTTTCTGAATTTAACCTAAATACTCTTTTTGCTGCGATCAACACCGAGGTTAATTTCGTATTGCGTCTCAATTTATTTACTTTCTTGATCTTAAATTATTTGGATCAACAATAGATTTTCGCTGTTTTCTCTAGTATCGCCGCGATCTCCTTGCGCAGCTCCCTGGGCTCCAGCACTTCGACCTGCTCGCCAAAACCCAGGATCTCGGCGATCAGCTCGCGGTTAAGGGTCGATGGGAACGAGACATCCAGGCAGCCATTGGCCTGATCGCAGAACTGCTGGCCCGGGTGCGGGAGCATGCTGCGCATATAGCGCGCCAGATCGGGCACAAAGCGCAACTTGACCGGCACTACCGGGTGGTTCTGGTCGGTGATGAAGATGCCGAAGGTCGAGGCGATCTTGTCATGGATGGCCTTCTGGCTGACCCTTTTAGCGACTTTGCCCGGCAGTACCTTGACCGTCTCAATGCGCGCCAGCGAAAAAGTGCGCCATTCTTTGTTGCATAGGGCAAGCAAATACCAGTTGGCGCGGTAAAATAGCAGGTGCAGTGGCGTCACCTTGCGCCAGGAGGGTTCTCGCGCCGGCCCGAAAACTTCCCGGAACAGGATCTCAGCCGGATGCCGATTCAGGATGGCATCGAGCAGCGGGTTGAGGATGCCCGCCTTCTGGCGGTACGAGCCCATCCCCTTATAGGAGACAGCCTGCCCGGCCGCGCCTAGGCCCTTGCGGCTGTTGATGGCGATCTTGCGCAGCAGCTCGGCCAGTATTTTTTTTGAGTCGGGGTCGCGGATCAGCTCCCTGGCGATGGCCAGCAGCAGGAGCTCGTCGTCCTCCACCCAGACCGAGGGCAGACTGAAGGCATGATCTTCCAGCTCATAGCCCTTCTCGGCTGCCATGTACTTCAGCGGCGCCCCCAGCGCGTCGCGCATGTATTCGATATCACGCTGCGCCTGGGCCAGGCTGATCTCAAAATATTCGACCAACCGCTGAGCGTTGGGGTGCCTCCCCTTTTTAGCCCGGTCAATGAACCAGATATAGCGGGAATAGGTCAATTTCTTTGCCATGTCCCCATTGTAGTAAAAAATCAAACAAAAGTCCCCTACCTTTCCCTATCTCTTCCCTTTGCCTTCCTTCGACACTCGTCACGTTTTTCTTTGCCCTGTCATCATATGCTAGGGTGGAAATGCCAGAATACAGTGATGGCTGAAAAATCCAATGTCCATGACCGGCCGATCATCGTAAAAAAGCAAAAGAATGGGAAAAGCTACGTGCATTGGTTGGGAAAAGAATTCGGCCCCTGGGACTGGGTGAGCAAAAAATCGAGTGACACCAATGACCGGCGTAGCTGGATGAAAATCGCGAAAAAAGATGGGAAGCTGTACCTGCTGATCGATGGTGTCGCGCACGGCCCGTTCGACCGCTTCGGCAGGAAGCGCTGGTTCACCATTTCCCATAACGCTTTCGTCTGCACGGTCATCCGCGGCAGGGAGATATTCCTGATCGAAGGCGGAAGAATGGAAAGGAAGGGATAGATCGTCCGAAAAGGCGGTGAAACGATCCTGGAAATCGGTGGCCGTTGCTTCGGTCCCTACAAGAAGATGACTGAGCTGATGTTCGGCGCCGGCGGCAGGCACTGGACGGCCGATATCGAGAAAGGTAACAGATGGAATGGCTTCGTCGTCGACGGGATCGAGTATGGCCCCTTCCCCCGAAAATTTTTCGGCGTCCAGTTCAGCCCCGACGGCAACCGCTGGTTCGTCGCCCTGGACAGGGGCCGGGCGGGGAAGGTCGTTTGCCGGTTCATCATGGATGGCAAGACCTATGGCCGCCTCAAGCTCTATGAGATCCATTTTTTTGGTGACAACCGTTTTTTGTATGTCTATATCAGGCGGGGAAAACACATCTTCGTTCTCGAAGGCCGCGAGATCGGGCCGTTCAAGCACGACTCGTTGGATTTTGACGCTAGCAATTCTGATGTCTGGGCCATCATGGGCTTCATCGGGAAGGGAAGAGCAATGCGGGGCCGCTGCGTTATTTATCTCTGGTTTGCCAACGAGGACAAATGCGTCTTCTTCTCGGCAAACAGCGGAAAAACCCTCGAGGATGCCATTGAGATCATCAATACCGAAGATACAAGCACAGGGGTATATGCGGAGCATCGATATATCCAAATCAAACTTAAAAACCTTGGCTTAGCCGGGGAATTTGTAGAGCAGCGTCTCATCCCCAGTGGGGAAAAGTACTACGACCAGCTGCTCTACAAGATCGGGAATCGAAAAAAGTTTTCCTTGTTTTTCGACATTACTTCATTCTATGGCAAGTCCAGCCCTGAGATCGAGCGTTTGGTGAAAACAGGGGCTCGATGAAACTGGAAGACCACGAAAAAGAATCAATGAGCTTGTTCAACAAGCCTTACACCGAAGTCCACCTGTGGCTCGATGAGTTCGCTGGGACTCCTGATTTCGGCATGCGCCATCGCCGCAGGCGCCATCACAAGGAAGGGCTGCGCGAGGCAGAAAACCTGTTCGGCTGGGAGGCGGCCCTGGCCGCCCGCCTGCACATCATGTCCGATCTGAAGGAGGAGGGCTGGAAAGAGAGCGACCGCTTCCCAGAAAACGAAGCTGATTACATCAGAATGGGGTTCTTCTAGGGAAAACATAAAGTATAAAATAGTATAAATTATCCACCGACCTTAGTGGATTTAATTTGTCTGCCCCCGAAGGGAATACAAAGATAAAATGTAAATTAAGAAAATCAAACCTGTCGGCTGTACTTATTCGTTATCTACTATTTTCGATACAGTACTGGCTGTTATTTGATTTAATATTTCTTCGATCGGTGTGACTATATTACATTTTGCCCGCTTTCGGATTTCATCGTCCGATATTTCTTTATAATTTTCTTTTCTATTAAATCCCTTTTCATACTTCCAATAATAAGGGTCTGTTGCATTAAATAATGGGAAAATTTTAGAATAAGGTAAATCTGTTGGTCTTTGCTTGGCTTTCTGCTGCTTTTTATCCCAAAACTTTTCCGAAAAATCTTTACTTACGTTACTGTGCACTTCGAAAATGTAGATAATGTTTTCGGGAGGAACATTGAAGTTTATTGACAATTCCTTTATCCTAGCATCCATTTTTTTAGCAGGTCCAGTTCTGTCCCAACCGATACTAGTTTTTACTTCGATTAGAAAAATGTATTTATTATCCCATTTTACTGCAATATCAGTTTGAGTTTTACCTTTTTTCGCTTCTATCTCAATTGAATAATCACTTGGTAAAGCCGCTTTTAAATAAAAAGCAATAGTATCTTGAAAGATATCTGAGATAGGATGCTTATGGCCTCTTTTGAAATCAACTCTATGACGCCATCCAGCATATTCCATTTTACAGATATGAAAATAAATCGCTTCGCTAATAATTGTTGTTTTATTGTATGATTGAACGCTTAATTTAGAGTTACTGGAGAAACTAGCCAGAAAGTTTGAGTAATGCTTTGAAGCCTCAAATATTTCAATTGTGTCAGGCATGGCAACTCCTTGTACAGATAACATCTGAGAACAGCAGCAATCTGCTGCCGGCACAATTTGGGACATCCCTGCTCACGAATGTTGGGGTTATCCTTATATAAAAGCCCATATTCTCTTTATTACTTCAAACAAAACTCTTTGGCGTCCATCAACTGCGGTTAATGGAAAAAGGGGGCCATTGGTGTCATGTTCATTTTTACTTTGTCCTGTCCATTTGTTTTGTCTCCCCAGTCTTCCTCGGCCAATAATAAATATTATATTAAATGGGGAAGGAATTATCAAACTATTGGGGAAAGGGCTGGGGACAGACAAATCAAATCTGCCAAGATAAGCGGATGATTTGTGCTGCCTCGTCACTCGTCCCCAATCTCCTGTCCCCGACCTCATCTTAGGCTCAGATCTCTCACCCAGGGGTCTTTTTTGTCAGCCAGCTCCCTAATGAAGGCGGCGTTACTCCGCAATCCCGGCTGTCGGCTTGCCCGAAACTAAGCCGACATTTCCGCTCGGGCAGATTCCAGATGTTTTGACACAACAAAATGTTTATTATGTTGTGATTTGCAAGTATTTTAAAACTTTCAGGACTTGGTTTCACTTATTAATAATTGCCCGGTCCAAAAATTGACACTTCACAACATTTCTCATATAATAATGATTGTGGAACGTCGGATTGAAAACCTCGACAAATTCAAAATTATTTTTTGGGATTCCGATGTTTCGGCGATCGATATTGACCAATACAAATTATATATAATCGAACGAATTCTTGAGTTGGGTGATGTCCAGGAAGTCAAATGGCTGCTTGATCGTTTTTCCAATGAAACGATAAAAAAAGCTCTTTATTCGTGCCGGGATATTTCAGAAAGAAGCTCTCATTTTTGGAAATTGTTATTGGGAGATAAGGATGCACAGCGAAACGCTTGACGCCAATTCCAGAAACAATTTAATGATTCTTAAAAAAGGAATCCCGCTGAATGATTTTTACCTTGCCGGCGGAACGGCCGTTGCCCTTCACCTGGGACATCGTATTTCATATGATCTTGATTTTTTCGGCAACAAAAGTTTTGACGGATTGGTTCTCGGTCGGAAGCTCTCTTCTTTGGGCGATTATAGAAATAAGTTTTTGGACGGCAATAATTTGATTGGTGGTTTCAATGGCACCAGTATCAGTTTTATTTTTTACAAACCCGAAATGATCGGGAAATTTCATCAATTCGAAGGTGTCCAAATCGCTTCCCTGGATGATTTGATCGGCATGAAGATCGAGGCGATCTCCAGTAGAGGAAAAAAGCGTGATTTTATTGATCTTTTTTCAATAATGAAATACAAAAACATATCCATTACCGATGCCATGTTTTTGTATAAGGAAAAATACAAGGATTTCAATCCAAGCATGATTCACGCCCTTAAAAGCCTTACATATTTCAGTGATGCGGAAAACGATCCGCTGCCAGTAATGAAGACACCCATTCAATGGCAGGAAGTCAAAAACTATTTCGAAAGAGAGCTTGGCAAAATGGATACTATTTTAAAATTATTCAATAAAGACTCTGGCCCGCTTAAAACCGGCATGAAGGATAATTTTCAGGATTTTGAACCCAAATAGTGAGCTCTCTTAACCCCTATTACGGTTCCCCGGCTTTCAACCAGCCCTGGCAGAATATTGACTACTTGAATGAAAAGCAGCTAAAAACTTTAACCGCTAAATTCCGGGATTATTACGAAAAAGCGCCGGGGCCCCGGGTCGCCCGCATCAGAGGACGTTACTTCCTCATATTTTTGTTTTTGCGCTATACCGGCGCCCGGATATCCGAGGTGACGGGCATCGATGACCAGGCCGATATAGATTATCGCGCTGGTGACATTACCATGGCCGTCCTGAAACGGCATAACCCCCACAAGAAGAACATGAGAAAAATGGTTTCCATACCCCCGCTGACGGTAAAAAAACTGGCCCGTTACCTGGAGAAGTACCCCGAAATGAAAGGCAAGGCTTTTTCTGTTGACCGATCAAATTTTTTCGTAATATTTAAAAAACTTGCCCTGGAGTGCGGATTTCCCAAGGCCATGGCCCATCCGCATGTCCTGCGCCACACCCGGGCCATGGAATTGGTCCGGGCCGGCGTGCCGTTGACCATCGTGCAGCAGATCCTGGGCCATGCCAACCTGAACACAACGGCGGTTTACCTGCAGTTTTCCGGCCAGGAAGCCAAAGCGATCCTGAAGGACCGCGGGCTTATATGATCCCCGAACTCATTCCAGCCCTTAACTCGCCTGGAAATACTTCCCGCGGAAATACAGCGCCACGTTGACCAGGCCGATCATCACCGGCACCTCGACCAGCGGGCCGATGACCGCGGCGAACGCCGCCCCGGAGTTGATGCCGAACACGGCCACCGAAACCGCGATGGCCAACTCGAAGTTGTTTGAAGCCGCGGTGAAGGAGAGCGTCGTGCTCTGCCCGTAATTGGCGCCCGCTTTTCGGCTCAGCAGGAAGGAGACCAGGAACATGACCACGAAATAGATCAGGAGCGGGATGGCGATGCGCACCACGTCCAGCGGGATCTTGACGATGTACTCACCCTTGAGGCTGAACATGACCACGATTGTGAACAGCAGGGCGATCAGGGTGAGCGGCGAGATTTTCGGGATGAAGCGGGTGTGGTACCACTCCTTGCCCTTGGCCCTGACCAGCACCAGCCGCGTGATCATGCCGGCCAGGAAGGGGATGCCCAGGTAGATGAAGACGCTTTCGGCGATGCTGCCCATGGTCACCTTGGAGAGGTCGATGTCGCCCAGGCGCAGGCCGATGAGCGGCGGCAGCTTCTTGATGAAGAACCAGGCGAAGAGGGAGTAAAAGAGCACCTGGAAGATGCTGTTGAAGGCCACCAGCCCGGCCGCGTACTCGCGGTCGCCGCCGGCGAGGTCGTTCCAGACGATGACCATGGCGATGCAGCGCGCCAGTCCGATCATGATCAGGCCGACCAGGTACTCGGGCTTGTCGGCGAGAAATATCACGGCGAGAATGAACATCAGGACCGGTCCGATGACCCAGTTCTGCAGCAGCGACAGCCCCAGCACCTTCAAGTTCTTGAACACATCTCCCAGTTCCTCGTACTTGACCTTGGCCAGGGGCGGGTACATCATCAGGATCAGTCCTATGGCGATGGGGATGTTGGTCGTGCCGGCGCTGAACCGGGTGTTGAATGCCGCCACCGCGCCGGGGACTGCGTAGCCGATCAGCACCCCCAGGGCCATGGCGGCAAAGATCCAAACCGTCAGGTAGCGGTCCAGGAAAGAAAGCTTTTTCATCGATCCATCAGTCATGGCAGACCTCCACATTGATTTTTTTAACAGCGCCAGCGCCCTTGGTTCGTTTCATTGCATTTGCCTCGCTAGCACCAGCGGTTTTTTCAGGTTCTTTCTGACACTGCCACTGTCAGTGACACTTTTTTGTTCGTCGAGTTTCCCGCTAACACTATCACTAACACTATGAGATCGTATAAGGATTCTTAAGGGCATTGAATGAACCCCTGCGACCAGAGGCAGCCGCCGCAGGCCGGGTGGACGTTTCCGAAGCAGTCCTCGTTGTTGACATCGGGCAGGTCGCAGCTGTTGCACGTGGTGCAGGGGGCGAAGGCGAACTCGTCCAGCTTGCGACGGAAAGCCTGGTATTCGGGCGCATTCCAGATTTCGCCCAGGCCGCGCTCGCGCAGGGAATTAAAGGTGAAATCGGGCCACGTGCGCGTATGGCTGTTCAAACAGACGGTGTGGCCGTGCAGCAGCGGCAGGCAGGGTCCCATGCGGCCATCCCAGCGCACGCTGGCGCTGCGGCGCTGCAGAAAGGGGCATAACCCCTCATGCCCAGGGACCAGCGGCGTGAAAAAAAGCGCATCGGGAAACAGAGCGCTCACTTTTTCCAGCATTTTGCCATTGATGACGGAAGGATCGAAGCGCGGCATGATACATCCCCCTTCAGGCAAAGCCTCATACAATACCTGACCATACAGGACTTCCGCTGCCATATCATCCGTGTATGGCTCGACATTGCTGGGTGAAAAGCGGCTTGCACCCAGTCGCCTGGCCAGGTCGATGACAGCAGGCAGGTCGGCAATATTGCGTTTCATGGCCACAAATGAAATCCCCAGTTCGGGCTTGATTTTCCTCGCGTTCAGGCGCTCGAGGTTGGCGATGATCTCGGGCAGGTGGTCGCCCAGGCGCACGTCGGCATAGCTCGCAGGCGAGGCGCCGTCGATCGAAACCCAGAGCCGGTCGAGGCCGGCCGCGATCAGCCTTTCCATCATGCCGTCATCGAGAAGTATGCCGTTGCTGATCAGCTCTACTTCGCTTCCGCCTTGCTTGGCCATGCTCACCATGTCGGCGATGCGCGGATGGCCCAATGGTTCGCCGAAGCCGCCCAAAAAAATGCCGGGCCGCTCAGGAAAGGAACACAAGTCCGCCATGATCTTTTCAAAAAACCCGAACTCCATGAAACCCAGGGGCTCTTCCCAGCCGTGGCGCATGCAGGTGCGGCAGTCGAGGTTGCAGCGGTTGGTCGGCTCGACGTAGAGCCGGGCCAGCCGGTCGATCTCCTGGCCCGTCGTTAAATTCCCTTCTGCTTCCAAGCGCTTACCCTGGTTCCTTGACCACGAAATTCCTGTTTTTCAGAAAAAGCGCCAGAAAATAACCGATGGCGACGAAAACAGGCAGGCTGAACAGGGCGCGTAATACAGAGAACTTCAGCCCCAGGAAACCGATCTCGAAAGCCAGCATCGGGATCTTCAAGGTGCTGAAAGCACCGAGATAAACAAAAACATTGCGGACGCTGCAGCCCTTTTTCCACAGCAAGGCTGCCACCGGAAATGCGGCATAGAGCGGCCCGGCCTGCAGCATGGCCAGAAGAACGACCCAGAGGATGCTCATCGCCCCTGCCTCCGGGCCAAGATGACGGATGATCCTTTCCCGTGGGACCCAGACATCGAACAAGCCGATCTGGATGAACATCAGCGGCAGGATGGCGGCCATCTCCAGAAAGAACATGAGGAAGTTTTTGCCGATGGCGATCCCGGCCGCAAACGGCAACAAATATGAAACCAGCATGAATACTCCGAACAGGATCAGAAATCCATATTGCTTCAGGGTGGCCGTGATCTTATTTTTCATAAAAAGATCCCCATCAACAGGCCGACCAGCAGGGCCCCTAAAAAGCTCAACGTATTGCGCAGGATACTGACTTTCCAGCCGAAGTATTTCGCCTCCAGCGGCAGGGTCAGGATGCCGACCATCATCAGCGTGGTAATGAAAACAGCCACCACCTGGCAGGAAACGCCACTGCGAACCAGGATCGCTCCCAGCGGGAAGGCGATGAAGCCCGGGATCAGCGAGATGGAGCCCAACAAGGCCGCCGCGAGGATGCCGCTCCAGCCGGTCCCTTTTCCCAGCCATTCGGAAAGAACCACCGCCGGGACAAGATAAAGGAACATACTGACCAGGAACAGAACATGGAGCAATGGCGGAAGGATGTTCAAGAACATCTTCGCTCCTTTTTTCAACCCGGCCAAGGTTTTGCTGCGGTCGGCAAAAAAAGACAGCATCAATAATAATGCGGTAGCCAGCGTGAGTCCGATCATATTTTTATATTTTGATCCGCCATCACTCACACCTTCCGCGCCGTGGCCAGGAAAACGGGATAGTCCTTCCCTTGCTTATGTGTCACGGCGGCGGTCTCCAGGCGGATCTCCCGGAAGCCCGCGTCCTCCAGCCAGGATTTGAGTTGTTCCCGTAAGAAGCCGCGGTGATGAATGCTCACGGCGGCTTCATGGAAGCTGCCGTCCTCCTCGTCCAGGTCGGCCAGGGCCACTTGTCCGGCGGGGCGGAGGTGGCGGGCGAACCGCTGGAACAGGGCGGGCACGTCGGCGACGTGATGCAATGTCATGCTGCTCACGATGAAGTCGTAAGGTCCGCCTAGATCGTCGCTCCCCGTGGAATCGAGCTCAAGCGTTTTCACGGCGATCCCCATGGTTTTGGCCTTGTCCGCCATGGTCTTCAGCATGATGGGCGAGGTGTCGGCCCCGGTGACGGCGCCGACCCGGGGCCCCAACTCCAGGGTGACAAGCCCCGTGCCGCAGCCGAAATCCAGGATGGAATGCTCCTTGGCCAGAGGCAACCGCGCCGCGACGGCCCGTGCCAC
>JBGSPO010000203.1:0-5458 GCA_041738575.1 Candidatus Aminicenantia bacterium
GCGCCGGCGCCCGACCCGGGGAAGACCTCCGAACCCAGGGCGGGCAAGAAAATGAGCTGGCTGCTGCTGGTCGTGGCCGGAGCCGCCCTGCTCGTCGCTGCGGCTTTAATGCTCCTCGTGTCCGGGAAGAAGCAGGATGCCGTCCCTGGAGCCGCCGGTGCCGTTGACCTGGATCAAGTGGCCAGGAGCGGCGAGGCGGCCGGGTCAAAAGGAGAAACGGCGGAGTCGCGCCCTGTCGCCGGCCGCTCGCCGGCGGCCCCTTTCAACGAAGAAGGGATGAAGATGGCGCGAGCCGGCAAGATGAAGGCGGCGGTGTCCTGGTTCGAGAAAGCGGTCCAGGCCGATGCCGCCAATGTCCACGCCTGGAACAACCTGGGGCTGGCCCTGCGCCGGTTGGGCCGGAACGGGGAAGCGGTCGACGCCTACCAACGCGCGATCCAGGTGCGGCCCGATTTCGCCCTCCCTTACAAGAACCTCGGGGTTGTGCTCGAGCAGATGAGGCGCGCGGGGGAGGCGGCGGAGGCCTATCGGAAATATCTGGAATTGAACCCGAACGCGGCCGATGGGCAAGCCGTGAGGAAAAAGGCCGACATGCTGGCGAACGCGGGGCATGGGGAGGATAGCGAAAGATGATGCGAAAACACGCAGGCTGGTTCCTGTCCTGTCTGCCGGCGGTTCTGCTCTTGTCCGGATGCGCGACGACGAAGTCGCCAAAGTCCGCCGCCCTTGGACCGGGATCCGTCCTGGTGGTCACGGCCGAGCGGGCGAACCTCAGAAGCTGCTCGTCCCTGAGATGCCGGGTCGTGGCCGTGCTGGAACACGGCGACGGAGTGGTCCGCATCGGCGGCAAGAAAGGCTGGGTCAAGGTTCGGGTGAAGGCCACGGGGCGCGAGGGCTGGATGGCCGCGCGGCTGGTCGGAAAGGAAACTGTGAAGAAACAGCCCGAGATCACCGAGGAATGGTCCGCGCCCGAAAAATAAATAAAGTCCCGGCGAGTCGTTTGTAGGTCAGGATGGCAGGTTGGATTTCTTCCTGACCGCGGCGAGCTTGCCGGCCATGGTGACCGGCTTGTCGCGGCGGTCGTCGATGCGCAGCGTTGTGGACACACGCAGGGCGCCCATGCGGAACGGCACTTCATGCATGGCCTTGACGGCATCCAGAACATCCTCCATCTCTCCTTCCAAGATAGTCGACATGGGGGTGAGCAGGGACTTGACCCCGGGGAATTTTTTCAGGACCTTCTCCGCCGCGGCGACGTAGGCGCTCAGCGATGGCGAGGCGGTACCCAGCGGCACCACCGTGATTTCGGCGACGACTCTGCCCATCGGATCCCCGCTATTTCTTCACTTTGGCCAGGAGGGACCTGGCCATGTCCTTGTGCACGGTGAAGGTGAGCATCTTCAGCTTGACGAAGTCGCCACGGAAAAAGAAATAGCCCTCGTGCTTGCCCCAGCGGGCCGAGCGGCTGGAATCCTTGACCAGGAACCAGTCGTGGCCCTTGAAATTCTTGTAGCCCACGATGTGGATGCCGTGGTCGTCCTCGGTGGTGCGGTTGGCGATGCGGAATTCGCGGGAGTCCTGGTCGATGTAGGCGGCGGGAATGTCGAAGCTGGGGATGAAGCAGACGTCCTGGAAGCCGAGCTTGCCCGGCTCGGAAACGTCGCCGCCGATGCCCACCGTGTAGCCGGCCTTGACCGCCTTGAGCACCATGGCGTACCACTCTGGGAGCGGCAGGTTGAGATATTCCTTGCTGTGCCACCAGTTGTCGGGCACGGCGAATTCCTGGAAGGTATAAAAAGGATAGTAACTGGTGGACATGACGTCGACGTAGTCGTCCATGTTCAGCGGCGTCTCGTTCTTGAGGAATTCCCGGGGCGTCATTTCCCTGCCATTGTAGACGAACTTCCGCGGCGGCGCTCCCAAATGCTTGTCCAGGATGACGGCCACGTGGGCCAGGACGATTTTCTCGTCCCACAGGTCGTTCTTTTTCACGTAGTCGAGGTAGGCTTTCACCTCGCCGATCAGCAGCTCGTGGTCCAGCTTGTCACCGTCGACGCGGCGGCTGGGGTAGGCCTCGGCCGGGACCACGCCGTGTTCCTTCCAGATGCGGTTGATGGCGTTGCTCTCGCCGCCCTCGGCCACCAGCGAGGCGCCGCGCTCCTGCACGAAGCGCCGCACCTTGGCCAGGTATTCATGGTAGACCGTCCATACCTCGGAGAGCTTGATCCGTTTGCCGCCGAGGCGGAATATTTCCGATTCGTAGAACGAGGTGGCGGCGAAGCTCCAGCAGATGTTGGTGTTGTACTGAGCCACGGGCGGGAAATGGAACAGGGGCTTGAAAGCGGCCGGGGTGGGCGGGGGATTGACGCCCGTCATGTCCGACTGCAGGTTCCGGGCCAGCTCACGCTCCTTTTTCTTTTCCTCGGCCTGCCGCTTGCGGATCTGGGCCGTCTCCTCGTTCAGCACGGCCTGCTGTTTCTCCCGGGCTTCCTCCAAGGCCTTCAGCACCGGGTCGCTGTATCGTTTTTCGTACCTGGCCTTGTTCTTGTCGTTGGCGCCGAACAGGGGCGCGGCGGCAGCGGCCAGTGAAAGGCAAACCAGCATGACGACGATCTTTTTCATGGTTGCTCCTTTTTATCAAAACTCCGCGCTCTTGGGCGTGCGCGGGTAGGGGATGACGTCGCGGATGTTCTCCATGCCCGTCAGGTACATCACCGCCCGCTCGAAGCCCAGGCCGAAGCCGGCGTGCGGGGCGCCGCCGAACTTGCGCAGGTTGAGGTACCAATCATAATCTTCGCTCTTCAGCCCCATCTCGGCGATGCGTTCCTTCAGGGTGTCGTAGCGCTCCTCGCGCTGGCTGCCACCGATGATCTCGCCGACGTCGGGGACCAGCAGGTCCATGGCGGCCACGGTGCGGCCGTCGTCGTTCAGGCGCATATAGAAGGCCTTGATCTCCTTGGGGTAGTCGCTGACGAAAACCGGCTTGCGGAAGACCTTCTCGCTCAGGTAGCGCTCGTGCTCGGTCTGCAGGTCCTTGCCCCAGGCGGGGGGAAAGTTGAACTTCACGTCCGCCTGCCGCAGCAGCTCGATGGCCCGGGTGTAGGTGACGCGCTCGAAGCTCGAGTCCAGGACGAGCTGCAGGCGCTGCAGCAGCGAGGTGTCGATGAAGCGGTTGAAGAACTCCATCTCCTGGGGCGCGTGCTCCAGGACGTAGCGGATGACGTATTTCAGCATGTCCTCGGCCAGGCGCATGTTGTCGTTGAGGTCGGCAAAGGCGATCTCCGGTTCGATCATCCAGAACTCGGAGGCGTGGCGCTGGGTGTTGGAATTTTCGGCGCGAAAAGTGGGGCCGAAGGTGTAGACGCGGCCGAAGGCCAAGCAGAAGCCCTCGACGTTGAGCTGCCCCGAGACGGTGAGGTTGGTCTCGCGGCCGAAGAAATCCTGGCCGAAGTCGACCTCATGCTGTTCATCCAGCGGCGGGTCCTTGGGGTCCAGGGTGGTGACGCGGAACATCTGCCCGGCCCCTTCGGCGTCGCTGGCGGTGATGATCGGCGTGTGCACGTAGACGAAATCGCGTTCGTGAAAGAACTTGTGCAGGGCGTAGGCCACCAGGCTGCGCACGCGGAAAACGGCCATGAAGGTGTTGGTGCGCGGCCGCAGGTGGGGGATGGTGCGCAGGAACTCGAAGCCGTGGCGCTTTTTTTGCAGCGGGTAGTCCAGCGCCGACAGGCCGATCACCTCGATGGCGGTGGCTTTCAGCTCGAAGGGCTGGCCGGCGGCCGGAGAAGGCACCAGTGTGCCCGTCACGCTCAGGGAGGTACCCAGCGGGAACTTGGCCACCGCGGCGAAGTTGGCCAGCTCGGGACCGTAGACGACCTGCAGGTTCTTGAAGCACGAGCCGTCATTCAGCTCGATAAAGGCGAAGTTCTTCGACTCGCGCTGGGTGCGGATCCAGCCGCGCACCTCGAGCGTCTGCTCAAGCAGCGGTTCGGGAGCGGCGAAAATATTCTTGACGGTCGTCCAGGCCATGCCTCACCTCTCGGGGAATCCATTGTAGCGTAAAACCCGCTCCCGGGCAAATCCCCCGCCTCTTTCCGGCACCGGCCGCTATTGACTTCCAGGATGTTCCATTTCAAAATAGGGCCATGAAAAAAACATTCCCGGTTCATGAAAAAGCCGCCTGGGCGCTGAGCTCGGCGCTGATCCTGTTCGCCATGGCAACCCGCCTGCCAGCCGCTCCCGGGGAGGCCGATGTTCTTGCCAAGCTCGGGCTCACGCCGGTTGCGGCCGGGGAGGGCATGCTGGAGGCCCTGGCCAGCGGTACTCCCTACAACGAGGCGGCGCTGAAGGCCTTCAAGATGCTGCCGGCTGCGGCGCGGGCGGCGGTCGTTACCGCCGGGCTCGGCTGGATCAAGGCCCATGCGGCGAGCGCGGAATTCCAGGCGGCGTACCAGGAACTTCGCCGCAAGGAGAAGCCGGAAGCCCCGGCGCCGCGCCCCGCGGCCGACGATCCGGTCAAGAAAATGAAGGCCGACATGGAGAAAAGCATCGGCGAGATGCGCAAGGGCATGGCCGCCATGAACGCCGAGACCAAGAAAGTCATGGAGGCGACGATCAAGGAGATGCGCGCCCAGATGGAACGCATGGAAAGCGACCCGCAGCAGAAGGGGCTCATGGGCCAGATGGCGGAAATGGAGCGTGCCGAAGAAAAGAAGCGCCATGAAGCGGAGCTGCAGGCCTGGGAAGAAAAGTTGCCCGCAGACCCGCGCGTCCTGATCCGGAAGCGCATCGAGGATTTCCTGGTCATGAGCGCCGGGGTCGATTTTACGGCCAAGCTGGTCCGGCGCGGCGAGCTGGCGGTTTTTGCCGATGAGGGCTACGAGAAAAAGCCGCCTGAATGGAAGCTCTGCTTCCGCGCCGGGAAGGAAGCGACCGCGGCGGCCCGCGCCTTTGCCGAGGATTGGCTGTCCGAACTGGAGAGAAGCGGGAAACAGGGGGCCGGCAAATGAAAACCATCATCTTTTATTACACGGGGAGCGGCAATTCCCTTTGGTCGGCGCGGCTGCTGGCCGATCAACTGGGCGATGCGCGGCTGCAGCCCATGAAGGGCGCGGATGCCCTGGCCGCCGGCGACGCCGCGGCGGTGGGCTTCGTTTTTCCGGTCCACGTCTGGGGCCTGCCCGTCCCGGTCGTGGAGTTCATCGAAAAGCTGTCGCTGCGCCCGGAGGTCTACCTGTTCGCCCTGGCGGTCAACGCCGGCCAGGTTTCACGCACCCTGGTCCAGCTGCAGGAGATGCTGGCCGGGCGCGGCTTGAAGCTGGCGGCTGGGTACAGCATCGTCCTGCCCAGCAACTACATCCCCTGGGGTGGGCCGGGTCCGCTGGAGCGGCAAAAGGCACGCTTCGAGGATGCCCGGCGCCGGATCGCCGCGATCGCCGCCGTCGTCAGCGGCGGCGAG
>JBGSPO010000221.1:0-4423 GCA_041738575.1 Candidatus Aminicenantia bacterium
CCCGGGCCTGAGCCCGGTGCCGAGGCCTGGACCCAGGGCGTCGACTGGCACCTGGAGCAGGGCGACAAGGCCGCCGAGGCCGGCGATGCCAGGTCGGCCCTGGAGCATTACCAGAAAGCGCTGGACAAGGATCCCGGCAGCCTGGTGGCCCAGGAAAAATGCAACGAGATGAAGAAGGGGCTGGACGCGGCCGAACGCGGCGTGAAATTCAATGATTACCTGAAAAAAGCCGACGCCAACTACGAAAAAAACGATGTCAAGTTCGCCTTTCTGTATCTCGCCCAGGCGCTGCGCCTTTACCCCGAGGGCCGGGACCAGGTGCGGGAACGCCTGGCGGTGATGCAGCGGGAGTATCCCCAGGAGCTGGCTGCGATCCTCGAGGAAAAGTCCGCCGAGTTGAAAGACATCCGCCCGCAGATCGATTCCCTGCTGGCCAGGCAACCCCAAGCGGCGCCCGCGGAACCGGAGCCGCAGGGCGAGCCGGAAACCGAAGCGAAGGCTGAGCCGGACCCCGCCGCGCGCGCCGAGAAGCAGGCGGATCCCGTCCCGGAAAATCTCCAAAAGATCGCCGCCAAGGCCCAAAGCATTGCGCGCAATGAACAGGGGTCATGGGAGGCGGTTTTCAGGGGCGGCATCGCCATGGTCTATATTCCCGAAGGGGAGTTCACCATCGGCTCGCCGCCACGCGAGGGCGATGCCGACGAGCATCCGGCCCACAAGGTGTTCCTGGACGGCTTCTGGATCGGCAAGACCGAAGTGACCTTCGAGCAATACGACCGTTTCTGCGGCGACACCAACCGGGAAAAGGCCGCCGATGAGGGTTGGGGACGGGGGAAACGCCCGGCCATCTATGTTTCCTGGAGTGACGCCGAGGATTTTTGCGCCTGGCTGAAAAAAAAGACCGGGCTCGGCTTCCGCCTGCCCAGCGAGGCGGAATGGGAAAAAGCGGCCCGGGACCGCTTTCCCTGGGGCAGCCGTCTTCCCGACAGCAGCCTGGCCAATTTCAACAAGGACCACATGATGACCCGCCCGGCGGGTTCCTATCCCCGGGGCGCATCCCCCTTCGGCGTCCTCGACCTGGCCGGGAACGTCTGGGAGTGGACCTCCGACTGGTATGACCCGGGATTCTACCCGGTCTCTCCCCGCGAAAATCCCCGCGGGCCGGAGAGCGGTTCCGAGCGCGTCGTGCGCGGCGGCTCCTGGGTGAACGGCGCCAACCTGGTGCGCGCCGCCAATCGCAGCAGCGAAAAGCCGGAGAACACGCTGAACATCCTGGGTTTCCGCCTGGCCATGGACAACGATTGAAAACCTCCGCCCGGCCCGCCGCGCTATTTGCAAAACCATGCCGCTATTGTATAATCAGGGCATGAGCGGCAACGAACAGGCGGCCGAACCCATTCCGGCGCCGCCGGCAGCGACTGCGGTCAAGATGAACGTCCAATGCACCCACTGCGGGCATGTCCAGGAATTGGACCCGGAGTACAAGATCTGCCTGAATTGCGGCAGCGCCGTGAATGAAGGCGATTACCTGATCCTGAAGAACCCGAGGAAGGGCCGGGGCATGCAGGGCCTGGCCACCCTGTCCTTCTTCCTGTTCCTGTTCATCTTCTTTTTCTGGTCGAAATACATCGGGCGTCACGGCATGGCCATCAGCGCCCTGTTCGTCATCTGGGGCTTCTACAGGAATTACCTGCACAAGCGCGACGCGGAACAAGCGCATGCCCATCAGCGATAACCTCGACCGGATCCGGGAAAACATAGAGAAAGCCTGCGCGCGTTCGCGCCGGGACCCGCGCCAGGTGCGCCTGCTGGCCGTGTGCAAGGAGCAGGGGCCGGAAAAGATCCGCCAAGTGCTCGACCTGGGGGTGCGCCTGCTGGGCGAAAACAAAAGCCAGGAGGCCGAGGCGCACATGCGCCATTTCCCGGAAAAGAGCATCGAGTGGCATTTTATCGGCAACCTGCAGAAGAACAAGATCAACCGCATTTTGAACACCTTCCGCCTGATCGAGTCGGTCGACGGCGTCAAGGCCCTGGAGCACATCCACAAGCGCGTCGACAAGCCGGCCGAGGTGTTCATCGAGATCAACATCGGCGAGGAAAAGAGCAAGTCGGGCTTCACCATCGAGGGGCTTAAAAAGGCCATCCCCTACATCGCCAGCCTGAACAAGGTGGTCGTCTCCGGGTTAATGACCGTGCCCCCCTATTTCGAGGATACCGAAAAATCCCGCCCGTATTTCACCCGCCTGCGCGAGCTGGGCGAAGAGATCAACCGCGCGGGCGTGGCCAACATCCGGGTCGCCCATCTTTCCATGGGCATGAGCCACGATTACGAGGTGGCCGTGGAGGAAGGGGCCACGCTGTTGCGCATCGGCACGGCCCTGTTCGGCCGGCGCAAGCCATAAGCCGCGCGCGCGAAGCGCGGCCGGCAAGGAGGCAGCATGAAACTGACGCCGCAGGAGATACTGAGCCAGACGTTCTCCAGCAAGTTCAAGGGGCTCGATCCCATCGAGGTCAAGAACTTCCTGCAGCAGGTCGCCGAGACCCTGGAGAGCGAGATCCAGGAGAAGGAGGAGCTGAAGGGCGGCATGGAGCGGCTGCGCGAGAGCCTGGCCAAGCTGGAGAAAAAGGAAGAGCTGCTGCGCGACACCCTGATCGCCGCCCAGAAGTTCTCCAGCGAGATCAAGGTTAACTCCCACAAGGAAGCCGAGCTGATCACCAAGGACGCCGAGATCAAGTCCGAGGAGATCGTCAAGCACGCCGTCATCCGCCAGATGGCCATCCGCGAGGAGATCAAGAACCTGCAGTTCAAGCGCAAGGAGATCGAAAGCGACATCATCCACCTGCTGAACTCGCTGAAGGAGCTGATCGAGACCTACCACAAGCAGGACCAGGAGTTCGACAAGATAGAGTATCTGGGGAAATAAAAAGAGCGATCCCTCAGGGAAGAGAAAGGGAAAGACAAGGGAAGAGTGAGGGAAGAGAGAGTGAAAACGCCCTTATAGAGAATTTTCCCACTTTGTCTTCCCTCTGCCTTTCCCTCCTTCTTCCCTCTCTCTTCCCTTTTATTTTTTTTTGGTTGAATATCACATCATATCATAATACTATATATCTGGAGACCATAATGCCCGCGGTAAGCTTTTATTTGAAAAAAGAGGTCCTGGACGCCGTTCGCGCCCATGCCAAGGCCGGCAATATCCCGATCTCGCGAATAATCAGCCTCGCCGTCGAGAAATACCTGAAGACCGGCGAGACGGCCGGGGCCAGGAAAAGGGTCATGGAGAACATCCGCACCGCCCTGGCCCCCACCGGCTGGGAAGCGCTGCACCGGGAAAGAACCGCCGCCGATGCTGACCGGGATTGATACCAGCTTTTTCTATGCCCTGGCCGCTGGCCGGCCGCTGGCGGCGGCGGCCTGGGAAAGCCGGGAACTTCTCACCGCTGCCCCCTGCTTTTATGAGCTGCAGAAAAAACTGCTGCAAGGGGACCTGCGCTCCTGGCCGACGGTCCTGGAGGACATCGCCCGGGCCGTGGAAGTGGCGCCCGTGACCGCGGCCGCCGCCCTGAAGGCCGGACAGATCGCCCACGCAACCGGCATGCCCGCCCTGGACGCCATCATTCTCAGCTCGCTGGTCGAAGCCGGCTGCGAGGAGATCCTCACCCTGGACCACCATTTTAAATTGTTCGCGAAAAAGGGGCTGACCATTACCCTTTTATCCGATTAACATGTCACTAACTCATATCATTGATTCACTTCAGCAGGCTTTCGCGCCATTCCCCTCCACTTTTTCCCGGAGCGCCGAGGCCTCCGGGAACCACATCGGCCATTTATTCAAATGGCCTCCAGCAAGGCGTTCCGGCCGCGAAGCGTCCCCTTGGGGGAGAAATGCCGCTGCGCCTGCCTATGGCTCTTCTCTTACTTTTGCCTTTCGCCTTTTGCCTTTTGCCTTTTCTTCCCCTACGCCTTACGCCCTACGCCCTATGCCAAGTCCTTCAAACCTCGAACTTCGAACTTCGTTTTCGTTCTTTCGTGTCACACGTTACGCGTCACGCGTCACGAAGGTCCTGCGCTTTTCATTATCCACTAATCCTGATACAATAAGCTCTACTACCTGAGGAGGATCTCATGGCTGAAAACGCGAACAAGACGACCGCATTGAACAACGCCGTATCGCAGATCGAGAAGCAGTTCGGCAAGGGATCGATCATGAAGCTGGGCGGCAAAGAGGTGGTGCAGATCCCGGCCATCTCCTCGGGCAGCATCGCCCTGGACATCATCTCGGGCATCGGCGGCTTCCCGCGCGGCCGCGTCATCGAGATCTACGGCCCCGAGGGCTCGGGCAAGACCACGCTGGCCCTGCACGCCATCGCCGAGGCCCAGAAGGCCGGCGGCTATGCCGCCTTCATCGACGCCGAGCACGCCCTC
>JBGSPO010000231.1:0-7783 GCA_041738575.1 Candidatus Aminicenantia bacterium
GGCAGCATCGCCGCCGCTGCCGCGGTGCTGGCCCACGCCGACGATTTGCTCTATAAGGTCAAGCACTCCGGACGACAGGGCTTCGCGATATAGAAAAAAAGCAGGTTCGAAGTTCGACGTTCTGAGTTCGATGTTTATGAATGTGCTTGGCAGGCGCAGCGCCATCCCTCCCCCGAGGGGACGCTTCGCGGCTGGAACGGCTTGTGGGCGGCGAGTAGCCGGCCATCGCTTCCCGGAGGCCTCGGCGCTCCGGGAAAAAGTGAAGGGGAATGGCGAGAAAGCCTGACAACGAACTCGTAGTACTCCGGGCATCGGTCGAGTTGCCATAAGCCAAAATATTATTTTTATTTTAAAAAATAGTTGACATACTGTGCGATATACACTATTATTATGTCATGCAATTCAATGACATCAAACAGTATGACGGTTTTGCCCGCAGGAGGCCCGGCCATGGACAATGAGCTCGGCAGCATAGAGACGGAGATGAAGCGGGGGTTCCTGCAGTTGCTGGTGCTGGTGCTGCTGGAAAAGGACGCCTACGGCTACGCCATGGTCCGCGCCTTCCGCGACCTGGGCTACGAGGTCGAGGAGAACACCCTTTATCCCCTGCTGCGCCGCCTGGAGAAGAAAGGCCTGGTCCAGGGCAAGTGGGAGCTCAGCGAGGAGCGCCCGCACAAGGTCTATTCCATCACCAAGCCCGGTCGTGAGATGCGTAACGGACTTCTCGACATTTGGCAAAAACAGGATCAAGTAGTCAGGAGCATCCTGCAATCATTTCAGGACTCCACCCGCAAAGCAGCGGGCACGGCCAGTCCAAGGAGGGTTGAATGAAAACAGAAAGCGCGGCGAATCGGGACAGAATACTCCTGTTCTTTATCCTCTGCCTGTTCGCCTGGGTCATCTGGGGCATGCAACTGGCCCACCGGCAGGGCTGGCTGGCCTGGGCGCCTTCGCTGAGCTCCCCGCTCAACGCTCTCACGGTCTGGTCGCCGGGTCTCGCCGCCATTCTGCTTTCGGCATTGGCAGCGGGCAAAAAGGGCGTGTCCGGTCTCTTGCGGCCGCTGCTGGCCTTGCGTGTCCCTGCCGTTTTGATCGCCTTTGCCCTTCTCTTCGAGCCGATCAAATGGGCGGCAGCCTGCGGCATCGACCTCCTGCTCGGTCATCAGGTTGTACTTGGGGACGTTCCCCTTCTTAGGCATTTCGGCGTCAAGGCAGCCTACATGATCCCGGTGGCGCTCCTGTTCGTCCTGCCCAATGCAATCGGCGAGGAAATCGGCTGGCGTGGCTACGCCTTGCCTCGATTACAGAAGAAATACACACCCATGGTGGCTACGGTCGTAATCGGGCTTTTCTGGGGAGTCTGGCACCTGCCCATGTGGATCCATCTTGCCAAGGACTCGCCGTCTCTCCTCTCCCTGCTGGCGATGGTCCTCAACATGGTGCCGACGGCTACCCTGTTCACCTGGCTGTACAACCGGACAAATGGCAGCCTCTTTCTACCCTGCCTTTTCCATGCATCAATCGCGGCGAAAGGCTACATGTTCCCGAACCTGCACAGCCTCACGGAAACCATCCTGCTCTGGCTCGTTGCCGTCTTTATCGCGATTTGTTTCGGCCTGGGGCCGAAACGCCTCCTGAGTTCAAAGGCCCAGAGCGGCGAATATTCATCCAAGCAAGGAGATAAGAATGCATAAGAACCTGGAATCGTATCTCGAGGAGATCGGCCATTTCCTTTCAGGCCCGGTGGAGCGCGAGGAGATCCTGGCCGAGATCCGCAGTCATATCCTGGAAAAAACGGAGCGGGAGTCCGGACTGGTCGACGAGGGTGCGCTGGAGAAGGTCATCGCCGCCTATGGAGCGCCGCGCCGGGTGGCTGAAAAATACCTGGACGGCCGGCCGATCATCGCCCCGGGCTACCAGCGCTTTTTATTCCGCTATACCTGGCTGCTTTTCTCATTCCACTTCGTCCTCATCGTCCTGGGCGCGTTTTTCAAGAAAAGCTTCACCGTCTTCCCTTTCCTCTTTGTACCCGGCCGGGATATCGCCGATATCTTCCTGTACACACCCACGGCCTTCCTGACCGACTTCGGCATCGTGGCCCTCGTCCTGTACTACATCACCTGGACCGGCAAGGAGACCCGGCTGCCCTGGCCCAAGTTCGCCATCGATCTCAATGAGGCAAAACCGGTCGCCAGGGTCGCGACCATGATCGGCGCCGGCTTCATGCTGGCCCTGACCGTCGTTGCTGCGAGGCTATTCCTCAAGTTCCAGACCCTCTTCGTCGTCAGCCTGAACTTCGAGAAATCCCGGCCATTGTTCATGCCCGCTCCCGGCCGGCTTATTTCGCTGGCCGTCCTGGCCATGATGGCGGCGGGGACCATCGGCCTGCTCATCAAGGCCTTCTCGATCTCCCGGCGGCTGGTCTGCTGGGTCGACGCCGCGACGGACGCCTTCGCCCTGGTCATGATCGGCGTGCTGCTGCACCAGCAGCATGCCCCTTTGTTCGCCGTCAACGTCCCGGCCAAGCTCCACGCCTGGATCCACATCAGTCTGGCCGTCACCCTGTGCTTCATGGCCCTGATGGTCGCCATTGACCTGGTGGCCAACGCGGTGCGCCTGGGGCGCAAGCGCCGGGTCAGGTAAAAGAAGAGGTCAGCAAAAGCGTTTACTCAATGGACCCCCAGTTTTTCGAGCATCTTCCGGGCATTCTCGTTCTCGGGATTGAGCTGGAGTGATTTTTTGAAATTCGCGATGGCCTGTTCGCTCTGGTTGTTTTTCATGTAGGACTCGGCCAGGCTGTCGTAGGCATTGAACGACCCGGGGTACTCCTGGACGTTCAGCTTGAATATGGCGATGGCTTCATCGATCTTGCCGGCCGTGAGGTACTGGTAGCCCAGCCGGTTGAAGGACGCCTCGCTGAAGAGCACTTCGGCGTCGCGGGCCTACTTCAGGAGCGGGTATTGCTTCAGCCCCGCCTCCAGGCCCCCGGCCGCGATCGCCTTTTCGATGATGGCAGAGGCGAGCTCCCCGCGCCGGAACGGGTCTACCATGTCGATCTTCATGCCGGTCACATTTCCCTGGGCGTCTTTCTCGAAGTAGATGGTGGCTTTGCCGTACTCGTCAGGCCGGCCCCCGTCATCGCCGGGCGGCTGCAGGCGGGCGGTGGTCTTGTCGGTGGGATCGTAGACGGCGAGCCGGCCGTCCTGCACCAGGACAGTCATGTCGGCATTCGCGGCCGCAAAAAAGTACTTGCCGGTATAGGGGGCCAGTTCGGCGGGGATGTTGGGGCCGGCCGTTTCCGCCGGAGTTTTCCTGGGCAGCGCGGCGACCTGGTGCAGGGCCATCTCCTGGGCCCGACCTTTTCCATCTTTCTTGAATACCAGGTACAGGTGCGGGGCGATCTTGCAGATCCACCTCCCCTGGCCATCCTCCTTGCTGAACGGCAGGACCATGCGCTGCGGAACGTCAAGCGCCAGGTTGCCCTCCTTTTCCAGGACGGTGAAGGACCGGCCGCCCTGCAGGTTCGAGAACTTGCCCAGGTAGGGGGCGAATTCCGCGCTGCCCGCGACCCCGGCGTTAACCAGCCGGTGGTCCAGCACCTTGATCTCCCTGCCGTTGAAGGCGTTGGCCGTCGCCGACCTCAATTCCGTGATGCGGATATGCCCCGAGTCGAGGAAGTCGGTCTCAAAGGCCGTGGCATCGACCGGGATCCAGCCGGCCTGCCCCATGTAGATCTCGTTCCAGCCATGCTGGCCGAAGCCGCCGCCGAAATTCGGGGCGTACATGGCGCCGAAGACGACCCGGGCCGGGATGCCCACGGCCCGGCAGAAGGCCGCCAGCAGCATGGAATGGCCCCCGCACTCGCCGGCCCGCATGTCGTAGGTTTTGCGGGCGGCGCCACCGCCGGGAATGGCGTAGCCGATATTCTCGGCCACCCACTTGCCGAGGCGGACGGCGGCCTGCCAGCTGTCCGCGGAACCGGCGGTGATCTCCTGCGCTTTATTGACAAGGACCGGGTCGTTGGCCTCGATGAAGCGGTCGGGCTCCAGGTATTTCTTCAATTGACTGTCATTCTGGAACGGCGGCGGGAAGGGCGGCGCGTTCTTGCCGTCATATTTCGCGTGTTCGATCTCAAAGATTCCCTCGATGAGGTTGCCCTTGACCGTGCCGCTGAACTTCTGCCCCGGGACATTGAGGTCCACGCTGCGTAAGGTGACGCCGGTCGGTTCAAGCCTCGCCTGCAATTTCATGTAGGTGATCGCCTGCACATCGGAGATGGCCACATTGGTCTTGGTGAAAAAGGCCGCATCCATGTTGGACACCTTGATGCGGTCGACGACCCGGCGGTCGCTCAGGTACACCTTGCGGTTGCTCACCTCGTATTGGATGAAGGTATCGTAATCCGGCGCCAGCCAGTACCTGGTCTTCAAACCGGTTTTGGCGTTGACGCCCTCAATGATCATGGCCTGGAAGGTTTTCCCGGCTAATTCCAGCTTCTCAGCGCCGATCTTTTTAAAATCCAATTTTTGGATCTCTTCTTCCAGGATATCCAGGCTATCGCAGCTGGCGGCAACCGCTTTTTTTTCGCTGAACTCCTTTTTTAATCTTTGGAACAACTCGTCGCTGCCGATCACCAGGCCGGGAGTCAGGGCTATTTTTTTTGCTTCCCCGCGCAGGGACGAGGACAAGGTGATCTCCTTGTCCTTTAGCTTCAGCTCGAAGGTCATCTTGTTGCCGCCCTGGTCGATCAGGGTATCGGCCTGGAGGAGCCTTCTGGTTTCCACATCCAGGAAAGCCTTGACCTTGATCTCGCTGTTGAACTCGCTGCCCAGCAGGGAAAGCATGACCCACACGCTGGTCTCCTGCTGGATGAGCCCTTTGCCTTCCTGCTGCAGCAATATTTCGCTGCTCTCGGAATAGCCGCAGACCACGCCGTTGATTTCAATGGCAAAATACACCTTGTCCGTGCCGGCCGGGCCGGCGGCCTGGGGATCGGGAGCGGCCGCGACGGCGAGGGCGCATACGAGCCAAAGGGCAAAACTCATGCGAACAATTTTAATTTTTATTTTCATTTAAACCTCCATTTTATTCCTTACTATTGCTTCCGGGTTCTACGGCAGCTGCAGGTGCTCGTCATTGTCGCCCTTGACCCGCGGCCCCAGGCGCGCCAGCAGCAGAAAGACTCCCAGGCCGACCAGCGGCAGCAGGACCTGCAGAAACCAGGGCGCCGCAGGCAAGCCCCATCCGGCATCGCCCCAGCGGTGCGGGAAATATCTCCTCTCCAACACGAGGACAATAAAAGCGGCGACCCCCATCAGGGTCAGGAGCGGGAACGTCATGCCCCTGGCGCCGAGGCGCCAGACCCCCAGGTAGCAGAGTGCGACCAGGGGCGGCCAGGCCGAGGCCAGCAGGTTGATCAGTGAGAAGCGGGCGAAGAACTCGGCGGAAACGCCCCATTGGACCAGGGCCAGCAAGGTGAGCCAGGCCCAATAGGCGAAGACCGCGGCCAGCCCGAGACTGAGCTTGGCGCGCACGACATCACGGTCGCGGATGGGCAGCAAACGCAGGAAGGCGTAGGATTCGCCGCGCTCGCTCCAGAGCACCGAGCTGGGCAGCCAGAGGAAAACGAAGAGGGCCGCTCCCTGGCTGCCGACCAGCGGCATGAGGGAAAAGGTCATGAAATGGGTGAGATAAAAAAAGGAGCTCCTGCGCATGATGTTCAGCATGTCAGCCTCCCTGGGTCAGCTGGATCAGCACGTCGGACAGACGGGCGTTCTCGATGCGCACATCGCCGGCGGCCATGGCGCCGGACAGTTTTTCGCGCAACGCCGGGAAATCTTGACAAAGCCCGGCGCTGCCGAAGGGATGGCGGCGGATGGCGGTCAGTTTGGCCGTCAGCGCCTTGTCCAACGCGTTGTCGCGGAAATGGACCCATTTCCAGCGTGCAAGCAGCTCTTCCTTCTCAGCGGCCAGGAGAGTCTTGCCAGCGCCGATGAACAACACCTGCTCGACCACCTCGTCCAGGCCATCGGATACGTGCGAGCTGATGAGGACCGCCTTTTCGCCGTCGCCGGCGAAGGCGCGCAGCGTGTCCAGCAGGAAGCGGCGGTTGGCGTCATCCAGCCCGGCCGCGGGCTCGTCAAGCAGCAGCAGGTCGGGATGGTGGCAGAGCGCCAGGGCCAGGGAAAACAGGGTTTTCTGGCCCGGCGAGATGAGGCGGAATTTCTTGTGGGCCGGGATGCGGAAGCGATCGAGCAGCTCGTAGAGCAAAGCCCCGTCCCAACGGCTGTAGAAGGGCGCGGCGAAGCGGGCGGTCTCGACCAGGGTATAGTCCGGGTAGAAAGGCGGCTCCTGGGGGCAATACCCCAGCCGGTCCTTGATCTCCCGCTCATGATCATCATAAGCAAGCTGGAAGAGGCGCACCTCGCCCGAGTCGGGCGGGAACAACCCGGACAGCAGCTTGATCAGTGTGGTCTTGCCCGCCCCGTTGGGCCCGAATACACCGAGGATCGTCCCCGGAAGCAGTGTCAGCGAGACCTTGCTGAGCGAGAACCCCTCGTACCTCTTGCATAATTCCCAAGCTTCAAGAACGGGTTCCATTCTGCTCCTCCTCAATGTCGCGGATCAGCTGCACCAGGTCGTCGGCGCCGATGGCGAACTTCGCCCCGGTGCGGACGATGCGGGTCAGCTCGCCGCGGAATTCGCCGATCTTGCGCTCACGGAGTTGGGCCGGGTCGACCGCGGCCACGAACGACCCCAGCCCGGGACGCGAGAGGATGCAGCCCTCGGCCTCCAGATCGAGGTAAGCGCGCTTCACGGTGATGACGCTGGTCTTGAGCGCCTCGGACAATTCGCGGATCGAAGGCAGTTTTGCGCCGCTGCCGATCTCCCTGGACGCGACGGCATCGCGGATCTGGTCCGTGATCTGCTTGTACATCGGTTCAGGGCTGGCCGCGGAAAGAGTAATGAACAATGTCCACTCCTGTATACTGTGTATACTCTATATATACATTAATATCCCAATTCCGTTTTGTCAACTTTTTTTTATTTTTTTCCCCGAAGATTGCAACGTCCCACCTCAACTATTTTCATCTTCAGTTGTATAATCAGTTCGCAGGGAGCAGCCATGAAAGAGAACCCCAATGAATTCCAGAAGGACCGCATGCTTGAACTCAACCGCAACAACCTGGACCGCTCCTCGTCGCCTTATCTCTGGCAGCACCGGGACAACCCGGTGTGGTGGCAGGAATGGAGCAGCGAAACGCTGGCAATCGCCGCGGCGCAGGGCAGGCCGCTGTTCGTGTCCGTGGGCTATTCGACCTGCCACTGGTGCCACGTCATGGCCGCGGAAGCGTTCTCCGACCCGGATACAGCGGACTTCCTCAACCGCCACTTCATCTGCGTCAAGGTGGACCGCGAGACCCGGCCCGATATCGACCAGCAGCTGATGCAATTCATGCAGTCCCAGAGCGGTGGCGGCGGCTGGCCGCTCAACGTCTTCCTCGCCCCAGACCTAAAGCCGATCTTCGCCCTGACGTATGCCCCCGCCGTCCCCGGCAGCGGCATGCTGCCGCTGCGCGTCATTGCCGGCAAGGTCCTGGAATACTTCCGCTCCCAAGCCGGCGAGCTCCAGCCATTTTCCCCGGCCGAAGAAAAGCCGCGCCCGGCGCCGGAAGACCGCCTGGCCGGCGAGCTTCTCGCTGCGCTCGATCCGCTGCACGGCGGCTTCGGCCCGGGCCCGAAATTTCCGCCCCACTCGACCCTGCTGTACATGCTCTATCGC
>JBGSPO010000184.1:0-12193 GCA_041738575.1 Candidatus Aminicenantia bacterium
CACCTGGGCGACATCGCCAAGGCCATCGACGGCTGCGTGCGCGCCGCGGGTTTCTCCGTCGTGCGCGACCTGTCGGGGCACGGCATCGGCCGCAGCCTGCACGAGGACCCGCAGATCCTGAACTACTACGATGGCCGGCGCGGCGCCAGGCTAAAGAGCCGCATGACCCTGGCCATCGAGCCGATGATCAACGCCGGCGGCTGGGAAGTGCGCACCCTGGACGATGGCTGGACGGTCGTCACCTGCGACAACAGCCTTTCGGCCCACTACGAACACACGGTGGTCCTGACCGACGACGGCCCCGAGATCCTGACGAGGTGCTGATGGGCAACAAGGAGAAAGATGTCATCGAGGTCAAGGGCGTCATCCTGGAGTCCCTGCCCAACGCCATGTTCCTGGTGGAGCTGGACACGTCGCACCACCGCATCACCGCCCATCCCTCGGGCAAGATGCGCAAGAACAACATCCGGATACTGCCCGGAGACAAGATCCTGCTGGAGATATCGCCGTACGATATCACCCGCGGCCGGATCATCTATAGATTCAAATAGGAGGAACAGATGAAAGTAAGAGCGTCTGTCAAAAAGATCTGCAATAAATGCAAAGTGATCAAGCGCAAGGGCGTCGTGCGGGTTATCTGCAAGGACGCCAAGCACAAGCAAAGGCAAGGATAAGGAGGCAACGTGGCTAGAATCGCGGGTATCGAAATCCCCAATCACAAGCGGGTTGAAGTCGGCCTGACCTACATCTACGGCATTGGCCGTCCCAAGTCCAAGGCCATCCTGGAATACGTCAAGGTGGACGTGAACAAGAAGATCAAGGACCTGAGCCCGGAAGAACTCAACCGCATCCGCAAGCACATCGAATCGGAAGAGATGGTCGAGGGCGATCTGAAGAAGAAGGTCAACACTGACATCAAGCGCCTGATGGATATCAATTGCTACCGCGGCCGCCGTCACAAGAAAGGACTGCCGGTCCGGGGCCAGCGGACCAAGACCAACGCCCGGACGCGCAAGGGACCCCGCGGCTCGATGATCAAGAAGAAGAAATAAGGGAGGCAGCCGATGGCTCAAAAGAAAAGCAGCAGCAAGACCAAGAAGAAGGAGAAGAAGGTCATCACCCACGGGGTGATGTTCATCCATTCGACCTTCAACAATACCATTATCACCATCACCGACCCTGACGGCAAGGTCCTGACCTGGGCCTCGGGCGGCATGGTGGGATTCAAGGGCTCGCGCAAGTCCACGCCCTTCGCCGCCCAGCTGGCGGCCGAGAAGGCGCTGAAGGATGCCGAGAATTTCGGCCTGCGCTCCCTGGACGTACGCGTCAAGGGCCCGGGGGCCGGCCGCGAGAGCGCCATCCGCTCCATCGGCAGCACGCCGCTGCAGGTGCGTTCCATCAAGGACGTCACGCCGATCCCGCACAATGGCTGCCGTCCGCCCAAGAAGAGACGCGTGTAAGGAGGAAACCCAGTGGGAAAATATACCGGATCGATGTGTCGTTTGTGCCGCGTGGAGGGCAAGAAGCTTTTCCTGAAGGGAAGGCGCTGCCTCAGCGATAGATGCGCCGTGGAGAAGAAGAACTATCCCCCCGGCATGAAGGGGGCGCGGGTCAACTTCCGCAAGTCGCACTACAAGAACCAGCTGCGCGAGAAGCAGAAGGTGAAGAGGTTCTATGGCGTGGGCGAGAAGCAGTTCCGCAACGTGTTTACCGAGGCGGCCCAGAAAAAGGGCATCACGGGTGAGAACCTGCTTCAGACGCTGGAAATGCGCCTGGATAACGTGGTCTACCGGCTGAATTTCGCCTATTCGCGCAACCATTCCCGGCAAATGATCCGCCATGGTTTCTTCGCCGTCAACGGCAAGAAAGTGAGCATTCCTTCCTTCATCGTCGCCTTGAACGACGTGATCTCCTTCCGCGAGAAAAAGCTCGCCTCCGAGAACGTCAAGGCCATGCTCGAGAACGTCAAGGGCTTGGTCGAGGTTCCCGGCTGGCTGCTTCTGGACGGAGCCGCGCTCTCGGCCAAGGTCAACGCCATGCCCACGCGCGACGATGTTTCCCTGAAGGAGATCGAGGAACGCCTCATCGTCGAGTTGTATTCGAAATAAGGAGGGAACCATGAACTTCAAGTACCAACGACCCCGCAAGTTGGATATCGAGGAGCTGACGCCGAACTACGGCCGCTTCACCGCCGAGCCCTTCGAACGGGGCTACGGTATGACCATCGGCATCGCCCTGCGCCGGGTCCTGCTATCCCTCATCGAGGGCGCGGCCATTACCGCAATCCGCATCGACGGCGTACTGCACGAATTCTCCATCATCCCGGGCATCTACGAGGACGTGCTGAACATCATACTGAACATGAAGACCGTTCCCCTGAAATTGAACGGCGACGAGACGAAAGTGGTGCGCATCGAGAAGACCGGACCGGGAGAGATCCTCTCCGGTGACATCCTCACCGATAACAGCGTGGAGATCCTGGACAAGAATGTCCACCTGGCCTACATGGAGGAGGGCGCCAAGTTCCAGGCCGAGATGGTCGTCAAGCGCGGCCTGGGCTTCAAGCTCTCCGACCAGAATTTCGACGAGACGCTGAGCGTGGACCATATCCCGGTCGACGCCAACTTCAGCCCGGTGGAGAAGGTCAACTATACCATCACCCCGGCCAGGGTGGGCAAAACCACCGACTACGAAAAGCTGGTCATCGAGATCTGGACCAACGGCAGCATCTCGCCCAAGGATGCGCTGGCGCGGGCCGGCAAGATCCTGCGCGACCACCTGGTGGTCTTCATCGACTACCAGGACAAAGACAAGCTCAAGGCCGGCGCGGAGCCGGAGGTCGGGACCGACCTGGAGAGCAAGACGGAGTTCCTGGAAAAAACCGTGGAATCCATGGGCCTCTCGGTGCGAGCCCTGAAGTGCCTCAAGCGCCTGGGCGTCGACTACATATTCGAGCTGGTGGAAAAGAGCGAGCACGAGCTGCTCAATTCCAAGAATTTCGGCAAGAAATCGCTGGAAGAGATCATCAGCAAGCTGACCGAGTACAACCTGGGCCTGGGCCAAAGGCTCCCCGAGCCCCTGCGCCTGGAATTCACGAAAAAGTATTTGAAGAAGGAAAACATCATCGAGGTTATGGAGGACTAGCAACATGAGACACGGCAAAGACGGATACAAGCTGCGGCGCAACCCGGCCCATCGCCGCGCCCTGCTGCGCAACCTGACCGCCAGCGTGGTCGAGAAGAACCGCGTGACCACCACCCTGGCCAAGGCCAAGGCGGTGCAGCCCATCGTGGAAAAAATGGTCGGCCTGGGCAAGTCGGGAACGCTGGCGGACAAGCGCCGCGCCCTGGCTTATTTTTTCAAGCGCCATACGGTGCAAAAGCTGTTCGATGAGGTCGCCCCGCGCTTCATGGACCGCCGCGGCGGCTACACGCGCGTCATCCGCGGCGACTTCCGCAAGGGCGACGGGGCCGAAACAGCGATCATCGAGTTCGTCGATTATCAGTTCGTGCCCAAGGAAAAGAAGAAAAAGGAAAAAACGGACAAGAAGGACAAAAAGGCAAAAAAACCGGCCAAGGCGTGAACGGCAAGCGGGCATAGCTCAATGGTAGAGTACAAGCTTCCCAAGCTTGGTGTTGCGGGTTCAAATCCCGTTGCCCGCTCATCCCCTTTCCCGGCCTGAGCCAGGAGGCCCCATGGCAGTATTTTCACAGAAAAAAATCCCGGAAACGAGTACTCCCGTCCAGGCCCCCGTGGCGGCCGGAAACCAGTCGGCGCTGATCGGCAAGACCCTGCTGGTCAAGGGTGAGATCTATTCCGAGGACGAGATCCTGATCGAAGGCAAGATCCAGGGCAAGATCACGGTGAAGAACCGGGTGATCATCGGCCGCGATGGCATCGTGGAGGCCGAGATCGACGCCCGCGAGATCGTCATCAAGGGCAAGGTCACCGGCAACGTGCGCGGCAGCCAGCGCGTGGAGATCGTCCCCGCCGGCACCCTGCACGGCAACATCCATGCGCCGCGCGTGGTAATCGCCGACAGCGGCGTTTTCGAAGGCAACATCGAAATGCGCGCGCGCGAAGACAAGGGCAAGGCCGGCGAAGAAAAACCGGCGTCCCCGCATGCCCAGGGCAACGACGCCGCCAGCTCCCAGAAGCCGCCCCACAAGTAATGTCCTCCTGGTTCCTGCTTGCCGAGCCGGAACCCCTCCCGGCCGCCGAGAACATGGCCCGGGACGAGCATCTTTTCAACCTTTGCCATGAAAAAAAGCGCGGTTTTCTGCGTTTGTACTCCTGGGCCAAGCCCAGTTTTTCCATCGGCGTCTCCCAGAAAGCGCAACGGGCGCTCAACATCGAATTCATCCGCGCCAACGGCGGCGAGTATGTGCGGCGTTTGACCGGCGGCAAGGCCGTCCTGCATCACCGCGAGATCACCTATGCCGTGGTCTCCTCCGAGGACCTGTTCTTCAAGGAGCACGACCTGCATCAATCCTACCTGCTGATCTCGCGGGTGCTGGTTCAGGCCATCCGCTCCCTGGGCGTGGACGCCAGCCTGTCCAAGGGCAGCGCTGCCGAGCTGTCGCGCAGCAGCAACCCCTGCTTCTCCTTTCCCACGCCCCACGAGATCGAGGTCGCGGGAAGGAAGATCGTCGGTTCGGCGCAGAAACGCGACAAGCAGGCGCTGCTGCAGCATGGCTCCATCCCCCTGGCCATGGATTATGACCTCTACGCCGGGGGAGCGAATTTCCCGGCCGCGGCGCTGCGCCAAAGCATGACCACCTGGGGTGATATCTCCCTCCGGGAACCGCGGGAATTGCGGGAGGCTTTGGTGCAGGGTTTTCGCGAGTTCACCGCAGGCAGCCTCGAACCTTTTGAATTCAGCGCGGAAGACACGGGCTGCATCGACGAACTGCGGGAAAAGTACGCCTCCGATGCGTGGAACCTCTCTCTGTAGCCTGGTCCTGCTCCTTTCCCCCCTGCTTCTTGCCGCCGGCTCACGCCAGCACGAGGTCCAGTTCCGCCGCAATGATTACCCGGAGGTCGCCCCCCCAGCGCGGCTGCAGGCCGCCGGCGTGTCCAAGGCCATCCTGCGCGTATTCAGCGACGATGAACCGCGGGGCGGCCTCTATTTCGCCAATGGGGTTTTTCCGGTTGTGCGCCCGGCCCTCGCCTCCTGGGAGGGGGAATACTCGCCCAGCACGGTCGCGCTTTGGGCCTGGATGGGGACGCGCAAGTTCGCCTGGCTGGACAGGCAAAGCCTGCTCGACCAGGAGTGGAGCGCCGGCGAAACTCGGCCCATTCCCAAGCTGGACCTGTTCAATCCCCAGGCACAGGAACTGATCGTCAGCTTATTCTCCCGGCTCGCCCGCCAGGCGATAAAAGGCATCCTCATCCAGGACGACTTGACCCTGCAGCGCTTTGAGGGCTTTTCCAGCTGGGGCAGGGCGAGCTTCAGCCGCACCAGCGGCATGACCGCCGAGCCGCGGCGCATGCTGGCCAGGGGATCGGCCCACAACCGGGCCTGGGAGGACCTGAAAGCCGGTCGCGTGGCCGAAATGCTGGGCAGGATCGTCGCCGCCTGCCGCCAGGCCGGTCCCGGCATCGAGATCGGCCTGAACGTCCACTACGAGGCCCCCTTGACCCCGGAGCGGGCGCGCTCCTGGTATGCGTTCGATGCGGCTGCCGCCGGCGCGTCCGGGGTCGATCTTTTCTACCTGATGGCCTACCATCGCCAGATCCAGGCCGAGATGAAGCTGGGCGAGGGCGATAACCGCCTCTATTTCCGGCGCATGCTGGAAGCGGCGCTGAAGCTCTGGGGGTCCAGGCTGGTAGTCAAGATGCAGGTGCGGGATTGGAAGACCAGTGAGCCGATCCCCTTCGTGGAGCTGAAAACGTTTTACGAACTGATCCCCGCCGGGGTAGAGCGCATCTGCTTCGCCGCGGCGGATCCGGAGGACCTCGACCTGATCTCAAGGATCATAACTAGATGAATCCGTAACGCGTAACGCGTGACGCGTAACACGAAAGAGGGGATAGACCGACCGCGAAACTTATGAGATCAGGTTCCCGTTGCTTGTAATTTCAATGTTCGCGGGATAGAATCGATTTCGAGGGAGGCAGGCAATGAAAAAATTGATTGTATTGATACTGATCGTAGCGGCGGGGTATTTTGTCTACCAGAAGTTCGTGGCCGGGGAGCAAGGCGAGGAAATGCAACAGGTCCGGACCCTGGAGGACGAGTTTTCCGCCATCAAGCAGCAGATGGCCCAGGCCGAGCGCGCAGCCGGTGTTTCCGGCATGGACATGACCAGCGAGGCCGACAGTGCCATGGGCGCGGCCGAGGCGCTGCTGAAAAAGGTGCAGGAGCTCAAAGAGAGCCTGGCGGAGGAAAATGCGCTGCAGAAGGCGGAGGAGCTGGAGCAGCAGATCGGGGCTTTTCTGAAAAGAGAATGATCAAGGGAAGAAGAAGGGAAAGGCAGAGGGAAAAGAGAGTGGAAAAGAGCATTCCCAGAACTTTTCCCTGAAATTCCTCCCAACGGTTTTCCACTCGGCCTTCCCTTTGCTTTCCCTCACTCCTCCCTCTCTCTTCCCTTGATAGCTATTGCATTTTTTTCCTGAACAAGGGTACAATGTCTTGTGCCCGTTACTCCCGATCAAGGAGGCCATATGAAGAAGAACAAAGGCTATAACAGAAGGGATTTCATTCTTAAAGCCATGGGCGGCGCGGCAGCGGCCGGTCTGTTGGGAAAGGTGGGGCTGCCGCTCGCTGCCCAAACTGCTAGCGTGGCTGAAAAAGCCGCGAACGCCGGAAAAAGCCCCATTACCCGCGTGCTGGGCAAGACCGGTATCCGTGTTCCCATCGTCTCCATGGGAGTGATGAACGCCGACAACCCGGCCCTGGTCAAGCGCTCGTTCGAGATGGGCATCCGCCACTTCGACACCGCCTGGGGCTACCAGAAGGGGCGCAACGAGGAGATGGTCGGCAGCGTGCTCAAGGAAATGAAAGCCCGTGACCAGGCGATCATCGCCACCAAGGTGCCTCCGGGCCGGCCGGAAATGATGGACCAAATGGGGGACAAGCTGGTCGAGGAGGAGTTTTTGGCCCGGTTCGACCAGTCGCTGGCACGGCTGCAGACCGACCATGTCGAGATCCTCTATGTCCACAGCATCAGCGACCCCAAGATGCTCAAGCGCCGGGGGATCCTTTCGGCCGTCGAGAAGCTGAAGAAAGCGAAAAAAGCCTACTATATCGGTTTTTCCACCCATACCAACATAGCCGAGTGCATCGATGCCGCCGTGCCGTCGGGCCATTTCGACGTCATCCTCACGGCGATCAATTATGCCATGGCCGACGACAAGCCACTCCTGGATGCCATGAAGAAGGCGGCAGCCGCCGGCATCGGGCTGGTGGCCATGAAGACCCAGTGCCGGCAGGCCTGGTCGAAGGAGAGCGGTGCCGCCGGGCCGGAATACCACGAGGGGACTATTTGGCACGCCGCACTTCTTAAATGGGCGCTGCGCCTGGAATATGTGGCCACCGCCATTCCCGGTTACACGACCTTCCAGCAGCTCGAGACCGACTGGCCGGTGGCTTTCAACCTGGATTACACCCCCGAAGAGACCAAGTTCCTCGACTCACCGGGGGTGCAGCTGGCCCTGGGCGGTGTCTGCCGCCAGTGCGGCGGCTGCGCCGGCTCCTGCCCGCAGGGAGTTGATGTCCCGGCGCTGGTGCGCGCCCACATGTACGCCGCCGACTATGGCAATTTCATGGAGATGCGCCGGGCGTTGGACGAGATCCCGGCCGGCCATGGGCTGCAGGCCTGCGCCGGCTGCAGGGAATGCACGGCGTCCTGTGTCCGCGGCGTGCAGATCGCCCGCCGCCTGGGGGAGTTGCAGGCTATTTTCGCCTGAGCCCATCCAGGGAGGCGATGGCCGGACCGAATTCGGGAAACAGCACTTTCTCCTCGGTGATGATGGCCGTGATCAGCCCGGCGGGCGTCACGTCGAAGGCGGGATTGTATACGGCGGTTTGCGGCCGGGCCGTGGCCTGGCCCCTGAAATTCGTCACTTCCGACTTGTCCCGCTCCTCGATGGGAATGCCCGAGCCGTCAGCCGTCCCGGGATCGATGGTGGACAGGGGGGCGGCGACATAGAAGGGGATGCCGTGGTGCCTGGCCAGCACCGCCAGCGAATACGTGCCGATCTTGTTGGCCGTGTCGCCGTTGGCGGCGACGCGGTCGGCGCCGACGATCACGGCCTGGACCATCCCTTTTTTCATGACCAGGCCGGCCATGCTGTCGGTGATCAGGGTGACTGGGATGCCGTCCTCCTGGAGCTCCCAGACGGTCAGCCGCGCCCCCTGCAGGTAGGGACGGGTCTCGCCGGCGATGACCTTGATCTCTTTCCCGGCCTCGACGGCGGCGCGCACCACGCCCAGGGCGGTGCCGTAGCCGGCGGTAGCCAGGGCTCCGGCATTGCAGTGCGTGAGCACCGTGTCGCCGCTTTTCAGAAGTTCCCGGCCGTTGCGGCCGATGGCGCGATTGATCTCAAAGTCCTCCCGGTCCATGGCCTCGGCGGCGGCGAGCAGCTCCCGGCACAGGCGCGGGTAATCGCCTGGATGTTTCCGGTAGACTTCTTCCATGCGCGCCGCGGCCCAGAAGAGGTTGACGGCCGTTGGGCGGGTCGAGGTGATGGCGGCGGTGACCGCCTTGAATCTCTTTTCCAAAAACCCTGGCTGGTGGAGATCCGGGCTTTCTTTCAGCTCGGCCATGCCCAGGGTGATGCCATAGGCGGCGGCGATGCCGATGGCCGGGGCGCCGCGGATGACCATGTCCTTGATGCCGCGGGCCACTTCCAGGTGCGTGCGCATGGTGATGAATTTCTTTTCCGCCGGAAGCAGGCGCTGGTCCAGCATGACCACGGCGTCGTCTTTCCATTCAATGACCGGATGCATGGATTTTCTCCTTGTTATCGGGAGCCGGTATTATATTAAATCAGGGAAAAAGTAACAAGTGACAAGTAACGAGTGACAAGAAACGGCAATAGACGTTAGATGTCAGAAGTCAGACGTCAGCAAGAAAAAGACACTATTTGGGGATTTTCGCATATTCAGTACCCGGCTTTGCCAACGTCTGCTGGCTAGTGTCCAGCGTCAAAGAAAAAAGTGATTTCCGCTTGTTTTTTAAGAGGGATTATGGTAATTTATCCAGGTGCAATTATTCTTATCAGCAAATCCTTATCAGAATGGAAAACGTCGGCTTGGCAAACCAATCAGATAAATTTATCCGTCCAATTAGTACGGGATATGACAAGCAAGGGAGGATCGCATGAGGAAACTTAAAACGGTTGTGCTGATCATCGCGTTGGCCGCGGTTTTTTCCTGGGCGCAAAACCTGGAGAATGCCGGCATAGACTACACAACGGCGCTGCAGAAAAAGCCCGGCGTGGAGCGCATCGCCGCCTTCGAAGCCTATACGAGAAACTATCCTGATCCGGCCCAGAATGTTTTCACCAAGCTGGCCTATTACTGGTTGACGGTGGACAACTACAACACCAAGCAATACGACAAGGCTATCCGCAACGGCGAGAAGGCCGTTCAGCTGGGCGGCATGGAAGCCAAGCTGGAAGCCGGGGTTTACCTGATCCTCGGCAGCTCCTACGGCGCCAACAACAACAAGGACAAGGCGCTGAACTGGGCTGACAAGGCCGCGACCTTCGCCCAGAAGCACGGCATCGGCGACATCGCCAAGCAGGCCAACGCGTTGAAGAACGAGCTGAGCGGCGCCCCCCGGCAGCCGGCCAAGCCATTGACCAGCCTGGAGAAGATCGGTCAGCTGTACCAGGCAAAGAAGTACAACGAGGCCATCGACATGTACAGCTCGTTCGGTCCGAATGACAAGAACGACGAGAAGATCTTCGAGATCTATGCCCGCAGCATGATGAAGGCCGGCCGGATGGACGCGGCACTCAGGGAGTTCTCCGACTCCTACGCCAAGACCCGCAAGGCGATCAACGCCGAACGTTTGGGCAACATTTTCCTGGCCAAGGCCGAGAAGGACAAGAAGTTCTTCGACAATGCCATCATGTACCAGATCGAGGCCGGGCTTCTCTACCAGAAGGAGAGGAACTCCAGCCGCCAGGCCGCTTTGCTGAAGAACGCCAAGTACTGGCTTTACGAGAAATACGACTACAACGCCAAGATCAAGAAGTACAACGCCTCGGTTAAGCCCGTCAAGCAGGCCCCCAGCAACGACAAGGCGATCAAGGAGCTGCAGTTCAAGTACGACAAACTGGACCGCGAGCTGCAGCGCAAGTATGTCGACATCGAGATGCCGGGTTACGAACAGGACAAGCTGGATGTCATCCAGGCCGAGATCGACAAGCTGAAGAAAGGCGGCGGCGAACCGGCCAACGATCCCAATGCCGCCCTGGCCCAGGAACTGAAGAAGGAAGAAGCGCGAATCGAGGCCGAGTTCCGGACGCTCAGCGACCAGGCCAAGAAGAAACTGGGGCTGTAGATAAAATACGAACTCTCGTGACACGTGACGCGTAACGCGTGACGAGCTAAGATGATTCAGTGAAGGCGGCTCCCGCGAGCCGCCTTTTTTTTCGAACTGCCACTCATTCCCGGTGTTTTCAAAAATTCTTTGTAGGGATAAATCGGTTTGGGGTGGACCATTCCCTGGTTAGTGATGATTTTTATCGAAGAAACTGATGGTTGCCGGGATTTTGGTCTTCCGTGTCACGTGTTATCCCCTAGCGGGGACCTACGGGCGCGTCACGCGTCACGGATGATCGTTATGTTCAACTCATCGACCTTGATGCGGCTCAAGCTCAAAAATGCCTTGGCGTGGAAATAAAAGACCACGAACAGCCCGTAAAAGACGACATTCGGCCCGGGCAGCAGGGCCACGAACGCCGTGAAGGGCATGAGCAGCAGCTCCAGGATGACGTAGAACAGGCGCCGGTTGCGCTTGCGCTTCATCCAGTTGGCCAGCAACGCCCGGACGTCCGCGAGGGACATGCCGGCGGCGCCTCGCACTTCGACGCGGTACAAGGGCAGGCGGCCCAGCAGCCTCTGTTTAGACAGGTAGCGCATGATGCCTGGCGCGTATTGCTTGAGAATGGCGATGCCTTTGCTCACCAGCTTGTGGCTCGAGGTTAACTCGGGATAATCCGAGATCACGATGCGGTTCCTGTCCCCGGGATAGATGGTGATGGTAATCGTATCCATTTCTCGCCTATTATAGCCGATGGGACGGACAATAAAAAGACGTCAGATGTTAGATGTTAGACGTTAGTGAAGAGAAAAAAATGCCATTTCCCTTTTCTTGCCAACATCTAACGTCTGACGTCTAACGTCTTTCGCTCTTACTTCTTCCAGCCCCTGGCAATAAGGAACACCCCGAACACGATCAGGATGGAGGGCCAGAAGAAATGGCGCATATAGTGGCGGATCGACAGGTAGAACGGGCTGAAAATGGGCAGGTTGTGCATCAGGAAAAGGCCGCCGACAATGATGAGCAGGATGCCCAGGAACAGGGGCACCGAGTCGCCGCTGCTCTGGCGCGCGGCCTCGGCCGGAGCCGGGGCTGAAACCGTCGCGGCGGTCGGCGCGGCATCCTTGCTCTGGCCGGCGGCAGTCTCCAGGGGTTCGTAGGGGATGACGATCAGGGCGATGATATAGGCCAGTATCGCTGAGCCGCCCACGAAGAAAAGGGCCACGGCGATCAGGCGGACGATGACCGGATCGATCTCAAAATATTCGGCGATGCCGCCGCAGACGCCGCCGAGCATGCGGTTTTTCCGGCTTCTATACAGTCTTTTCATGTGACCTCCTGTGGGACCACGCCCTTAGATCGTTATAACGCAAGACAGGTCCGGAAAGTTCAAAATCTTGGCGTACGGCGTACGGCATACGGCAGCCGCAAAATACGAACTAGATCGTTACTTTGCTGTTGCCGTCAGCCGCAAGCCGTATGCCGTGAGCCGAGTTCTAAAAAATCCTTGTTGACAAATGGGTGGGATCATACTATTATAGAAAAGACGAACAAGAGGCGAACAAATGCTGACCAAAAAACAAAAGCTTTTTTTGGACAAGATCAGGGAATTCATCCGCCGCAACGGCTATTTCCCGACCATGCGCGAGATCGCCGCCGCAGCCGGCCTCTCCTCGCCGGCGACCGTCCAGGCC
>JBGSPO010000247.1:0-6672 GCA_041738575.1 Candidatus Aminicenantia bacterium
CCCGGGCCATCGTTGCCCTGAAGCTCGGCCGCCTCGACCGCGAGACCACGGCCAACGTCGGCGTGATCAGCGGCGGCATCATCCGCAACGGCGTTCCCGCTCAGGCCTGCTTCCTGGCCGAGTGCCGCAGCCTGAAGCACAAGAAGGCCCAGGCGCTGGCGAATGAAATGGAACGGACCATCAAGCGCGAAGTGGCCAAGGCGGGAGCCCGCGTGGTCGTCAAGACCGACAACCTCTGCAAAGCGGTGCAGATCGCCCCGGACGCCTGGACCGTGGTCACGGCGCAAAAAGCCCTGCGCACCGTCGGCATCAGGGCCAGGACCACCTTCATCACCGGCTTCACCGACGCTTCCATCTACAACAACCACGGCATCGAGATGGCGGTGGTCGGCATCGGCGCCCGCGACGAGCACTCCACCAGCGAGCACATCCATGTCGCTGACATGGAGAAAGCCGTGGCCATGCTGGTTGAGATCCTGCGCCTTTCGGCGGAGCGTTAAAAGAAGGGAAGAAAAAGCCGAAGACGGAGCGGGCGATCTACGGAACTTTTTGTTGATTTTTTTATTTTAGAGGAAGATACTATCGTTTCCACGCATCTTCGCCTTTTCGCGATCCCGGGGGGGCAACACATGCTGAGAGTGACTGACTTGACAAAAGTCTACCGCATGGGCGAGTCTGAAGTTCACGCCCTGAGCGGGATCACTCTCCATATACGGAAGAATGATTACGTCGCCATCATGGGCGCCTCCGGTTCGGGGAAATCGTCCCTGATGAACATCCTGGGGTGCCTGGACCGGCCCAGCGCCGGCTCCTATGTCCTGAACGGCAAGGAAGTCAGCCTCCTGGATGACGACGAGCTTTCGTTCACACGCAACAAGCACCTTGGCTTCGTTTTCCAGAATTTCAACCTGCTGCCCCGCTTGTCGGCGCTGAAGAACTCCACCCTGCCGATGCGATATGCCCGGGGCGCGGAAACGGATCATACCGCCAAGGCGATCCGGCTCCTGGAAATGACCGGGCTGGGAGAGAGGATCCACCATCGGCCCACCCAGATGTCCGGGGGGGAATGCCAGCGCCTGGCCATCGCCCGGGCGCTGATCAACGACCCCGACGTGCTCCTGGCCGACGAACCGACGGGCAACCTCGACTCGGTCACGGCCCACGAGATCATGAACCTGTTCGGCGCTCTCCATGAGCAGGGGCAGACCATCGTCATGGTGACCCACGAGCAGGACATCGCCGCCTATGCCGGGCGCGTCATCGTCATCAAAGATGGCAAGATCAAATCCGATACCCGCCGGGGCTGAACGCCCCACCGGGCGCCGCCTGTCCGCCGGGCTGGTCCTGGCCCTGGCCTGCTGCCTCTCGACCTGTGCCGTCCGGACGGAGCGCCGGGAAGCACGGGTTGCAAAGCGGGATTGGCAGAGGGTCGTGCTGCTGAACGGCAGTCTGCAGGCCCTGAAGTCCGAAGAGTTCAAGGTGCCGCAGACGAGCACCTGGCGCCTGCAGATCAAGTGGCTGGCCCGGGAGGGCGACGACGTGCGGCCGGGGGACACGGTGGTCATTTTCGACCCGGCCAACCTGGCGGTGGAGATCGAGGCCAACAAGGAGGCGCTGAAAAACAGGAACATCGAGATGGCCCAGAAGCAGGCGGACCTGGGGCACCAGCGCCTGGAGCTGGAAGTGGAGCGCAAGGCCGCCGAGAACGATCTGCAGCAGAAGGAGATCGACGCCTCGGTGCCGGAGGACCTGCAGTCCAAGTTCGAATACGAGCAGAAGCAGCTGAAAAAGCAGAAAGGGATTTTCTCCCTGGCCGGCGCCGAAACGAAAAAAAAGGTCAACTCGATGGAGCTCCAGACCCAGATCGCCACCATGCGGATCGAAATAGAAGACCTGCGGCGCAAGCTGGCCGCGTCGCAAAAGATCCTGGACGAATTGGTCATCCGGGCCCGGACGCCCGGAACGGTCGTCTACGGGGAAACGGGCTACCCGCGGCGCAAGATCCAGATCGGCGACACCGTTTTTACGGGCCAGACCGTGGCCACCATCCCCGACAGCTCGTCGTTCTTCGTCCAGGGCTGGATCGGCGAGGCCCACATGAAGAAGATCGGCGTCGGCCAGGGCGTCGAGCTGGTCCCGGACGCCTTCCCGGACCGGCGCTTCAAGGGCAGGGTCGGCAGGATCCTGACCAACGCCGAACCCAGCGCCCATTGGGGCAAAGCCCATTATTTCCGCGTGGACATCGAGCTCGAGGCGCTGGACCCGCGCGTCATGAAGCCGGGCATGAGCTTCTGCTGCCGGGTGTTGGCGCAGCGCTGCCCGAACGCGCTGCAGGTGCCGCTGGAGATGGCCCTGTTCGAGAATGGGTCTTTCTGGATCAAGCCCAGCGGCCGCAAAGCGATCCGCTTGCGGGCATTGGCCCACGACGAATTCGTGGTGGTGGCCCGGGCCGAAGAGAACAAGGCCGTCACTCCCGGCATGCGGCTCGAAGCGCTCCGGGAGATCGTCCCGGACAAGGAGTCAAGTGACGGTGAAACGAAATAATCTCGCGGCGGCTGTCCTGCTGGCCGGGATGACCCTGGCGACGCTGGCCCTCCCCTCCTGCTCGCAGCAAGCCCAATTCCGGGGCGAAAAAGTGGTCCGCGGCCCTTTTCATATCACGGTCCATGCCAGCGGGCGCCTGCAATCCGCCGCGTCGCTGTTCATCGGCTGCCCGTCGGTCGAGCGCATGTGGGAATATACGATCACCTTCATGGCCCCGGAAGGCAAGCCGGTCAAGAGCGGCGAAGCCATCCTGGCCTTCAACGACAAGGAGCTGCAGGAACGGCTCCAGCTCAAGCAGGCCGAGCTCGATACGGCGGAAAAGGAGCTGGCCCGGCTCGAACTTCAGGAGCAGGAGACCCTGGACGAGCTGCAGCTGCGGCAGGAGGAGGAGAAGGTCAACCAGCAGAAGGTCCTACATAAAACCGACGTGCCCGAGGAGTTCATCGCCCCCCTGGAACTGAAGAAGCGCAAGCTGGACCTCGAACTCGCCGACCTGCGGCTGAAAATGGCCCGCAGTCGCATCGTCAACCAGGCCTCGGGGATGAGGTCGCGCCTGCAGGTGCAGCGTTCCAAGGTCCTGCTGCTGCAGGCGGACATCGCCAAGCTGCAGGCCGAAATAGCCAAGATGTCGGTCCGGGCCCCCAAGGACGGCATGGTGGTGTACGCGCTGGATTGGGACGGCAAGAAAAAGACGGTGGGCGATTCCAGCTGGATGGGCCAGAACGTGCTCGAGCTGCCCGACCTGGCGAGAATGCAGGTCAAGGCGGCGATCCTGGAACCGCAGGCGGGGCGGATCAGGGCGGGCCAGAAAGCGGCGGTCCGGCTCGACGCCGACCCCGACCGCGCCTATGCCGGCACGGTCAGCGAGCTCGGCCGCATCTTCCGCATCAAATCCGACGATCAGCCCGTGACCGTCTTCGACGTGGTCATCGACCTGGCCGAATCCAACCCGGCCCTGATGCGGCCGGGAATGGCGGCGACGATCGACATCGACGTCTCCTCCCTGGAAAACGTCCTGCAGGTCCCCGAGGCCGCGATCATCTACCGCGAGGAAGGGACCTTCGTGCGCAAGAAGGGGTGGATCAGGAACACGCTGGCCCCGGTGGTCCTCGGCGCCCGTTCCAAGGGCATGGTGCAATTGCTGAAGGGGGCGGACAGGAACGACGAGGTCCTGGTCCGCGTCGACGGCAAGGGGGACGCCGGATGACCGCGAGAGCGAAGTCCTTCATGGCCGGCCTGTTCATGCTGGCTGCCGTTGCCTGCCGCGACGCGGCTGACAGCGAACTCCTGGTCCTGGCCGCGCAGCCGGGGACCTTCGAGATCAAGATCCCCGCCTTCGGCGAGCTGCAGAGCGTCACGGCCACCTCCCTGACCACGCCGCCCCAGCTTCGCGGCCGTCAGACCATCGCCTGGATCGCGGTCGACAATACCATGGTCAAAAAGGGAGAGGCGGTGGTCAGGCTGAACTCCCTGTACTACCTGGAGCAGATCAAGATCGAAGAGGCGAACATCGCCAAGATCGACCTGGAGATCTCCCAGAAGACCCGGCAGATGCAGAAGGAGAAGTCCGACATCCAGGGCCAGATCGGCGTGACGGCGATCGAAAAGAAATTGGCGGACGTCTATGCCGCGAGGGATGAGAGTATTTATTCACGCAACAAGATCATCGAGGATGGCATCGACCTCGACTACCTGAAGGAAAAAGAGCGGCACTTCAGAAAGAAAGGGACCCAGCTGGAGCGCAAGACCCAGGCCGAGCTGCAGCTGCTGCTGTCCAGGAGAAAGGCGGTCCAGACCAAGCTTGACCAGTTCAATGCCGCGATGAGATCGCTGGAGATCCAGGCGCCCCACGAAGGGCTCTTTGTCGTGGCCGCCCGCTGGAACGGCGAAAAATTCAGGGTGGGCATGGATATCTGGGGCGGGGAAAAGCTGGGCACGCTCCCCGACCTGGACCACATGCAGGCCAAGCTGTTCGTGCTGGAATCCGAGGCCTCCGGCTTGAAGGACAAGCTGCCCGTGTCCCTGACCATCGATCTCGGGCCGGCCAGGAGCTTCAGCGGCCGCGTCATCGGCATCGATACCATCGCCAAGCCCCTGGACGAGAAGAGCCCGCTCAAGTATTTTGAAGTGAAGGCCAGCCTTGACAGCACCGACAGGAGCGTGATGAAGCCCGGCGTGCAGGTCAAGGCGTCGATCCTGGTGAACCGGCGACTGCAGGTCATCTGCGTGCCCAACCAGGCCCTGCTCTTCGAGCAGGGGCGGTCGTTCCTCCATGTGCAGACGGCCCGCGGGGTGAAAAAGCGGCAAGTCGAGACCGGCGAGCGCAGCCTGACGCAGACCGTGATCAAAAAAGGCCTGAAGGCGGGAGAAAAATTCCTTCTGGGCGACCCGCAGGCGGGCAGGTGAGGGGCAGGCGATGAAACTGAAACAGGAGATCCGCGAGGCCGCCGAATCGCTCATCCACCACAAGCTGCGCACGGTCCTGACGCTGCTGGGCATGATCTTTGGCGTGGGGGCGGTGATCGCCATGCTCAGCATCGGTCGCGGCGCCGAGCGCGAGGCGCTCCAGCTCATCGATTTCATGGGGCTGCGCAATATCATCGTCAAGGCCAAGGTGTTCGAGGAATCAAAGCTCAAGGAGATCCGCGAAAATTCCCCCGGCCTGACCCTGCAGGACCTGAATGCGGCCCGGGAGACGCTGCCGTTCCTAAGCTCCTACAGCGCCAGCAAGGGGGTAAAAGTCTATGCCCTGTTCAGCGGCGCGGCGGAGATCGATGCCGAGGTCCTGGGCGTACTCCCCACCCACCTGGAGATGGCCAACCTGACCATGAAGAGCGGGCGCTTCCTCCTGCCCGTCGACGATCTCGGTTATGCCCAAGTCTGCGTGGTCGGCTCGCGGGTGGCCCAGGTGCTTTTTCCCGGCCGCGACCCGGTTGGGGATCGGCTCAAGGTCAACCACGTATGGCTGACGGTGGTCGGGGTGCTGAAGGACAAGAACCTGCTGCGGGAGGAGTTCCAGGGCGTGCCCCTGAAAGGCGAGCAGAACAACGTCTACATCCCGTTGCAGACGGCCCTGCACGCCTTCCGCTTCGGGGTGTACGAATCCCAGATCGATGATTTCCGCCTGCAGGTCAAAAAAGGCATCCCCAGCAGCGCCGCGGCGGCGACGCTGTCCCACCTGCTCAAGAAGCGCCACAAGGAGATCGACGATTACGAAATGATCGTGCCCGAAGCCCTGCTGGAGCAGCACCGCAAGACGCAGAACATTTTCACCCTGGTCATGGCCTTCATCGCGGGGATATCGCTGCTGGTGGGCGGCATCGGCATCATGAACATCATGCTGGCCACGGTCCTGGAACGGACCAGGGAGATCGGCCTGCGCCGGGCGGTGGGAGCCACCAAGCGCGACATCAAGCGCCAGTTCCTGGTCGAAACCATCGCCATCTCCTCGCTGGGCGGCATGATGGGCATTCTCTTCGGATTCGTCCTCTCCCTGACCCTGGCTGCGATCACGGGCTGGTCGGTGGGCTGGACGGTCAGCGCCGTGCTGCTTTCCTTCTGCGTCTGCGCCCTCATCGGGCTTATCTCCGGCCTGTACCCGGCCATGCAGGCGTCCCGGCTGGACCCGATCGAAGCGCTGCGCCACGATTAGAGGGAAGAGAAAGGAAAGATTAATTAATTAATAGGAAAGCCCATTTAGCGAATTCTTGATGATTTACCGAATAGTGCCGCTTCCCTCTCTCTTCCCTCTGCCTTTCCCTTTTCTTCCCTTGTCACGCGTCACGCGTTACACGTCACGTTCTTCTACGCCGGGTACTGCCCGTATTTGAGCTCCCGGTGTACGATCACGCTGCGCAGCCCGGCCAGGTCGGCGGCGAAGGTGGTGCGCAGCCGGCGCTTGAAGGCGAAGAAATCGCCGCTCGTGCGCGTCATCAGCTCCACTTCCAGGTCGTAGGCGCCGATGGTCTTGACCAGGAAGATCACTTCCGGCTGCAGGCGCAGCCAGGCATGGAGGCGGTCAAGGGCCTCGACCGATGGGTTCTCCAGCAGCAGGAAGAGCTTGCGGTAGGTCCAGCCCAGCAGCTCGTGGTCGATCTTGGCGCCGAATCCGGCGATGGCGCCGCTGCG
>JBGSPO010000249.1:0-3973 GCA_041738575.1 Candidatus Aminicenantia bacterium
GTCGCCGAGGACCACTACGGCGGCGCCATCGCCGGCCTCGTCGCCAGGGCGGTCGGCAGGGTCACGAGCCTGTACGTGAAGGAGATCCCGCGCTCCGGAAAAAGCAGCGAGCTGCTGGCGCTGATGAAGATCGACAGCCAAGCTATCACGCGCGCTGTCGAGGACTTAGTGAACATAAAAAACGAACTATCGTGACGCGTAGCGGGTGAGATGCGGGGCTGAAATTCCAAATCGCAAATTCCAATTAGCAAATAAATTCCAAGCTCCAAGTTCCAATGACCCAAACGAAGAGAACGGGTAATCGTTGATGAGCAGATGGGGTGATGGGGCAATGGCACTGACAGCGAAAGCTTGCTGCTTTCAGAACCATCTACCCTTCAAGCCTTTCACTTAACTGCTTCTTGGCTTTGATCTTTGGAATTTGGTGCTTGGGATCTGGAATTTTATTTCAAACCGCGTGACAGAATTTTGGTATATAATAAAGAATGATAATTAGTAAAGAGGGCAATCATGAGCAAACTGATCCGTTTCGGCGTTTCTTTAGATGAAGCCCTGCTGGGAAAATTCGACCCCTTCATCACCAAGCTCGGCTATAAGAGCCGTTCGGAAGCGATCCGCGACCTGATCCGCGAACGGCTGGTGGCGGAGGAGTGGAAAACCGATAATGCCCCGACCATGGGGGTTTTAAGCCTGGTCTATAGCCATGATGTCCGGGAGCTTTCAAAAAAGCTGACCGATATCCAGCACCACCACCTGGGGATCATCGTCTCCACCACCCATATCCATATGGACGAACACAATTGTTTGGAGGTCGTCATTTTAAAAGGTTCAGGAAAAGAAATCCGGGAAGTGTCCGGCCGGCTGCTGAGCGCCAAAGGGGTCAAACACGGCAAGCTGATTATGACCACGACCGGCAGCCACCTGGAGTGATCATTTTTTGAATTTGGAGTAACGGTCTTGACACGCCATCCATTGTGTGTTACTTTTTTAAAAATTGTAACACCAAGCGGGAGGTAATATGCGTCCAAAATCCACTTTTGCAACCGCATTTGCACTTATCTTTCTTTTACTGTCATCCGTTATCAGACTATTTCCCGACCAAGCTGCGGACGTCTCCTCGGACAATAAGGACAAAAAATCAAAATATCTTTTCCGCGAGCAGGTCGTGGTCACGGCCATCATGTCCCCCAAGGAATTGAAGAACTGCAGCGATTCCCTGCAGGTACTCGACCGCCCCTCCCTGGAGTTCCTGCCGGCAACCAATGCCCTGGCGGCGCTGGGCGGCTTACCCGGCCTGTTCGTGCAGCGCAGCGGCGATTTCGGCCGCTCCGATCTCGACATCCGCGGCCTGGGGCAGAACGGCCGGCGCATCGCCGTGCTGGTCAACGGCCGTCCCGAAAAGATGGGCCTTTACGGCTGCGCCGTAACCCATGCCTTCCCCCTCGACAACGTCGAGCGCATCGAGGTGATCAAGGGACCGGCCTCGGTGCTCTACGGCGGCGAGGCCATGGGCGGGGCGGTGAATATCATCACCCGCCGGCCGGAGAAAAAGTCCGAGAGCTTGCTCCAACTCGCCTACGGCAGCTTTCATACCAACCAACTCAACCTGCTGCAGGGAGGCAAGAACGGCCGCCTAAGCTACCTCGTCACCTACGACCGGCGCCAAAGCGACGGCCACCTGGAAAACTCAGCTTACCAGGGTGACGCCCTGACCGCCCGCGTCGATTGGGAGTTGGCGCCGGTCCTGGAACTCAGTTTGCAGGGGAAATATTTCAACGGTGAGAAAAACGAGCCGGGGACAGTGGAGCAGCCGCTGGCGAATTCCTGGAATGATTACCGCCGCGGCGCAGTGGACCTTTCCCTTGCCGGCACCAAGGAGCGGGACGAGTGGAGCCTGCGCCTCTACCGCAACTTCGGCAAGCACCTGTTTTCCGACGGTTGGGACTCGACCGATTTTACCAACGGCGCCATGGCCCGCTGGACAACGCGCCGTCTCAGGAACCACGTCCTCCTGGCTGGCGGCGACTACCGCTATTTCGGCGGCCGCAGCAACAACGTTCCCTTGGGCGAATGGCACAAGAGCGAGGGATCACTCTTCATCCACGATGACTGGCTGCCTTCCGCCGCCATCGTTGCCAGTGCCGGCGTCCGCCTGCAGCTTGACTCGCTCTACGGCAGCGAGCTCTGCCCCCAGGCCGGCCTGGTCTGGCATGCGACTCCGGCGCTGTCGGCACGGCTGCAGGCCAGCAAGGGCTTTCGTTCGCCGCAGTTGAACGAGCTGTACATGTTCCCGCCGGCCAACAAGGACCTGGAGCCCGAGCGGACCTGGAACTATGAGGCCGGGATCGCCTGGCAGGCAGCAGGCCGCTTTTCCCTGCAGGCGTGCCTATTCAAGATGCGCGGCAGCAACCTGATCGAGACCCGGCCCAATCCCAATCCCGGCAACAAATACATTTTTCTCAACACGGGCAGTTTCGATTTCAGTGGCGTAGAGGTCGGCCTGTGCGCCAGCCCGGTGGATTGGCTGGAGACCGAACTCAGTCACGCCTATCTGGAACCCGGCAGCCATACCAGCGGCCGGCCCGGGCACAAGTGGGACGGCACGATCCGCTTGCGGTCGCGCCTGGCATCCCTCCAAATTCAAGGCCAGCAGGTCAACACCTATTTCGCCGGGGAGAACTCGCAGAAGCCGCTGCCTTCCTACTTCATTCTCAACAGCCGGCTGGTGGGCGCATTCATGCGCAATGTCGACCTGATCGTCGACCTGAACAACATACTGGAAGAGCAGTATGTAATCTACGGGGAATTCCCCGGCATGGCCGCCGGCACCTTCGCCATGCCCGGGCGCACGGTCTCCGTCGGGCTGCGCTGGAAGAGATGAGGCACCCCAGCTTCGACTACGTGCTGGCCGGCCTGCTGCTGTCGGCCGCCCTGGTCCTGCCCGTCTTCTTCCACCTCCTGGGCCTTGGCAGCGCCTTCATGCCCATGTTCTATCCCCTGGCCCTGGCCGGCTTCCTGGTCGCGCCGCCGCTAGCCATGGTCGCCGGCGTCGCGGCGCCGCTGCTCTCGGCGCTGCTGACCGGCATGCCTCCTTTTTACCCGCCCATCGCCTTCATCATGATGGCCGAAGGACTCCTCTTCACTGCCCTGCCCCGGCCGCTGCAGAAACTCTTTCGCCTGCCCGACTGGCTGGCGCTCCTGGTCGTCCTCCTGCTCGACCGCGTTCTGCTGTTGGTGCTGGTCCAGGCCATGGCGGGGTTCATGGAGCTGCCGCCGCGCCTCCTCGGCTGGGCGGCGGTGGTGCGCGGCCTGCCCGGGCTGGCCCTGATGCTGGCGGTCCTGCCCTGGATCATCCCCCCCATGCGCGCGCAGAAAGAACGCATCGCGAGGCGCCATGACCAAGAGTGACTTTTTCTCCGGCATCTCCGCCTCTTGGGACGAGCGGCACTCGGGCCCGGAAGAACAGGCGCGGTTGCACTCCTTTGCCGGCCATTTCCGGCTGCGCCCCGGCGACCGCGTCCTGGACGCCGGCTGCGGCAGCGGTCGCCTCATCCCGGTAGTCTGCGACGTCATCGGCCCGCAGGGCAGCCTGGTGGAGTTGGACTTCGCCCCCGGTATGCTCGAGGTCGGACGCCTCAAGCCCCATGGGGCCAACGTCTCATTCGTGGAAGGCGACGCCCACGCCCTGCCCCTGCCCGACCGTGATTTCGACAAGGTCATTGCCCTGGCCCTCCTGCCTCACCTTGCGGACAAAAGAAGGGCCCTGGAGGAATTCCGCCGCGTTCTTAAACCGGGAGGGCTGCTGGTCATCGCCCACCAGATGGGGCGCGAGTCCCTCGACCGCCTGCATGGGGAGAGCAGCAAGCCGGTCCGCCGCGACCGGCTGCCCGGCAAGGCGGCGCTGGAGGCCCTGCTGGCCGCGACCGGATTCTCGGCCGTCGAAGTCGTGGACGAAACCGATCGCTATGTCGCC
>JBGSPO010000002.1:0-6546 GCA_041738575.1 Candidatus Aminicenantia bacterium
GCAGCGGCTTGAGATCGGAGGGCTCGGTCATGCGGATGAAGTACTCCTCCCCGTGCTCCAGGTCCCTGGGAATACCGATGTCCACGACGCGGATGCGGCCACAGTCGGGGCTGCCGTCGGGATTCAGGTGGGCCCATTTCAAGGCGTGCAAGGCGGCGGTGACCCGGGCGCGGATGTGGACCCCGGCGGCGGGGGCGAAGCTCTCGCCCAGGCCCGAGGGGATGTCCACGGCGGCGACGGGGAGGCCCGAGCGGTTCACCGCATCGAAGGCCTCGGCGAACAGGCCGGCGGTCACCGGCTTGTCGAGCCCAGTGCCGAACACGGCATCGACCAGGAAAATCTCGCCGGCATTGCAGGCGGCCAGGGCTTTCTTCAAGCCGGAGGCGGATGGGACCGCCTCGGGAGGGATGCCGGCCTCCAGCAGGCGGTCATAGTTGGCCCTGGATTCTGGACCGAGCTCATTTGGCCGGGCCATGAGCAGGACGCGTACGTCGTAGCCGCGCTCCAGGAGCAGGCGGGCGATGGCCAGGCCGTCGCCGCCATTGTTGCCTTTGCCGGCCAGCACCAGGCAGCCGGGATAGCGGTTGCGGGGGAACATCTCGGCGAAAAACTCGCTGCAGGCGACGGCGGCGTTCTCCATCAGGACGATGACGGGGATTCCCCGGCCCGAAATGGCGGCGCGGTCGATCTCGCGCATCCAGGAGTTGAGCAGGATCTTCATCACTCCCCTGTTTTCTTTTTAGCCTTTTTTTCCTTTTTGCCGCCGTTCTTGGCCGGCTCCGTCGTTTCATTCTTGACGATCTGGTCAAGCTGGCTGGCGAAGATGCCGCCGAAGCCGCCCTCGTCCTTGTAGGCCACCTTGGTCTCCTTGACCGGCTCCTTCTTCACTTCCGATTCCTTGCCGCCGGCCGTCTCGATCAGGTCCTCCTGCAGGATCTGCTTCTTGATCTCGTCGAGCTCTATCTTCTCTTCCAGGATCTTCTTCTGTCCCTTCTTCGCCGTCTTGGCCGGCTTCTCGGGCTCGACCTTGCGCTTCTGCTTCTTCACCGCCTCGGGCTTCACCGGCGGCTCGTCGAACGCCGGCGCCGGCTTGGGGAACTCGTCCTTGGCGTAGGCCTTGCGGGCGGGGCGGGGCGCTGCAGCACTTTCCTGGACGGCGAAAGCCGCCTCGGCGCGGCGTTGCGCCTCCTTTTCCTCCTGCAGCTTCTGCTTCTGCCACATCTCTTCCTCGCGCTTCTTGCGCCGCTCCTCGCGCAGCAGGCGGATCTCATCCTGGGCCTTGATCTCCTCGTCATGCTGCAGCTTGCGCGACTCCTCGCGCTTGCGCTTCTGGTCCTCGATCAGCCCCTGGCGGCGCAGCTTCTCCTCCTCCTCGATCTCGACCACGGCGTCGGAGTCGAGGTAGAAGACCCCGGCCAGCTTCTCCGAGGGGATGAACTCGGGATTGCAGAGGATGATCTCCTCGACCGTGCGCAGGTCGACGGGTGCGATCAGGTCGAGGATATGGTACAGGCGCAGGATGTGGATCTCGTAATTCTTCTCGCGATTGCCGAATTCCAGGAAGACCTTGTGGAATAGCTTGTTGTAGCTCTCGGCCTTGCGGAACTCCTCCAGGCGGTCGGCCAGGGTCTGGAAGGCCTCGCTCTCCAGGAAGATCGACTTGTTGGGCGCCACCGTCGAGGCGACTTTCTCGCCGTTGGCCAGGAAGACCTTGCGCTCGGGGTCATAGACGATGCGGTCGGTGATGGCGCCTTTCTTGGTGGTCTTGACCGTGAACTGGAATTCACCGTTGGCCGTCTGCTCGAAGACCAGGGTCGTCCCCTGCAGGGCCTTGCAGCTTTCGAAGACCTTGTCGAAACCCAGCAGCAGGTTCTCGTCGGGGTAAAAATACAGGGTGTGCTTCTTGCGCGTGACGGTGTCGGTGGCCTCGAACTCGATGGCGTCATCGAAGCGGTAGAGGCCGGGCTTCAAGCGCACGGCGCCGGAAATGACCTCGCGCTGGGTCAGGAAATAGCGCGTCTCGCCCTCGGTGAAGATCTGTTCCTCGAATTTCTTGCGCTTCTGGAGAAGGTTCTTGCGGTCGCTATAGCTGGCCTTGGCCAGGAAAGGATTGCTGTCGCTGACCAGGGAGTTGCGGCGGATATGGTAGAGGGAAGAGATCAGGTGCCACTTGCCCCAGCCGGCGCCGCTGGTCTGCTGCAGGTCGATCTTGTACTGCGTGGTCATGATGAAGTTCAGGGCGAAGCAGGTGGCGGCGAAATCGGGGCTGTCGGGGGCAACCTTGGCGAAGTTCTCGACGAAGAACTCGGTGCTTTCCGATGACTGCCGGCCCTTCAGGAACTCGCGGATGGAGGTGAACACCTCGGGGGCGATCTCCTTGAGGTTCTCCTTGAGCATTCCCTTGCCGTTGATGAAGGCAATGGCGGATTCCTTGTTCAGCGCCGTGGTCAGCTTCTTGCGCAGCAGGTTGAAGTCGCGCTCGATCAGCGGCGACTGGGTCTGGCGCGGGTCGATATCGGTGGTGATGTACTCGGCCGGGCGGCAGGGCGTCTCGTCCTTGTGCGGCAGCAGCAGCTCGATCTTCTGCTTGATCAGGTACTCGGTGTACTTGCGGAACTCGGAAGTGCCCTCGTAGCTGAGGCGGATCTCATCGCGCCCGCCGCGGTTGCGGGCTTCCTCGACCTTGAGGATGACCCCGTCCCCGACGGCGATGTACTTCTTGTTGCCCACCGGCAGCTGGCCCGGGTATTCCTTGTAGATCAGGTCCCCGGCCTGGTACTCGCAGCCGGGGTCATAGACCTTGACCCGGCTCTTGCGGTCGTCGCGCGTCTTGAAAAGCGCCACCTGGTAGACCAGGTCCTCGAATTCCAGCGGCTGCGCCTTGCCCTTGAGGAATTCCCGGACGAATTCCATGTCAACGGCGCCGATATCCAAGCTTGTTTCGCTCTTGTTCTCCACTATGCTATTCCCCCTTGATGGTTTTCCTTTCCGCGCCCTGGAGGGACCGCTTGGGTCCCGACGTCCCGGTCCCTTCGGACCGGGAGGCATCGTGGCTGCCGCGGCTGCGGACGATCTTGGTCCCCGAGCGGTCGGCCAGCGCCGCTTTCAGCTTGTCTGCCGAGGTGATCAGCACCTCGCGGCCGCCGCCGTTGATGTAGTCGATGGCGGCGATGATCTTGGGCCCCATAGAGCCGGGAGGGAACTGCCCCTCGTCCAGCATGCGCCGGGCCTTGTCCACGTCCATGCGCGCGATGGGGAGGGCGTTCTCCTTGCCAAAGTTCTCCCACACCCGGTCGACGCCGGTGAGGATGATGAACAGGTCGGCCTTGGCTTCGCGGGCGATCAGGGCCGAGGCGTGGTCCTTGTCGATGACCGCCTCCACACCCTCCACCAGCCCCGAAGAGTTGATGAAGACCGGGATGCCGCCGCCGCCGGCGGCGATGACCACGATCCCGCGCTCCACCAGCGAGCGGATGGCGCGCTTGGGAATGATATCGATGGGCAGCGGTGAAGGCACCACGCGGCGGAAGCCGCGGCCGGCGTCCTCCACCATCTGCCACTTGTTCTCCTTCTTCAGCTGGGCGGAGCGGAAGCTGTTGTAGAAGGGGCCGATGGGCTTGGTGGGCCTGGAAAACGCCTTGTCCTCGCGGTCAACGACCACCTGGGTCAGCACCGTGGCCACTTCCTTGTCGATGGAGCGCTTGCGCATCTCGTTGAGGATGGCCCGCTCCAGCATGTAGCCCATGCTGCCCTCGGTCATGGCGTCGCAGACGTCCAGGGGAAAAGCGGGTATGGTGTTGGCCGCCGCCTCCATCTGCAGCAGGATGTTGCCGACCTGCGGGCCGTTGCCGTGGACGATGATCAGCTCGTATCCCTTGCGGACGATCTCCACCATCAGCTGGGCCGCTTTCTGGGCATTGCGGTATTGTTCCTTGGCCGTGCCCTTTTCGCCGGCCTCCAGCATGGCGTTGCCGCCGAAGGCGATCAAAGCAAGTTTCTTTCTCATTTTCTCCAGCCCCAAAAAAAGGCGGCGGCCGCTCCCGCTGGGAGCAGCCGCCACACTAGCCGGACAGCGGCTATATCTACTTCTTAAACTTCTTTTTCAGGATCTCCTCCAGGGTCGGCGTGCCGATCTCCTGGAGCTCGTAGCCGACGCGGACCGTGGGCTTCTTGAACTTGACGATGCGGCCCAGGTCGATGGGGGTGGCGATGATGATCAGGTCGCAGTCCACCTTGTTGATGGTCGCTTCCAGGTCCTTCATCTGCTTGGCGCCATAGCCCATGGCCGGCAGCAGCACGCCGATGTCGGGATATTTCTTGAAGGTGTCGGCGATCGTGCCCACGGCCCAGGGACGCGGGTCGACCAACTCGGCGGCGCCGTACTTCTCGGCGGCCATGACGCCGGCGCCGTACTGCATCTCGCCGTGGGTCAGGGTGGGGCCGTCCTCGATGACCAGCACCCGCTTGCCGCGGATCTTCTCGTGGTCTTTGACCAGCAGGGGGGAAGCCGCATCGACCACGATGGCCTTGGGGTTCATTTCCCGGATGTTGTTGCGCACTTCCAGGATGTTCTCGAGGTCGGCAGTGTCGATCTTGTTGATGACCACGACGTCGGCGCGGCGGATATTGACCTCGCCTGGGTAGTATTCCTTCTCGTGGCCCGCGCGGTGCGGGTCGGCGACCACGATCTCCAGGTCGGACCTGTAGAAGGGGAAGTCGTTGTTGCCGCCGTCCCAGAGGATGACATCGGCGACCTTCTCGGCTTCGCGCAGGATGGCGCCGTAGTCGACGCCGGCGAACACGATGACGCCGTTCTCAATGTGCGGCTCGTACTCCTCCATTTCCTCGATGGTGCACTTGTGCTTGGCCAGGTCGGCCTTGGTGACGAACTTCTGCACTTTTTGCTTGACCAGGTCGCCGTAAGGCATGGGGTGGCGGATGGCAGCCACTTTCTTGCCCATGGCGATCAGGATCTGGCTGACGCGGCGCGTGGTCTGGCTCTTGCCGCAGCCGGTGCGCACGGCGCACACGGAGACGACGGGCTTGCTGCTCTTGATCATGGTGTCGCGGGGTCCGAGCAGGATGAAGTTGGCGCCGGCGGCCATGACCTCGGAAGCCTTGTCCATGAGGTAGGTGTGGCGGACGTCGCTGTAGGCGAAATAAACATCCTCGATCTCGAGTTTCTTGATCAGCGAGATCAATTCGGTCTCGGGATAAATGGGAATGCCCTGGGGATAATATTCCCCGGCCAGTTCCCGCGGATATTTGCGGCCGGCGATGTCGGGGATCTGGGTGGCCGTGAAGGCCTTCACCCGTACATCGGGATTGTTACGGAAAAAAGTGTTAAAATTATGAAAATCTCTTCCTGCAGCACCCATGATCAAGGCATTACGCATCGAATCCTCCTGTTTATTTTTGATTATTTTTCCAGTGGGAAAGAAGAATAATTATAATCAATATTGCACCGAGTGTCAACGATTTCAGGGCCTGTTTTTATCGAAATATTGAGGTTCGACGTTCAAAGTACGCCTTTCGTTGTTAAAAATCATAAAACGAGCATCATTTTTAATGAATTTCGCTGAATTTCTCTCTAACCGTTGGACGACGGATCCCACAAGGGGACACGAAACCTAACCGCGAACATCGAACTTACCTTGACTGAAAACAGACACTCCCATATACTGAAATGCATGAACGACACCCAAACGACCCAAGGCGAGCCCATCCTGGTCACCGGCGGCGCCGGCTATATCGGCTCACACGTGGTGCGCGACCTGGGAGACAAGGGTTTTCATCCGGTCGTCCTGGATAACCTCTCCTCCGGAAAGCCCGGGGCCGTCCTTTGCGGCGAGTTGGCCCGCGGCGACGTCGCCGACGCGGAGCTGGTCGGCTCCCTCCTGCGCAAGCATGCCATCCGCAGCGTCATGCATTTTGCCGCCTTCATTCAGGTCGGCGAATCAGTCCACCTGCCCCTGAAATACTACGAGAACAATTCGTTCAACTGCCTGCGCCTGCTCAAGGCCTGCCTGGAGAACGGCGTGGAGAACTTCATTTTCTCTTCCACCGCCGCCGTCTACGGCATGCCGGAAAGGGTGCCGGTCGACGAGACGGCGCCGCTGCTGCCCATCAATCCCTACGGCAACTCCAAGCTGGTCAGCGAAATGCTGCTGCGCGACACGGCCGCCGCCAATCCCGGCTTTCGCTACGTCGTCCTGCGCTATTTCAACGCCGCCGGCTCCGACCGTAAGACGCGGATCGGACAGGACTACTGCCAGCCCACCCACCTGCTGACCCTGGCGCTGAAAACCGCGCTGGGGCAGTTCCCGCGCCTGGAAGTCTTCGGCACCGACTACCCCACTCCCGACGGCACGGCCATCCGCGACTACATCCATGTCGACGACCTGGCCGGCGCCCACCTCCTGGCCCTCAAACACCTCCAGGGCGGGGGGGACAGCCGCGTCTTCAACTGCGGCTACGGCATCGGCCATTCGGTGCTTGACGTTGTCGCCGCGGCCAAGAGGGTCACCGGCATCGATTTTCCCGTGG